>NZ_CP067421.1:300000-600000 GCF_016653635.2 Skermanella sp. TT6
TCGAGACGGTCGCCAACGACAATTGTGCCGATGGCGCGGATGGAGTCGGGATGCCGTCTCCCAACAAAGCTGAACGTCGGTCACTGGAGGCGCGTGGCCAGCGAGAGGCCCGCTTCGAGGAAGCGGTTCGGCTGCGCGCGCAGGGGATGTCGATCAAGGCGGTGGCCAGAATGCTCGGCGTCGAGCGCAAGACGGTCCGGCGCTGGCTGCGCGCCGGGCGGGCTCCGACCTGGCTCCACGCCGACCGGGGCCGGAGCATTCTCGACCCGTTCCGGGATTACTTGGAGACGCGCTGGGATGCCGGATACCGCAACGGCGCCGGGCTATGGCGGGAGATCCGCGATCGGGGCTTCGCCGGACAGGACGGTGTCGTCAAGCAATGGGCCGCCCGGCGCCGCCGGGAGGATCAGCTTGCCAAACGGACTTCTCCCGCCAAGTCCTCGGCGAAGCCGGCACCGCCGCCCACGACGCGCAAAGCCGCGCGGATGCTGATGAGCGAACCGGACAAGCTGGATGCGGAGGAGCGCCGGTTCACGACGGCGCTGCTTGAGCTGTCGCCGCCGATCGCCCAGGCGGTCGATCTGGCGAAGGCATTCTCGACTATGATCAAGCAGGGTCTGGCCGGCCAGCTCGACGGCTGGATCAGCGCCGCCGAAGAAGGCGGCTTCAAAGGCTTTGCCCGGAGCCTCCGTCAGGATGTCGAAGCCGTCCACGCCGCCTTGACGCTACCCTGGAGCACCGGTCCGGTCGAGGGCCAGATCAACCGGCTGAAAGTCGTCAAGCGCACCATGTACGGCCGCGCCGGTTTCGATCTCCTACGCAGCCGCGTCATGGCAGCTGCTTAGGTGAAAACATAGCCTGAAATTCCTCCATAAGCTGTGCACACAAAAGAACGAAGAACCCAACTTTGCACGCCGAATAACAGAAACCGGCTACGGCAAGCGCTCCATGGCGGAAACCGCGATGTCGAGATACAAGCGCATCCTCGGCGACCACCTTCATGCCCGCAAGCTATCCGGTCAGCAGGCCGAAGCTGCCATCGGGCGTTGTCACGAGAACGGTGGCGCTCCGTCAGCGGCGACGATAATTTGCCTGAATGAAGCCGATCTCATATGCCCGTCACCAGTTCCCGCCCGCCGTCATCCAGCATGCCGTGTGGCTTTATCTCCGGTTCACGCTGAGCTACCGGGACGTTGAGGACCTGCTGGCGGAGCGCGGACTGGATGTCTCCTACGAAACAATCCGGCGCTGGGTCGGCAAGTTCGGCCCGGCGATCGCGCGCAACCTTCGGCAGCTGCGATGCAGACCTAGCTCGCGCTGGCATCTTGATGAGATGGTTGTACGGATCAACGGCAGGCAAATGTACCTGTGGCGGGCGGTTGATGATGAGGGCGAGGTGCTGGAAGTCCTGATCCAGCACCGGCGGAACAAAGCCGCGGCCCGAAAGCTCATCCGCAAGCTGCTCAAAAAGCACGGCTTTGTTCCGACCCGGATTACAACCGACAAGCTGCGCTCCTACGGCGCCGCGTTCAAGGAAATCGGACTAAGCGCCGAGCATGAACAAGGGGTCTACCAGAACAACCGGGCCGAAGTCTCCCACCAGCCACTCCGCCGACGAGAACGGAAGATGCAGCGGTTCAAGTCGCCGGGCTCCGCCCAGCGCTTCGTCTCGATGCATGCCGCCACCTACAACACCTTCAACCTCCAGCGCCATCTGATTTCCCGCCGTACCCTACGCGCCTTCCGGGCGCAGGCCATGGCCGAGTGGAATGCTGCAGTCGTGGCCGCCTGAACCAGTCGATGGCTCCCGGCCCTCTGCGAGTCAGTTCAGTTCGTGTGACAAAGCCCATGGCGCACATCGAACAGCAGGCGGTCAGGTCAGCCGATCGAGCATGCACGGTGACGAGCCCGGAACTGAGCTCGACACGGTCAACGACGAGCCCGTCCGGCAACAGGGACAACAGGGGTTCGGTGATCAAGAGCGATACAGGTTGAGAGGGAGCTGATGCCCTTTATGTGAGCATCCCAGCAGCTCTCTGCATCAAGTTCCACCGGGTTTGCGGAAGGGCCAGCATTCACTCGGCGTCTACAGGCCGGGCAGTTCATCGGCCCCCATGCGCCTTACGGTTACCGTTACCGGCCACGCCAGGACGGCACGTGCGGCCAACTCGCCATCGACGACGAGGAGGCTGAACGTAAGCGATGCGAGCGGACCCTTGGCCTTTGGCTGCGTGATCACCGCATGGATCGGTTGCGGCGGGCCTTGAAGTGTTCGCGCAACTCCAGGATGGCCTTGGCTACGGCCGGGACGTCGGCCTCGGCGATGGCCGCCGTGCCGAACAGCACGGGGCCCAGGGCCTGGAACGGAGCATGTTCCGGTTTGCCCGGGTTGGTCACGCTCTTCCAGGCGCGCGGCGCCAGCCGGGTGGCCACCAGGAACCCGAGGGACCAGAAGATCGGGTCCAGCCCTCCTGCGTGGTGCGGCGCCAGATGCGGCCGGTACAGGCCGGGGAACTGCGCCATCGTCTCCGACAGGCGGTTATGGTGGTCCGCCACGGCCTGGACGGCCCGGTGCTCCCGGCTGCTCTCCGCGGCGAGCAGGGCGTGGTCGCCCAGCAGGTCGCCGAGCCAGATCCGCGGATCGAGGAACTTCGGCCCGATCAGCACGGCGGTCAGGTAGCCGTCGAGGCCGTCCAGCCGCGACACCGGCGCCGCCCGGCCCCGCTGGTACGCTTCGAGCTCCTCCGCGTCCTGCATCGCCCTGGGCGCCGCCGGTCCGGTCTGCGCAGCGGGCTCGGCCGTCATGCCGCCCGGACCGTCCCGGCATCGGCGCCCCGCTCGGCTTTCCATGCCCACGGCAGCAGGCGGTCGAGATCGTTGGCCTTCACGGCACCCGACACGATGCGCTCCAGCACGTCGGCCAGGTAGGAGAACGGGTCGAGGCCGTTCAGCCTGGCGCTGTTGATCAGCGAGGCGAGGATCGCCCAGTCCCGGCCGCCCGCCGCGGAGCCGGCGAACAGGGCGTTCTTGCGGCCCAACCCGATCGGGCGCATCAGTCTCTCCACGGTGTTGGTATCCACCTCGATGCGGCCGTCCTCGAGGAAGGCGACCAGCCCGTCCCAGTGACCCAGGGTGTAGGAGATCGCCTTGGCCAGGCTCGACTGGCCGGAGATCTCCGCCCGCACCGCCATCAGCCGGACCTTCAGAGCTTCCAGGATCGGCCGGGACCGGTCCTGCCGGACCCGCAGGCGGGTCTCCGCCGTCGTGCCGCGGATGCGTGCCTCGATGGCGTAGACCTCACCGAGGCGCCCGATCACTTCCCGCGCCACCTCCGACCGGGTCGTCCTGAACACCGCCACGAACTTGCGGCGGGCATGGCTCAGGCAGAAGACGAGCCGGATCGTCGCCCGCCTCCGGCGGCGGACAAGCGCCTTGTAGGCCACATAGCCGTCCACCTGGAGAAGCCCGTCGAAGCCCGCCAGCTGGTCCTGGATCGCCGCCGTGTCCCGCCCCTCGGCGAACACGTAGCCGACCGCCGGTCGGGCCGGTCCCTGCCAGGGGCGGTCGTCCACCGCCTGGGCCCACAGCTGGCAGATCCTGGTGCGGCCCCGTCCGGGATCCAACCGGGGCAACGGCGTCTCGTCGCAGAACACCCGCTCCTGGGATCGGATGTAGAGCAGCAGCCGCTCGTACAGCGGCTTCAGCCACCACGCCGCCCGGCGAACCCAGAACACCAGCGTCGTCCGGTCCAGCGCGATGCCCTGGCCGGCGAACATCCGGGACTGCCGGTACAGCGGCAGGTGCCAGGCGAACTTCGCCACCACCACGTGGGCGACCAGCGCGGTGGTGGCCATGCCGCCGTCCACCACGCGCGGCCTGGCGGCGGCCTGGACCAGGGTGCCGCGGCAGCATCGGCAGGCATACTTCGGCCGGATGGTGCGCAGGACGCGCACAAGGGCCGGGATCACGTCCAGCGCCTCGGCGACGTCCTCGCCGATCCGGTGCATCGGCCCGGCGCAGCACGGGCACGCGGTGCTCTCCGGCTCGATAGTCGTCTCGACCCGCGGCAGATGCCGGGGCAGAGCGCCGACATTCCGGTTCGCCGGACGGCGCGGGTGCCGCCCCGGCTTCCCGGACGTGCGGTCCGCGTTGTCGTTGGCGGCCGGAGCCGCCTCGACGGCGAGGTCGCCGAGATCGAGGACGCCCTGCTCCGGGTCGATCATCGCGGCCCTCTCCGACTTCGCCCCGAAGATCATCGCCTTCAGGGTCTTCACCTGCGCCTGCAGATCCGCGTTCCTGGCCTCCAGATCACGGATGATCCGGACCAGTTCGGCGGGGTCTGCGGGGAGCGGGTCGGGAGGCTCGGCCATGCCCCGGAGCATACCGCAAAAGCCGGCAGCATCCCAGACGGATCAACGCCTTCAGCCCATCCACCGGGGCGTCTTCACGGGTGGCGGCGCGGCCGCGCGCCACTCCAGTCCGTCGAGCAGCAGCGCGAACTGGACCGCGCTCAGCCGGACCGCGCCGTCCCGGACCGGCGGCCAGGGGAATCCGCCGTCCTCCAGCCACTTCGTTGCGAGGATCAATCCGCTACCGTCCCAAACCAGGAGCTTGAGCCGGTCCTTGCGCTTGGAGCGGAAGACGAAGACGTCACCGCAGTAGGGATCCGCCTTCAGCGCCTCGGCCACCAGGGCGACCAGGCCGTGGACCCCTTTGCGGAAATCGATCGGCTGCGTGGCGAGCACGACCTTGAGGCCGGGACGCGGCGTGATCATCCCCGCCCTCGGGCGGCCGCGACGACCGCCGCGGCGAGGCCGGGATCGACGGCGCCGTGGAACACCAGCCGCCCGCTGCGCAGATCCATCTCGATCCGGCCCGGCGCCGTCTCCCGGGATGCTTGACGCCGGTCCCGCGGAGGAGCGGGCGCAGGCTCCTCGACCACCGTGACCGGAACGAACAGCGGCGTCTGCGCCGGGGTCGCTTCCGGGACCGCACCTGCCTCCCGGCGCCAGACCGTGAGCAGGCCGCGGTTCACCCCGTTCCGCCGCGCGACCTCGGAGATGTTGGCGCCCGGCACCGCGCTCTCCGCCACGATGCGCGCCTTCTCCTGTGCCGTCCACACGCGCCGTTGACACCGTCCCGTGATCACCTCGACCCGCCGATACGGCCCGTCTTCATCCATGGCTTCAAGCCTGGGATGAAGCCTGACGCCATCCTCCATCGCCCCCTCCGTGCTCCGTGAACCCGCGCGTAATCTCGCTCACAGACCCGGTTCCGGGAAGAAGGGTGCACTCGCATCGCTTACGGCTGAACTCGTGCGCACGCTTTACGATTGGCTGGTCGGGGAGGACCTGACCCTGCGCCAGATCCTCAGGCGGCTGAACTTCGGCCCCTGGGTCCCGCGCTGCGGCCGGCGGCCATGGTCGCCCTCGACGGTCCACCACATCCTGTCCGACCCCGTCTACACCGGAACCGCTTACTCGAACCGCTACGAATACCTGCCGGCCCGCAAGCCCCGTAGCCGCAAGCCTACCTACTCGGGCAAGGGGAGCCGTCGGCTGCGACCGCGGGAGGAGTGGATCGCAATCCCGGTGCCGCCGCTGGTCGACCAGCCGACCTGGGACTGCGCCCAGGCCCAACTGACACGCAACGCCGCCCTGTCATTCCGCAACAACACCAAGCATGACTACCTGCTGCGCTGCCTGCTGACTTGCGGGAAGTGCGGCCTGACCATGCACGGTGTCACCCGCAAAGCCGCAACGGCCAGTGGCGTGCGTCAGTACTACCGGTGCGCCGGCAAGGATTGCGTCCACACCGCCCGGCCGGTCCCTTGTCCGCGGGCCCAGGTAAGCGCCGACGATCTTGAACGGGCGGTGTGGGATCATGTCCGTAATCTGCTTGCCGATCCCGACCGCCTGCTCGCCCGGTTCAGCGAGTTCGCCGAGGAGGCTGGCCAGGCCGCGGCAGGAGGATCCGATGCCGAACGAAAGCTGCGGTCTCGGCTGGACAGTCTGGCGCGGAGCGACCGGCGTCTGCTCGACGCCTATCAGGCGGAGGTGATCAGCCTGGAGGAACTGCACGAGCGCCGCCGGCAAGTAGCCGACCAGCGCCGCGCTCTGGAATTCCAGCTCGACCAGCAGCATCGCCTAAGCGAACAGCGAGCCAAGGCCCGCGCGGTCATGTCGGACTTGACGGCGTTCTGTGGGCGGGTGCGGGAGCGGCTGGAGAATGCCTCGTTCGCCGATCGGCAGGCACTCTTGCACCTCGTCATCGACCGCATCATTGTTCACGATGACAGTCTGGAGATCCGCCATGTCATTCCCCTGCGCAACCCACCGCCGGGGCGGGAGGCTATCGCCGAAGCGAATGGTCGATTGCGTTCGGATCGTGTGGACCCGGCAGCGTTGCCATGTTGCTCGAAAGACCTTGGACACAGCCGCCTTGATGCCCTCGTGAGCGTCGGAGATCACCAGCTTGACCCCCGCCAAGCCCCGGCGCTTGAGCTTGCGCAGGAAGTCCATCCAGAAGGTTTCGGCTTCCGAGCAGCCGATATCCATGCCCAGCACTTCGCGCCGGCCATCGGTGTTGACGGCCACCGCGATGGTCACGGCAACCGAGACGATCCGCCCGTTCTGGCGGACCTTGATGTAGGTGGCGTCGATCCAGAGATAGGGCCAGTCGCCTTCGATGGGACGGGTGAGGAAGGTAGTCACCCGTTCATCGATCTCCTCGCACAGCCGGCTGACCTGGCTCTTGGAGATGCCGGACATCCCCATCGCTTTGACCAGATCATCGACCGAGCGGGTCGAAACACCGTGAATGTAGGCCTCCTGGATCACCGCCGTCAGCGCCTTCTCCGCCATCCGGCGCGGCTCCAGGAAGCCAGGAAAATAGCTGCCCTTGCGCAACTTGGGAATTTTCAACTCGACCGTCCCGGCGCGGGTTTCCCAATCACGGTCGCGATAGCCGTTGCGCTGCGCAAGGCGGTCGGCCGACCGCTCGCCATGGCCAGCGCCGGTCAGCGTCTGAATCTCCAGTTCCATCAGCCGCTGGGCGGCGAAGCCGATCATCTCGCGCAGCACGTCGGCATCAGTGCCCTTTTCAAGCATCGAACGAAGCGTCATCATCTCATCGGTCATCGTGGTCACCTTGGATCAGGTATGTGTTGTGGTGACCAGACTTTACCCGAGAACCACGATGACCGCCCGTTCCGGGGCAGGCCCTCCGGTCGGCTACGCCTCCCTTCAGGCCTGCCCCGGAACGGGCGCTGCTACACCACGCGTGGGGACAAGACCGCCCGCGCCGCCGAGGTCGCGATCGCCGCTGCGGTCCTTAACCGAATGCTCGACCTGGGACGCCCGAACTCCGTCCGCATCGCATGATCAACTCGGGGAATGGGGCCTTCCTTGCCTCTTCCCCCTCCGCGCAACACGCCGGCGGACATAGCCCATCGCCCTCCCGTGCGGCAGCCCTCATTCCCCTCAAAGTAGCATCCCGATCAGCACCGGCAGGCACGCCCCCTCTGCGAACAGTTTCTCACTCGGCTTCTACAGAATGCGCCCTCAGCAATTCCTACCAACCTTCGGATACGACCGAACTTCCAATCCTGGAGCGACTGTCAGATCACGCAAGGTGCCCGCCAGACGACGCTTACAGATTAAGCCTGGTGGGTGTTAACTTTATAGGTCAAGGGAACAATAAAATGTAGGCGATAATGTTAGTAAAATAACTTAACGGAAATGAGATGTTGCGCCAACGGAGTGTCATGATGAGCAGACGTGTTTGCGAGCAAAGCGACGTTTTACGATCTTCGGAGTCTGCAACTTCCTATATCCGGTCTCGAATCGAAGCTGCGCGAAGAACACAAGGAATTTTTACTGAATTGTTTGAGGCAGAAGCGCTTTGGGCCGCGAGGATGCTGGATGACCAGGCAGATCCACCACGCTGCGATGGTTTATCGCCGGCACTTTCGGTTTCGATCAAGGACGTATTCCGGGTCAAGGGGCACATCGCCCATGCAGGCTCCCATGTTTTCGACGACGATGCTCCGGCCATGCGAGACGCTCCGGTGATTGCAAAATTGCGTCGTTCCGGCGCCGTACTACTGGGTTACACGACGATGTCGGCATTCGGACAATCCAGCCTCGGCATCAACGAGGTATTCGGAACGCCGAAAAATCCTTTTGATGCCGACCGGATACCAGGAGGTTCCTCATCGGGCATCAGTGTGGCGACGGCACTTGATATCACGACCGCAGGCCTAGGAACAGATACGGGTGGATCCGTGCGCATTCCATCGGCCTTCTGCGGCCTTGTCGGCTACAAACCGAGCCGTAAGCGCTTTTCCCTGATGGGGGTTATCCCAGTTGCCCGCAGTATGGAGGCAGTTGGCGTCGTCGCGCGAACAGTCGAAACATGCATAACCATGGACACGGCCCTGACCGGCGGGCTTGATACCAATTTCATCGCCTGCTCCCAGACTCAGGCTCTCCGCTTCGCCATTCCGGAAACTTACGTCGTTCGGCATTGTGATGAGGCAGTATGGCAATCTTTTCGACACGCAGTGAGTGTTCTACGGGACGCTGGAGCCCAGATCTCATATGTGCCCTCCAATTTATTCGATGAAGTTGATGCAGTCGAACCGCTTTCCATAATCCCTGCGTTCGAGATATACGCTTGGCATCGTAGATTGCTCGAAACGCGTGGCCATCTTTATGAACCTGCTGTCCGAGATCTGATCGAGAGTGGGCGAACGATCGCATCACGCGAATACGCTCGCATGCAGGCTTGGAGGAAGCAGTTCAAGTCAGCCTTGGAAGCACTAATCCGCCACCATGGCACGCTTCTGACGCCGGCTGTATGTCTATTGCCGCCGTTTCGGCACGAGGTGGAGGATGCTGAAGCGGCAATGAAGCTCAACAGGCGCATGTTGACCTTCACCATGTTTGCAAACTTGGCCGACAGCAGTTCATTGACTCTACCCTGGCAAACCAACTTGGCTTCATTACCGATCGGGCTAATGTTGACTGGCTGCTGTGACCAGGATCAACGGATTCTGGATGAAGGTCTGGCTGTTCAGCATATCATTCGGCAGGTGACCGGGCATGATACAGGTCAAGAAAATTCAGCCACCCTGAGTGTTCAGCGCTGAAGGCCAGCCTAGTGTAAGCGTCGCGGCCCTTTTCGAACTGCTTGCGGAATGATGGAAACCAGATGGACAGGCCGCTTGCATCCTTGACGGTATAACCAAGCTTTTCGGCACGAATGCAGTTGGCATGGGCTGCTGCCATATCCTTTACAAGCTTGAGGAGATGTTCGTCGCCTGAACGATTGGCAACATTCCTGGTGAAATCCAACAGGTCGACGAAGCCGATGTGCAGGAAGGACTGAGCATAAATGCGACTTTTCCGGATATCCCCATACAAGGTCGTCACATTCTTTTGTAGGTAAGTGCCCAAATCACTCACTAATAACGCGAGGTGATCAAGCTTTTTCAATTCGACCACGGCGAGACAGATGCCGAAGGGAAGTCTCTCGTGATAGCTGGAAATATAATCAGCGATTAGGCTGTGGGTGACCGTTAGGGGATCAGGATTGGTATTGAGCTTAGCCAGCAGCTTATCGTACGGCCAGCCGTCGATCGGTTCAAGCGCTTGGGAGCCGATCAGGAGAGTGACGAAGTCCTTAAATTCGTACGCATTCTCAATATTGGACATCAGGCACGCATCGAAGCCTAGGATGGTGAGCGGCCGCTTCGGAGTGTACTCGCTGTTCTTCAAAGCGTTCCTGATGGAATTCATAGTCAAAGCACGCCCTGCAAGGTCGATGGTCACGCGCTGACCATCGCCATGCCCCCAGAGGACCAAGATTTCGTGGACGCTGGGATATCGCTCCCGCGACCATCTGAGAAACTCAGTGAGTGTTTTCTCTTCGTTGGCGCGGGGCTTTATCGCAGCATCGGGAATTCGCTCGATGACCATGCGGTAAGCAGTCCGACGCGGATCATGTGAATCGTAGCGGGCATCCGGTTCCGTTATTTCATAACGGATGAAACCAGAGAACTCACCAGTCATGCCGATTTCAACCACCGCGTGAGTATGCGGCGAAACGCCGACGCGGCAGAGTTCCCGTAAATCTTTAAGGCTTGCATTGCTCAAGTCGTTGTTGCCGGCATTGAACATCAGCATTGCCCATCGTTTGTCTAGTGAACTGCTCAATTCGGGCATGATCAAGCTTCCTTCCAGGGTAGCGGGACAACATCTCGCGGCGTTTCAACTCTACGGCCTGAGCCCAGAACACGGTGGCGCTGAACTGGTAGGCGACACGCTTTGGCGCCGATAAGTAATTGATATTTTGACTAAACCAATGTAACAGGCTCGATGCGTCACGTCGCTTCTGGTCAATCGCATGTCGGCGGATCCAATGTGACAGATCCGCAGCTTGGGCAGCCGGTAGTTGTGCTGCGGTGATGACCGCTTCGTAATCGCGTTTCGGAAAGAACTGTCGTTTGGCTATTTGAACCAATTGGCGCGCAGTATCTACCGTCATGACACCAGCGTCGGCAGCTGACGCGAAAGTTCGCCGCATGTTGACCAGTGCTTCGCTGATGGGCTTGTATCCGACCGCAGCAGGACCGTGGGTGATCGCGACTTCGTCCTCACCCTCCAGTCTGCCGTCGCGATAGGCCTCATAAATCCAGCCATGTCCGACCATACCGAAAGGACCAAGTTCGACGGCCCGCCAAGCGCCCATGCTGGCTGCGCCGAATACATGAATGCCTTGAGTCATAGCCCATAGGATTTCTTTGTGCCAGACCGCGGGCTGAAAGCCGAAATAGCCGTCGATGATGGCAATTGCGTCCGGCCGGATCAGTGTGGCTTCATAGACATCGCCCTGCGCAACGGGCGACCGGAATTCCGCATCAATAATGCTGGCGGCTTCACTCCGAGGCAGACTTGGTCCGAGGAAAACGATGATCTTCATGCCATGGCCGCGCTCAATCGAGGGCCGGCTTGGTAGTGAGCGGCTTCATACCCGTCCTCTGCCCCAGGAACTACGATCTTTACGACGGGAATACCAATCAGTTGCTGCGTCAGATCAACGGCCAGAACTTGGCTCAGACCGGCTTGGTCCAGTCGATCGACCATCATGGCGACCGCTTGCGCCCGGTCGACTGGTAGGCACCGTGGCGAGGCATCGCCTAGCCTTTCGGCCAGGGAACGAAGCGCCGTACCGGGTCGGGTCCGTAACCTTTGTCGTTGCGCTTCCAGAATGTCTTCCGGAAATGTGCCGTAGTAACTTCGATAATTGTCGTCACGGGCCCCGGCTATCTGTGTGACGCGGCCTTGAGCCGCTTCCAAGATGGCACCGGCTAGTGCAACGGCCGGATTGACGTGGCTGGCGGATCCATCCACCCAGCTGAATGGTGACGTGCCCCATACCTCCGCATCCATGATACGGCACAGGAAGGTCGGGATCAGGATCTTGTCGGCGATGTCCCACAGACCCACCAGCAGGCCTGCCTCGTGAATCCGGTGCAGCAGGTGCCGGCATACCGGATCGGCAACCTGATCAGGGTCGATGCGTCGTGCATCCTGCTCGGATGGTGTTCGGAAGCCCCAAAAAGATAGAGCATCCGCCTCGATGACCTCGGCCAACCCGTGCGCGATCGCCTGCCCGCGGGTGAAACCCGCCCCCAGACCTGTGCTGGACGGCGGGAACAGAGCGGAACCTTCTGGTAGCGGTATCGTTAAATCGAGATTAGCAAAAGCGAATGGCAGCCACGACCTTCGTTGATTTTTCAAGTCCTCGCCCTCAACCCAGAGTAGTCTTGTCCAGTCTGTCAGGATTGCTGAAGTGGCAAGCGGCAAGCTGGAAAGGTCTACTAATTTTCCTACAGAAACCATTTGAGAGGGCGTCGCCAGTCGCAACGGAAGCAGGATGTTTTCAGCGTGCCATGACTCCACCGACTCCATGATCGCCGATAGTTTCGCATCCTCTATTGTTAGCCCTTTGCCCATTGATACGGAAAGTGACTTGCTGTTTGGCCGAGAGGCCATCGCAACGGGTATGCCGATCCTATCAAGCCCGGTAGCGTCAGCGACACGAGTAATGCCAAGTGTCGGCATCCACCGCTTCAGGCGTAGCAATAAGGCGGTTACGTCACCCGTGCGTCCGCTGGAGTGTCGCCATGCATCAGCCACCGCATGAGTCGAGTCCCAGGAGGCGACCTCGCCGTCTGCAGGATGATCAGAAAGGTCAGTGCTGATCATTGACGCTGAACCGCATCAACACTGCGGAGTCCGCAAGGGAAGTAAGATAGGGACTCCGGGTGCGCTGGCGGGGCGCCGATCCCTGGAATGAGAGCCCGCTAGGCCCCGTCACCGACAGGAGATCAGCGTCAGGGCCGTCCTGCTCGAGAGGCTCGCCACGAAGAGCATTCCGAATTTTCCAGACGGGCGGACAGCGATCCAGCAACTCCTGAAGTGCCTGAGATGTTTCCGATTGGCATTTGGGCTGGACCTTTTCAGGTAAGCGATAGGCTTCCATCACCGTATCGGGAATGAAGGACAGCGTTCCATCCTCGCCACGAACTAGAAGTCCGGAATGTTGACTCGGCTGGTATTTGGCCAGTGAGTCCCGGCCCCAGGACCAAGCCCTAGATGAAAGGGCCGGGCTCGTCTCCGCCGCGATCTGTTGCAGACAATCAAGCTCGATCGACCCGACCGGCTGCGGGGCTGGAACACATGTCGATGAGGACTGGGACAGGCTCAATGACAGCAACGGGACCTCGTCTTCGAGGCGTAGGAACGGACCCCGCAGAGCATTGCAGATGCCCCAAATGACAGGACAGTGGTTGAGCAGCCTTTGAAGTTGGTCCCCATCCTCACCATCGGGCAGCATGGGATCCCCACCGGGCTGCTGGTCTTCCGGTAGTTGTAGTTGGGTTAGGTCAAGGTGTTCATCCGGAACAAAGTATAGGTAGCCGTTTCCGTCACGGACCAAGAGACCTTCAATCATAATTTCGTTAGGCATGTCCTATCTCACTGATTATAGTGTTTTATTGAAGAGTATAAGTGGGATAGATAGTCGGTTCGCTACAGGAATAAAGATCACATTCGTTTGGGCAGGTGAGGGCAAGGAACACGCCGTATGACGGATGTCCAGAAACTACGTCGCAAATTGACCGCCGTCATGGTAGCCGATATGAAAGGCTACAGCTGTATGGTCCGCGACGATGAGGAAGCGTCTTACTGGAGCACGGCAGAATGCCTGGATGTTTTCAGGCGTGAGATTTCGTCTAACTGCGGGCGGATCATCCGCGTTGCTGGGGACGGCTTGCTTGCCGAATTCGACAGCATTGTTGTTGCCGTTGAGGTAGCTATTGCCGTTCAGAAGCAGATCTCCCTTATACCCAATAGGCACCGTGAAAACAATTTCCGGCCGCAGTTCCGAATCGGCGTCAATGTCGGAGACGTCATCGACGTAGATGGAATGCTGCACGGCGATGCCGTGAATATTGCCGCCCGCCTTGAGGCTTTCGCTGATCCAGGCGCCATCTGCATTTCGGATGTCGCCTACAACATGCTAAAGAACAAGCTAAAATGCGGATTCAGGTATCTCGGCGAACACAATTTGAAGAACATAGCGGAACCTGTCGGTGTCTATCAAATCCACTTCGATAATGAGGCGGACAGACGTAGACCCACGATGCGGCCGCTTACTAGCGCGAGAACCCATTCTGCAAAGCCATCGATCTGTGTCCGCCCGTTCGTCAGCCTTCAACAACGTAGCCAGTGCGACAGCTTCAGTGATGGGATGACAGAAGACGTCATTGTTAACCTGTCGCGTTTCCACGAACTTTCTGTAACTTCTCGTGATACGGCGATGATGTTTCATGACCGAGGTGTCACGAACGCTGAACTGGCGCAACGGATCAACGTACAATACGTCGTCGATGGTTGCATTCGTCGGCAAAAAGGGCGGTTGCGCATGACAGTTCAACTCGTTGATGCATTGAGCAACCAAGTTGTCTGGAGTGACCAGTTCGACGAAAACATGCATGATGTCTTCATCGTGCAGCAAACCTTAACATCCCGACTGGTTTCCAAGCTCCCGATCCGAATCGAACAGGCCGAACAGTCCAAAGCCTTCCGGGTCCACTCGGAGCGCCTGGAAGCCTATCATTGCTACCTCAGAGGCAACTTCTTACTTTATCAGTATGGACGCGCCTCGAACGAAGAGGCCAAGACATTCTTTCGAAAGGCTATGGATCTCGACCCCTCCTTCGCTCGCGCTCACGCTACTCTGTCACGAGCCTTCCATTTCGACTGGCGTTACGGCTGGTGCACCGATCCTGATCAGGCACTCAGGACAGCCCTAGAGTCTGCACGAACAGCCGTAGCACTCGACTCAACAGATGCTCGTGGCTATGCAGAGATGGGATTCGCCTATTTGTATTTGAAACAACAAAAACCTAGCATATGTGCTTATGAGAGGGCACTTTCACTCAATCCGAATGACGCCGATGTATTGGCTGATTACGCGGATGCTCTGTCATATGTGAATCGAGCGGATGACGCCATCGCCTGTGTGTTGCGCGCCATCGAATTAAACCCTTACCATCCCGACTGGTACCTCTGGAACTTGGCTGATGTCTATTTCGTCATGGGTGATTATGCTCAGGCGATCCAAACGGTCAACAGGATGAACAATCCCTCGGAGTGTTACCGGCTTCTCGCAGCCTGTTATGCGCTTAGCGGAGCGATTGAGGAGGCTCAGTTCTTCGGTGTGCGGGTGCTGGAACAGCATCCAGAATTCACCGTGGAACAGTGGGTGGATAAACAGCCTGACACCGTGCCAGAGGTGTCACAGCGCTTCGCCCGCGGCTTGCTACTGGCTGGATTGCCATGACTGGCTACGTTGGTGAGATGGACGGTCCCCCGCATTGAGGCACGTTCAGTGCCATATGGCTGCGCTGGTGCACGGATGCGGCGCCAGCACGGGCCGATGGCCGGATACTTGCGTCCCCAGGCGCTGTCCTCGAAGGCTTCCAGCGCGGCCTCGGCGGTCGTGGCGTCGATCGCCCGGTAGATGTCCTTCAGGGCGGCTGCGACGGCCCGGCGGTCCTTCCAGGAGACGAACACCAGGCTATTGCGAAGTAAGCGTCGTCTGTGGGCTGCCTTGCGGGAGGTGCGGGCACCGTGCTGAATGCTGGGCGCCGGCGGCGCCCGAGGGTGTGTCCGGCTTGGCATCGTGGCAAGCAGCGTGGTTTGCACTGTGGCGGTCCAGCGTATTGAGGTCATCACCGGCGCCGGAGGGCGACGGACCTATTCGGCCGAGGAGAAGATCCGCCTGGTCGGCGAAGCCCGCGGCGGGCGTGGCGCTGTCGCCGCGGTGGCCCGCCGCTACGGCATCTACACCAGCCTGATCTATCGCTGGCGCCGGCAGCTCCAGAGCGGCGAATTGGCCGCCCCCGCGGCCTTCGTGCCGGTGCACGTGCTGGAGGCGCCGCCGTCCTGTGCATCGGCGTGGAAACAGTAGGTTCACCCAAGTTTTGTGTGACCAACCAGAGGTGGAGATGCTCCCGGCCTGCTGCCGCGAAGAGGCTAAGGCTCTCTGGAGTGCCGGATTGCCATATGAGTGGTCATCTCCACCATAGCGGCCTGGCTCTTGAACATCTCCCTGCATTCCATCGGCTTCCCCGGCACTCTTGAGGTCCTTGAGCAAATCGACCGAGGTTTTCACCGCATCACCTTACGCGCGCAACCGACAGCCGCATCGGCCCCGTGCACCGAGTGCGGAATGCCGTCCCGGCGGGTTCACGGGGTCTACTGGCGCAGCCTCGGTGATGTCGCGTGTTTCGGCCACCCGACCATCCTGCTCGTCCGGATGCGCCGCTTCCGCTGCACCATGCCCACGTGTCCCCGACGAACCTTTGCCGAACCGCTGCCCGGGATCGCCTGCCCGCGGGCACGCCAGACCGACCGGTTGCGCGCGATCCATCGCTCTATCGGCCTGGCACTCGGCGGCAACCCCGGTGCCCGCCACGCCGCTACCCTGGGCGTGCCGATCAGCCGCACGACCCTGCTGGACCGTGTCCGTGCCGATGATGCCGAGCCGATCCCGCCGGTCAGTGTGCTCGGCGTGGACGACTGGGCCTGGCGTAAGGGCCATCGCTACGGCACGATCCTGTGCGATCTCGAACGCCGGCGGGTGATCGACCTGCTGCCCGACCGCAGCGCCGACACTCTGGCGGCCTGGCTGGAGGAGCATCCCAGTGTCTCGGCAGTTGTCCGCGACCGCGCCGGCACCTATGCCGACGGCGCCGCCCGGGGCGCGCCCGACGCCATCCAGATTCTCGATCGCTGGCATCTGCTGCGCAACGGCAGCGACGCCCTGCGCGGTCTCCTCGATCAGCATCACCGCGAGTTGCGCGCGGCCGCACGAGCGGCAGCACAGCCAGCGGCTCTGGCAGCAGTTGTGGAGGTTCCGGAACCGGCTTCACCAGCAGAGAGGCCGATGCGTACAACCGAGCGGCGGTCACAGGCGGCGCAGGAACGCCGCGATGCCCGCTTCGCTGAAGTCGCCCGTCTCCGCGAGCAGGGTTTGTCGCTGACAGCGATCGCCCGGACGATCGGCATCGAACGCAGGACAGTGCGCCGCTGGCTGAGGGCCGGTCATGCCCCGACATGGCGTCATGCCGATCGCGGCACCAGCATCCTCGACCCGTACAAGGCCTGGCTGGACGAACGCTGGCGGAGCGGGTGCAACAACGCTGCGGCACTCTGGCGGGAACTCCGGGACCGGGGCTTTGCCGGGCAGTACACTGTCGTGCGCGATTGGGCGACACAGCGCCGGCGGCAGGACCCTCCTGGCGATCCTGTAAGTGCCGGGTGAATACTGGTCCATCCGCATTCCCGGTGCAGGGCGAGTGCGCCAGAGGGTGAGGATAACCATATGAGGGGAAACGCTTTTCCCCCGAGAGTGCCGTCTTCTCCGTGTCCAGTTCGTTGCTGTCCCTGCTGCCCGCCGGTCTCGCGGTTGAGCGGGTCGTCGTCCGCCCTGATCGTGTTGTCGTCGCCGTTCGTGCTCGCGCCGCCACGGCGTCCTGTCCCTTGTGCCGGCGCCACTCGCGTCGCGTCCACAGCCGCTACATCCGGCATCTTGGGGATCTCCCCTGGCAGGGGAGGATCGGCCATCTCGAGCTTCAGGTCCGTCGCTTTCGCTGCTCCGCCCCAAGATGCCCGCGCCGGATCTTCGCCGAGCGCCTGCCGGAGGTGGCCCTGCCGAGGGTTCGGCGGACCGTCCGCCTCGCCGAGGCGCAACGCCGCATCGCCCTACATGCCGGAGGCGAGTCGGGCGCCCGCCTAGCGGACCGCCTCGCCATGCCGGTCAGCGGCGACACCCTGCTGCGCCTGATCCGGGCGGCTCCCCTCCCGGTGGCACCGACCCCGCGCGTCGTCGGCATCGATGATTGGGCTTGGCGGCGTGGCCGGCGCTACGGCACCCTCATCGTCGATCTGGAGCGCAGCCGCCCCATCGACCTGCTGCCCGATCGCGACGGAGAAACAGTTGCCGCCTGGCTGAAGGCACACCCCGGCGTGGAGATCGTTGCCCGAGACCGGGCCGGTGCCTATGCCGACGGCGCCCGGACCGGAGCTCCGGACGCGGTCCAGGTGGCTGACCGTTGGCATCTTCTGCGCAATCTCGGCGACGCCCTGGCCGGCGTTCTCGACCGGCATCACCGGGCCATCCGCACTGCGACCAAGGCAGCCACGGCGGTGACGACGGTTCCGGTTCCCAACGCTCCGCCGGAGCCCCGGCCTCTGCCCCGCAGCCAGCAGCGCACGCTGGACAAGCGGGCGGCGCGGCAGGCCCGTTTCGAGGAAGTCGCAGCACTGCACGCCCGCGGCTGGTCGCAGAGTGCTATCTCCCGCAGCACTGGCCTGGACCGCGCCACGATCCGGACATGGTTGCGGGCGGGCCGGCCTCCGTCGTGGAGCAAACCGGCTTATGGGAGCACAATCGACCGCCATGCCGAGTACCTGCGGCAACGCTGGGCCGAGGGCTGCACCAACACCGCCCGGCTGTGGCGGGAAATCCGCGACCGGGGCTATTCGGGCCGACCCAAGACCGTGCAGGAATGGGTTCGGCGCCGGCTGCGGGGCACCGGTGCCGGGCCTGCCGACCTGGAGTCGTCTACGACCGCCTGGAAGGCGCCCTCCGGCCGGCGCGCGGCGTGGCTGGTGGTGGCCGATGCCAACGAGATCGACGAGACCGCAGGGAAGTTCGTCGAGGCCCTGCTCGCCGGATCGCCGGACTTGGCCGTGGTGATCGCGCTGGCGCGGGAGTTTCGCGCGATGGTCCGAGAGAGGCGGGCCGACGGATTGGATCCGTGGCTCGCGGCAGCGCAGGGAACGGCGCTGACCGGGTTTGCCGGCGGCTTGAAACGGGACTTGGCGGCGGTCCGGGCCGGGTTGTCGCTGTCGTGGAGCAGCGGCCCGGTGGAAGGTCAGGTCAGTCGACTCAAGACGATCAAGCGTACCATGTGCGGGCGGGCCGGCTTCGACCTGCTGCGCTATCGGGTTCTGGAGGCCGCATGACATCGGAGAAAATATGACGTGGAAATGCACTTGCCGCTTGTGCACCGGGAATGCGGATGGACCTGAATACTCCTCAGATCGGGCGGATGAACTTTCCCCAGGCTGACGCAACGGCACGGCTCCGGAGCAGGCGCCTCGGAACCGTGTAGCCGCCCTTGGCCCATAATCCCCTCAGTCGATTGAGGGAGGGCGTGGGTGGTCACACTTGGGGAACTCGTCATGATTCTCGATCTCGCCCGCCAGGGGTTGAGCGTGTCGGCAATCGCGCGCCGGACCGGCCTGGATCGCAAGACCATCCGCAAGTACATCGCCAATGGGCTGGAGCCGCCCGCCTACACGCCGCGGCCCCCGCGGCAGACCCTTGTCGGCCCCTTTGAACCCTACCTGCGGGAGCGCCTCCAGGCCTTCCCGGAACTCAGCGGCCGACGTCTGCTCCGGGATATCCGCGCGCTCGGCTACCAGGGCGGCTATACCGTGCTGAAGGATTTCCTGCGCACCGTCCGGCCCAGGCCCGAGACACAGTTCGAGCGCCGGTTCGAGACACCGCCCGGCAAGCAGGCCCAGGTCGATTTCGCCTTCTTCAAGACCGTGTTCACCGACCAGCCCGACGTCGAGCGGATCGTCTGGCTGTTCTCGATCGTGCTCGGCCACAGCCGCATGATGTGGGCCCGCTTCGTCGCCCGCCAGGATCTGCCGACCGTGCTCCGGTGCCACATCGCCGCCTTCGAGGCGTTCGGCGGCGTGCCCGAGCAGATCCTGTATGACCGCATGAAGACCGCCGTGCTCGGTGACGTCGAGGACCCCGACCAGCCGGCCAAGGGGATCGCCTACAATGCCAAGCTCCTCGATCTGGCCGCCTGCTACGGTTTCCTGCCGAAGGCCTGCAGGCCCTACCGGGCGCAGACCAAGGGCAAGGTGGAGCGGCCCTTCCGCTATGTCCGGGAGGACTTCTTCCTCGCCCGCACCTTCCGCAATCTGGACGACTTGAATGCCCAGTTCGTCCAGTGGCTGGACCAGGTCGCCAACGTTCGCCTGCACGCCACCACCCAGCGTGTCGTCGTCGAGCATTTCGCCGAGGAGCGCGATCACCTCAAGGCCCTCCCGGCCGGTCCCTTCAACACCGTGCTGGCACTCGAGCGCCGCATCACCCGCGACGGCATGGTCTCCGTTGCCGGCAATCTCTACTCCGTGCCCGACAGCACCCGCCGGCGGACCGTCGAGGTGCAGATTACCGCCGGCGCGGTCAACATCCTGGAGGACGGCATGCTCATCGCCTCCCATCCGGCACAGGAAGGCCGCGGCCAGCGCCGGATCGCTCCCGGCCACCGTACCCAGCCGCCGCCGGCCAACAGCAGGACGGCCCGGGAGGAGACCAGGCCCGAGCCTCCTCGGGGCAGCACGGTGACACCCCGTTCGCTGGCCATCTACGACGCGATCGGCCGCCGTCTCGCCAGCCAGCAGGGTGCCCCATGACCGCAACCACCCTCGATCCGGCGGCCAGCCCCGCCACGCTCGACCGCATCCGCGCTCACCTGGTCGGTCTCAACATGCCGCGCGCGCTCGAAGTGCTGGAGCATATCCTGCGCCGGATCGAACGCGGCGAGATCTCGGCCCTGGAGGCCATCGACACCCTGCTCGGCGAGGAACTGACCCTGCGGGAGGGGCGACGCGTCAGGTCCGCGCTGAAGATGGGCCGGCTGATCAACATCAAGACCCTGGGCGGGTTCGACTTCTCCTTCCAGCCCTCGCTTGACCGCGACCGCATCATGGCGCTGGCCCAGCTCGACTTCGTCGATCGCCACGAGGCGGTCCATTTCCTCGGTCAACCCGGCTGCGGCAAAACCCATCTGGCGCTGGCCCTCGGTGTCGAGGCGGTCAAGTCCGGTCGTTCGGTCTACTTCGCCACCCTGGCCGACATCGTCAGTTCGCTCGCCAAGGCGGAGCGGGAGGGCACCCTGCGCGAACGCCTGCGCTTTCTGTGCCGGCCCCAGCTGCTGATCGTCGATGAGATCGGCTATCTGCCCGTCATCCCGGGGGGCGGCAACCTGTTCTTCCAACTGGTAAATGCCCGCTACGAACGCGGCGCGATGATCCTGACCTCGAACCGCGGCTTTGCCGAATGGGGCGATGTCTTCGGCGGCACCGTCGTCGCCACCGCGCTGCTGGACCGCCTGCTACACCATGCCGTTGTCGTTCAGATCGAGGGAGCCAGCTACCGGCTCCGCCGCCACGCCGACCTGATCCCGGACAACACTCGAACCCGATCCATCACTGCCCCTCAACCTCAACCACGCCGCCGGGGACGACCACCGAAAATGACCTCTGCCCAGCCAGACACCGACCTATAACCTGATAAACCGTCTGGGGATTATTCACCCGCCCGATCCGGGGAAGCTTCATCCGCCCTTTACAGATCCGAAAGGGGCGCCCGGCAAACCGGCCCTGAGCAAGAGCCCGGAGCCGCCGACACCACGCCGGGCGGTTCGCCTTCTGACCGGGGAAGCCGATAAGCTCAGCGACGACGACCGGCGGTTCGTCACCGCACTGCTGGAGCGCTCGCCGACCATCGCCATCGCCGTCGATCTGATCCGCCGCTTCACGACGATGGTGAAGGACCAGATGGCCGGCGCTCTCGATGGCTGGCTGCGCGAGGCGGAAGGAAGCGCCCTGACGTCGTTCGCCACCGGTCTGCGCCGCGATGAGGACGCGCTGCGCGCCGCTTTGACCGAGCCGTGGAGCAACGGCCAAGTCGAGGGTCAGGTCAACCGGCTCAAGGTCATCAAGCGCGAGATGTACGGGCGCGCCGGGTTCGACTTACTCCGCTGTCGAGTGCTCGCACATGCATAGCGAGTATATGATGGAGCCAAACACGCCAGGGTCATCCACACAAAACTTGGGTGAACCCAAAATTCTTCCAAAAGCTTAAACAGCACGAGGGAGCTGCAACATCTGCCTCTGAAACCATTACTCACCCGATGGCGTAGATCAGGCACCCGCTTACTTCGGCTCGGCATAGCCGAGGAAGTCGATCCTGTTCTGCCGCGGAACCAGATCAGACCTGCAAATTCGGGGGCCAGTTTCGCGGCCTTGCTCCGGCACAAAAGACCTGCTCCCTCGTTCTCCTCCCGAAATATGAAGGACATCGATACGCGAGATCACTGACCGTCGCAATGACTGCGGGGAAAATTCTCGATCTCACTGTTAACATCCCGTCTAAAGGAGCCTCATCTCACACATGCTGGGAACGTTTTTCCAGGATGGAATGCCTTAACGTTTTCCGGGAAGCGGACTATGCAGCATGATCGGTTCCATTGGCTTAGCCTCCCCGCTTGACCCACACCGGCGGCAAATCGCACGCGATCCCGCCCGCCTCACGCCGTCGCGTTTGGCGGCACTTCTCCGCCATAGCCCGCGCATCGTTGAGCGCAGCCACCTGAGCGAGGAATGTCGCACCTTCGAAAGCCGCCACTCCCTGCCGCTGACCGTCCCAGCGCCCGACACCGTAGCCGACGCCAGCCAGCAGCAACCCCGCCACCATCAGCACCGCCGCCGTGGTGATGCTGGAGCGTCGCACGATCCGTGCCGCCTCGCGCTCGGTCACCGCCGTCGCCGCCAGCGCAACGCGCCGGATCAGATCGGCTTCCCCTTCCGGCGTCAGGCCGCGCGCGCCGCCCTTCACCGCTTCGGCCGCCGTCTCGGCCGTATCCATGACGGTGACCAGCGCTAGGCGCAACGGGCTGTCTTCCTCCATGCCCGCTTGGATGCAGAAGGTCTCGACCTGCCGCCGCCTGTCGCTCACGGCAGCCAGCCCGCCTGCGCCGCCCTCTCGGTTTCAAGATCGCGCAGCCATTTCTTCACCATGAAGGCATAAGTCGGATCGAGCGGCTTGCCGCTGGCCCCCTTCGCCCCCGACGCCGCGCCGTAGAAGCCGAGGCCGGATTTCCGCACCAGATCCATGCAGGCGAGGCGGCGCATCATGATCAATTCCGCACCCGCCTCGACCATCTGCGAAAAGCCGGGGTGGCTCAGCGTCTGATCGAATGCGCCCGCCATGGTCTTTCCCTCCCGGATGACTCCCTCGTTCGTCACGAGCAAGGTGCGCTTCGGCCGGAAGTAGCCCGCCTCCCAGATCGACAGGACGTGCTTCAGATCCTCCTCCTCCGGGCCGAGGAAGTAAAGCGCCAGCGGCTCGATGCCGTATTCCTCGCAGAATTCCACCAGACCGAGATCGCGGCCATATTCCTGAAGCACCCGGTCGCCGCCGCCGAGATCGAGCACGGCGGAGCGCCTCTCCTCAATCATCCTGTTCAGGAGGTCGGATATCCACTCCTTCACATCCGGCAGCTCCTCGGAGCGGGGACGGGTCGCATCGGGAAACATGCTGGCCAGCGTCTTGGAGCGGGCATCCCCATCGGCCACGATCACGTCGCGTCCCTGATTGCGCGCCCGCCAGACCAGCTCGGACAGGCCGGTGGACTTGCCGCCGAACCCGCGACCGAGACCGACCGCCAGCACGGGAGCCGATGCCGTGGCGTCGTGCCCATTGCCATTCGCCATCACTCTGTCCTTCCTGAATGCCTGTTAATCTTCGAGCGGAACTCGGCCAACTTGGCAGAACCGTCCGACGCCGGGGTGGTCGCCTCCTCCGGCGGCATTGCCGTCACGGGGGGCAAAGCCTCCCGCACCACCGGCATTGCGCCGACCGGCTTGCCCTTCGGTTTCTTTCCCTCCTGCGCCTTGGCATGCCGCTCTTTCACCCGGAGCCACAGCCGACGGACCGACTGCGGCTGGAGAGGTTTGCCGTCCACGCCGGTGAAGCCGCGACTGGTCAGCACCGTCGTCACCTGTTGCCAATTCGGCGGCGCTTCGTCGAACAGCTCCACCAGTTCGTCATGGTTCCGGTACATCCACTGATACAGCGGGGACCGGAGACTGCCGCCCTTCTGCTGCAACGCCGCCTTCAGGTCGGCCAGAACGCTGGGATCGTCTTGCTTTGCCATGAAAAGAGGTTGCCAGAGACGCGATAGGTACGTCCACGGCACGGACGAGGTAGGGACATATTTGGTAGACATAGACGGGACACATAGTGCTACAGTCGTGGACAAAGACGAGACATATATGCCGGGCAGGAAAGATGACTAGACCAAGGCATTGGCCTAACGGCCATGCGACGGATTGGGACGGTGGAATTTCCTTGAGAAAGGGATCGCAATGAGGGTGTCGCGCATGGCTGAGGATGAGATCGCCGCCCGCTTCGACGACCTGCAAACCAGCCTCGACGCCCTGACGCGGGGCTTGGGCGCGATGAACGAAACACTGGAGACGCACACGGAAATGCTGGCCGCCCTGCTGGAAGCGGCGACGGTGGAGCCGGAGAAGGACAGCCCGCTGCAGAAGACGCTGGAGAAGATTTTTCTGACGCTGAAGACGCAGACGGACGTGCTGGTGCAGGTCGGCGGCATGCTGGACCGGATGGGGCCGACGGTGGAGATGGCCGTCATCCGCGGCGTGCATCGGGCGGTCGGCACCGTCGATGAAGACGGCGTGATCCAGGAATAGGCCGGTGCTGACCTATGCCACCATCGCCGCCGGAAAGCCGTCCGAGATGGCGCCGATGTCGCGGCACATGCTGACGCAGACCATCCCCAAGGAAGTGGCCGATCTGGCCCGCTATTACACGCGCGGCATGGAGGTGAAGGCGGATGAGGCGGTGCCACGGCACGACATGCACCCGCTTGCTGCGCGTGGCCTGGGCATCGATCCAGACAGGCCGGTGAGTCTGGAGCAGATCAACGCGCTACTGGCGGGCAGGCGGGCGGATGGTGAGAAGATCACGGGTAAGCGGTACGTTCCGGCGCGGGAATGGACGGATGAGAAGACCGGCGAGAAGAAAGAATCCATCCCCATTGGCAGCGTGGATTTCTGCCTGACGCCGGACAAGAGCGTGTCGGTGGCGTGGGCGTTCGGCACGCCGGCGGAACAGGCCGCGATCTACCAGGCGCACCGTGACGCCGCGCAGGACGCCACGCGCTACGTGGAACGGCACATCGCCTGGGCACGCAAAGGCGACGGCGGGAAAGGCGGGGCTGATCCGGGGCATGTCGGCTGGATCAGCTTCGACCATTTCACCAGCCGCCCGACGCTCTGGATCGCGCGGGACGAGAACGGCAGGCAGGTGACGGAGGCCGTGCCGGTGCAGGTGGCGGGCGATCCCGACCTGCACACGCACTTCACCGTCATGAACGCGGTGTTCTGCGAGAACGGGCGCGTCGGCTCGCTCGACCTCGACCGGCTGGACGGCTTCATTAAGGAGGCGGGGGCGCTGTATCAGGCGCATCTCGCCACCAACCTGCGCGGCTTGGGCGCCAATGTCGTGCTGGATCAGGATACGGGGTCGGCGCGGCTGAGCGCGATTCCCGAACATGTGCGCGACCATTTCAGCAAGAAGACGCTGAACGGCGAGGAAGCGGCGCGCAGCTTCGCCGCGGCACAGGGGCTGGACTGGGACGAGCTGTCGCCGGAGCGCCGCGCCGGTCTGCTGAAGGCGGGCGTGCAGGGCCTGCCGACCGGGCTGGATGACGAGACGCGGGCGAAGCTGCGCAAGGACGACATGGCCGACTTCGCCGAATGGCGGCGGCAGACGGACGAGCTGGACTGGAAGCATGAGACGGTGTTCACGCATGATTTAAACCGGTCGAAATCGACCGGTTTGGACTTCGGCGTGTCCCAAGATTTTGCATCAAATGATGCAGAAAAATGGGACAGGCCATCAACTCGGCAGCGCCTCGACCGGGCATACGTGGAAGCCCTGCATTGGTTCGAGAAAGAGATCGACCGCCGCGCCGTCGTCTCCGAGCATGAGGCCCGCACCGCCGCCGCCCGTGGGCTGATCGCCAGCGGCATCGACGATCACCGGGACATTGATCGCGTCATGGACGCCTTCCGCGAGCGCGGCGTGCGCCAGTACGGCGAGATGACGACGCTCATCTTCGGGCAGGAAGCGGGCAAGAAAGCCCGCAGCGTCACTACCGGCCTGCATGAGCGGCACGAACGGGAATTCATCAAGAAAGCCCGGACGGCCGCCGCGGATCGCTCGGCAGCGCTCCGTCCTGAACAGATCGACGCGGCGGTGGCGGCTTCCGGGCTGGACTTCACCAGCGACCACGGCCAGGCGCAGCTGGCCGCCATTCACCGGCTGGGCGAAGGCGGCAAGCTGGGTGTGATGGTCGGCGCGGCCGGGGCGGGCAAGAGCGCCCTGCTCCAGCCGCTGGTGTCGGCATGGCGGGATCAGGGCGACGAGGTGCACGGCATTGCGCTGGCATGGCGGCAGGCGGATGACCTGATCGACGCCGGCATCGACAAGGCGAACACCAGGGCGATCAGCGTCTTCCTCTCGGCGGTGGATCAAGGCACCGTCACGCTATCGGAACAATCCGTGGTCGTGGTCGACGAGCTGTCCCTGCTCGGCACCCGCCAAGGGCTGGAGCTGTTGCGCCTGCAGGCCGATCACGGGTTCCGGCTGGTGATGATCGGCGACGAACGGCAGGCGCAAGCGATCGAGGCGGGCCCGGTCATCGACCTGTTCCGCAAGGCGCTGGGCGACGAGGCCATTCCCGAAATCCTCACCACCATCCGCCAGCAGACCGAGCGGGAGCGCGACATCGCCGGGCTGTTCCGCGAGGGCAAGGCCGCGCTGGCGCTGGGCATGAAACGCGAGGACGGCACGGCGGAGCTGGTGGCGGGCGGCTACCGGGAGACGGCAGAGCGCGTGGCGGCACTGGTGCGCGAGCGGCTGGAAGCCAACGCCCACAATCCCGCCTTCAGCCTGACGGTCTCCGCGCCGACCAACATGGACGCGCACCAGCTGGGCATGGCGATCCGCGAGACGCGGCGGGCGATGGGGCAGGTCGGCCCGGATCTGGTGACGGTGCCCGCGGCCGACCGGGACGGCACGCCCTACGACCTTGCGCTGGCCAGGGGCGACAAGGTGCGGCTGTTCGCCAGCACGCGAGCGGACGGCGAGCGTGGCAGCATCGGGCGCAACGGCTCAATCCTCACCGTGCGCGACGCCAGCCGGCGAGGCGTGCGGCTGGCGACCGCCAAGGGGCGCGAGGGCTTCGTGTCGTGGAAGACGCTGGCAAAGGACGGACGGGTGCGGCTGGCCTACGGCGAGGTGCAGACCACGCACACGGCGCAGGGCTCGACCGCCAGCGAGCATATCTACGCCATGCCCGCCGGGACGAAGGCCGTGACGGGCTTCTCGGCCTACTCCAGCGGCACGCGGCACAGGCAGCGCTCGTTCATGGTGATCAGCGACGGCGCCGAGCGGGCGGAGGTGAAGGCGCGGCGTCCGCTGAACGACACGCGGATCATCGGGGAAGACGATGTCTGGGCCAACGCGGCGCGCAACCTGTCGCGCCAGCCGGTGAAGGCGACGGCGCTGGACTTCCTCGACAAGGCCAGCGGGATCGAGCGCGGGGCGGCGCGGGCGATGCAGCGCGGCCTGCAACGCATGGAACTGCGGCAGCGGCGTGGACAGGTCCGCTCGACCCTGCACACCCTCTTCCAGCGCGGCCGGGAGGCCGCTGCGGCGCGTCTGGTCGCCGAACGGCTGGACCAGGCGGCGGAGGCGCTGGAGCCCGTCTCGGCGCGTCTGGCGGACCTGGGCGAGCGCATCGGTGCGGCGGTGGAGCGCGGGGTGGCCGAGGTGAGGCAGCTGGCGTTGGACGAACGCAGCGGCGGGCCGGTTCCGAGATGGCCGAAAACAACCGGAGACGCTGGCGCGAAGAGGTGGGATCGTCTACGAGAAGTTGTGCCCCGTATCCCGAAACACCACATTGACGACCTCAAGCGCTCCGTGTCGCTCACGCACCTGATCGGCCAGACGGTGCCGCTCGACCGGCACGGTAAGGCACTGTGCCCCTTCCACGAAGAGAGGACGCCGAGCTTCCATGTGAACGAGCGGAAAGGCACGTTCACCTGCTACGGCTGCGGCGCACACGGCGACGCGGTGGACTGGCTGCAGCAGGGGCGCGGCCTGTCGTTCAAGGATGCGGTCGGCTATCTCGAAGGCCGCGCAGGCATCGAGCTGCCGCCGCCAGTGATCGTTCCCCAGACCACAAAAGAGCCAAGCTGGGTGCCGGTGTTCCCGGTGCCGGACGGTGTGCCCTCGCTGTTCAAGGGCGGCGGCTGGACGGCGGAGGTGTTCAATCCGAAGGCCGCTGAACTGGGCCGGGACCGGGTCAGCAAAGCCTACCGACCGGCGCATGTGGCTGAATACCGAGACAGCGCCGGGCAGCTGGCGGGCTACGTGCTGCGCGTCGAGCATGCGGACGGCGGCAAGTTCACGCCGCAGGTGACGTGGGCAGTACCGGCGGCGGAAAAGGACGCCGATCCGCTGGCGGCGGGCCGGTGGTGCCTGATCTCGATGGACGGGCCGCGGCCGCTCTACCATGCCGAGGCGCTGGCGCGGCACCCGGATCGGCCCGTCCTCGTCGTCATGGGCGAGAAGAAGGCCGACGCGCTGCAGAAGGTGCTGGGCGACGGCGCTGTGGTAGTCAGCTGGGCCGGGGGCGACAACGGCCGGTCGCTGGCCGACTGGTCGGTGCTGAAAGGCCGGGACGTCACGATCTGGCCGGATGCGGACCGGAGCGGCAAGGCGGCGGCGGTGGGCGAGAAGGATCGGGACGGCCGGCCGAAACCGGGCGTCTGCCATTATGCCGAGATGGCCGGAGCCGCGTCGGTGAAGGTGGTCGTGCCGCCATCGAAGGCTCCGAAAGGCTGGGACGCGGGCGACATGATCACCGCCGGAGCGGACCGCCGGCTGATCGAAACCTTCGTGGCCGAGCGGGCAGTGGAGCCGCAGCGGGCGGCACGGGCGTTCGAGCGGCAGGAACTGGAGGCGGCGGCGAAAGAGCCGCAAGCGCCGGAGAGAGAACAGGGCGTGGGGATAGGGCTTTAACGTCGCACCATCATCGGACGCCGCTTGTATGCCTCCCGCCGTGCGACGCGGTTCGGCTCATAAGGATGATAAGGGGCCTCTTCCGTGACCGTTGCCGCCTTGGGTTTGCTGAACAGCGCCCGCCCTGCCCCGCCTACCATGGCCGCCAGCAGGTTCACGCCGATCACTGCCCCGATCAGCAGCCCCACTGCTTGCCAGAAGAACACGCCCGCCTGCGCGTTGCCGTTCACCTGCCAGTCGTAGAGGAAGACGCCGGAGAACACCATGCCGCCCAGTGCCAGTCCCCCCAGCACGAGGAACAGCCCGAACACTGCCACGCTGGCGAGCAGGGTGAACACCGTGCCGATGGCAAGCGCCACCTGCATGACGATGAACCCGATCAGCCTACTAATTATCCGCATGTTGAACTCCCGGCCAATGAACAGCCGCGCTTCCAAGATAAGGATTGTTCGCTTCTGTTTCCATTGGCGCAACATTCAATGCGGGCACCTGCCCGTAATATTTGGCGATGTACTTCGCCCCCCGGGTCAGGCTGCCGGTGTTGTAGGCCGACAGGGCCGCCTGCAACGCGCGCTGTCCCGGCCCGTGCAGCTTGACCGCCCGCGCGTAGCCTTCCGACAGGATCGCTGCCCCGGCGCGCAGGTTGGCGCAGGGTTCCAGCACCTGCTCGACGGTGAGACCGAGCGCGGGGAGGTTGACGCTGTTCACCTGAACAAGGCCCAAGTCCACCGTGCGCCCCTTCGCCATCCACTCATAAGCAATGCGGGCGGCTTCCTCCCTGGTCTTCGGCAGGACCGGCTGCACCTTGACGCCGTTGACGTTCAGCGCCAGCGGGTTGCCGCCGGACTCCACGCGGATGATCGCCTCCATCGTGGAGACGGCGACGTTCGGGGCGCATTCCAGCGCGAGTTCCGCCCACATCAGAGGCCAAGCCCCTCCTCGTGACCGCGCTCCCACTCGCGCTGCTGCTCAATGTTGTGCTCCATCATCACGTAGTATCCCGCGTTGCGGGCGTCTTCCGGCGTGACGAAGGTCTCGCTGCTCCAGCCAGTCTCGCTCGATCCGCCGAGCAGCGACGTCTCCACGGCGTAGTGATAGCCGTCCCCGTCCTGACCGACATTCACCCGTGTCTCGGTGCGTCCGTCATCCTGCATATGCCAGTCGCCCAGCTCGACGATCCGCATGGGGTCGTCGAGATCGTCTTCCAGCCCGATCTGCTCCCACTCGGCCAGCGTCATGCCGGACTGGATGAACTCGCGGTCCTCCACCGACAATTCCGGCATCACGTCCTGGATGAGCCCGCCCTGCTGCCAGCGCTCAAGCTGCTCCTGGGTAACCGGAATGTCGCGGGTGCGGGTGATGCCGGAGGCGAGGCTGGTGCGCGTGATGTCCACATCATTTCTCCTCGGCCGTGGCGGTGAGTTCGGGGGCCGGGCCGAGCGCCTTCAGTGCCCACAGCACTTCAAGGGCGGATCGGTCGGAGTCCATGATGGCCTGATAGCGCTCGTGCCACTCGCGCAGGGCAGCGGCATGATCGGGCGTCTGAAGCGTGTCTTGCATGGCTTAGGGTTCCCATATCAGCAGAGGACGGGCGGCGCCCTGCACCACGGCGAGCGGCAGCGGCCCGAAGTACCGGCTGTCGAAGCTGCGACGGTCGCGGGTGGCGAGGATCCAGAGGGTGCCGGGCTGGACCACGTACCGGCCGGGGGGTACGGCGGTGATGGGGCAGCCCGCCGTGTCGGTCACCAGCGAGGCGCTGCCGTGCACGGGGCGGCCGTTGACGGCCAGGCCTGACGGCGTGACGGTGACGGTGTCGCCTTCCAGCGCTAGCACGGTCTTCAGCAGCGGCTCAGCATCGCCGGAACAGGTGCCGCTGCCGACATACCCCCGGCTCCTTGCCATGGTGGCCACAGCATTCGGCAGGCAGACCGTGACGGCATCGCCGGTCCTGAACGAGGGCGTGGTATCCACCCACCAGAACCCCAGCGGCATGGACGCCGAAACATTCAGTCGAAGGTGGTCCTGCGCCGCCAGCATGACGGCAGCGGCAGCGAGGGCCGAAAGGGCAAGACCGCATTTCAAGGGTTTCCTCCTGTGGCCGCCGGGATCGACACCCGACGCACGAACTCGGGATCGCGGAAGAACAGGCTCTGGACCGCCAGCACCGGCGGATGACCGGCGGCGAACACCAGCACGTGACCGGCCTCGACGATCCGGCCCGCGCCGTCCTTCCGCGGTGCTTTCAGCCGCATCACCTCGTCGGGCGTGATCAGCGGGCGGGACACGGTGCGGAAGCTGCGGGTGGTGTTCTTCTTCATCGAGCCGGGCGCGCCGCTCTCGGTCACGTCCTCGACCACCACCGTCGCATTGCCGCTCAGGTCCGACAGCCATTCGGCGGTCCGGTAGTTCGTCGGCGCGTAGGCCGCCTTGATGTGGCAGTGGCTAGTGATCGTCTCGTTCGGACCGTATTCGGCAATGATCTGCTCGCGGTCCTGCACCAGCAGATACGCCTTGATGCCGTAACCCGCCGACTTCGACAGGGCTTCCTGCACGGCCTCCATGCGGCGGAGTGACGCGAACTCGTCGATCAGCACCAGCAGCCGGTGGCGGTGCGGGGCGACCGGCTGGCCATTCTCAAAGCGCATGTCGGCGGAGAGCAGGCGGCCGAACATCATGGTCAGGAACAGCCGCACCAGCGGGCGCAGGCGCAGCTTGTCCTCGCCGCGCGTGACGATGTAGAGCGTCACCGGATCGGGGCCGTTCATCAACTCGTCCAGCCGAAAATCCGACCGGCTGGTGTTGCGCGCCACGATGGGATCGCGGAACAGGCGCAGCATCAGCGACGCGGTAGAGTGGATGCCCGACCGTTCGCGTACGTCCTTGTTCATCATGTCCTGCCCGACGGCGGCGATCTGCGGGTGCGGCTGGCTGCCCAGATGCCGGTTCGTCCGCATCGCCTCGTAGAGCTGGTCGCGGCCGCGCTGGGGATCGTTCAGGGCGTGCAGGACATCGGCAAGGCTGGCGGTTTGGCCGCTGGCCCGGCGCTCGTAGCAGACATGCAGCGCCACTCCGTTCAGCGTCACGGCGGCGCTGGGCTTCCAGTGATCGAACAGTCCGGTCCCTTCCGGATCGACCACCATCTCCATCACGTTGGCGATGTCGCGCGTCTCGTACTCGGTGCTAAGCCGCACCTCGCCGAGGAAGTTAAAGGCGACCGTGCGATCCGCCGTACCGGGCTCCCAGCGCAGCACGCGGTTGCCGCCCTCGGTGCCGCGCCATCCAGCGGTCGCCTCGAAGATTTCGCCCTTCTCGTCGTAGACCACGGCGGAGTGCGGCCAGGTAGTCAGGGTGGGAATGACCAGCCCGACCAGCTTGCCGGAGCGAATTGGCCCCAGCGCCAGCACATGCTCCGGCCCGTTATGGCGGAGGTAGTGCAGCGTGCCGTCCCGCGCCTCCCATGCGCCGCAATAGACGCCCGCGCCGCGCTGGTCCTTCTCCGGCAGCAGCCCGGCATGGCGCAGGTCGGCGTCGGTGCCGAAGCGGGCGGTGCCGTGCACGTCCTCGTGGCGCTTCGGCTTGCGGCGGCTCGACTGGCTGACGCCGCCGAGCAGCACCAGAGTGGCCAGCGCGCCGCCGCCGTACAGACCGAGATCGAGCCAGGCGAAGGTTTGGGGCGCGGCAGTCTCGAACTGTTGTCGCCACTGCCACCAGCGCCACGGCGGATACAGGTTCGCCACGACGGGCGGCCCCAGCGCCGGGTGATAGGACAGGTGCCACGCGACGAACTGCGTGGCGGCGACGTTGACGCCGAGCGCCACGCCGGTCAGCCCCCCCAGCGCGATCAGCGCCCGGCGCCTGGCCTGTCCCCAAACTGGGGCAGAGGCGAGGCTACTGACCATAGCGCACCGCCATGCGTGACTGGCCGGGAACGGTCGAGGGCGACCACGGCCTTGCAAAGGCGATATCCTTCGTGATCATGATCGTGAAGGGATAGCCGTTGCGGATGCGGTTGGTCGGCGGGATGTCAAGCCCGCGGCGGGCGAACTCCTGCCCGAGCTGGCCAAGCTGCTGGCCCATGGACGAAGCCACCGTCTGGCCGGGGCTGTAGTTCTCCCCCTGGCTGGCCTGCGGCTGCGACAGCTGGGTGCCGGCGGAGAACAGCGACAGCAGGATCGCGTTGCCGAAAATCTGCAGGTAATGGTGATCCGTCTGGTCCTGGAACCCGGCGTAGCCTTCCTGATCCGACCCGGGCATGCGGCCGAGGTCGAGGCTCTCCGAGCCGGGAGCCGGGTAGATGACGCGCTGCCAGCCGACCACCACGCGGTTCTGACCATAGGCCACCGCGTTGTCATAGACGCCGACCAGCGTGGAGCCTTGCGGGATCAGGATGTGCATGCCCGTGGCATGGTCGTAGACGTTCTGCGACACGACGGCCTTGATGATGCCCGGACCTTCCGAGTTCAGGCCGGAGACCATGCGCCCGGAGATGATATCGCCCGCCTTCAGCTCGTAGGCGCTGATCGGCGCCGTCACGGTGTAGGGCGAATAGTCGGTGTCGGGCGAGGCTCCGTTAGCGGACAGGAACGATTGCTGGTGCTGGGCGACCGTCTGCGGCGTCTCGCCCCCCTGCCCTATCCCCGGCACGGAAGGCATCGCGGGCGGCGACGCGAAGCCGCTGCCGCCCTGCCCGGCCGCAGCCTGCTCCACGGCGGACGGGCCGGAGAGCGCCGCGACCAGGGCGTCACGCCGGCGTTTCTGCGTCTCGGCCAGCTGCTGGTAGTAGTCCTGCCACGCGCGCCGTCGCGCCTCGATCGCCATCTCGGTCATGTCGGGATCGACCGGCCCGGTGGGCTGCGGCGCGCGCAGTGGAACAGCCTCTACCGATTGGGCCGGCGGCACGTAGGCGATCGACTCGCCGTCCGGCGCGCGGGCCAGCACGTCGTCGGCGCTGGACGGGAACTGCACGGGCGGCACGATCTCCTCCGGGTGCGGCTCCTCGTTCGCCTGTAGGATGGTGTAGGCGGCCACCGACACGATCAGCGCCGCCGCACCGCCGCCGAGCATTGCGGGCAGGCGGTTCAGCCGGCGCACACCGCGGGCGGCGGGCTTCAGAGTGGCAGGCCCGGTCACGGCTCGACACTCAGCACGGTGAAGGGATAGCCGAATTCCAGCCGGCCATTGGGGCGGCGGCGGACGACGGTGGAGACCTCCTGCTCGTCGATCATCATGCGCACCAGCACGTCGCGCCCGTAGGGGCCGACCTCGTAGCGCACCTGCTGGACGTTGGGACCGGTGCGATTCACGAGCTGATAGCCCTGGTCGTAGAGCGCGTCGTGGAGAGCTTTCGACAAGGCGGTCTGGCGGTTCGGCGCGACGAGATGGACGGGGCGGGCGTAGTCCAGCCCGCTGAGTAGGCTCTCCTTCATCAGCCAGGACACATAGGTGACCTCGTTGGCGGGCAGCTCGCCGCTCTCGCTCTTCAGCGGCGACGTGGCGCAGGCAGAAAGCAGGACGGCGCAGACGCAAAAGGCAGGAAAACGCATGTTCAGCCTCCGATGGCTTTGACAGTGACGATCCGCTGGCCGGAGCCGATGCCGTCGACCAGCTCGAAATGCGTCAGCAGGCCGTCCACCACGAAGCGGTGGTTGACGAAGCGCATGTTGACCATCTGGCGGGTGGGATCGCTGAACCAGGAGCCCTCCTCCACCACCGCCAGCAGGGCGGGGAGGTTGTGCGAGCCGATGTCGGCGGGCAGCTCGACGCAGGTCTTCTGGCCGACCGGGGTGGAGACGGCGAACACCTGCACCGGCCGGAACGGCGCTTCGCCGCTGATCCGGTAGCTTGCTGGCGGCGTGGTCGGCGGCTGGTCGCACGGGCTGACGGGAGCCTGCGGCTGCCCGGCGACATACTCGGCCCAGGATTTGCGGGTCTTGTCGGCGGGGTAATCGAACGCGACCAGCGGCATGTAGTCGCGTTCGCGCGAGGTAAGCTGGAGGGAATAGGTCCGGCGATCGGTCTGCACGATCATGTTGGTGGTCAGACCGACGTCGGACGGCTTGACGATGATATGCGTGGTCTGGCTGCCGTTCGCCCCGCTGCGGCCCGGCTCCGCCGTCCAGCGGTGATCGGCGAGGAAAGGCGGCGAGGTGACGGTCTCCCCGGCCTCCAGCGCGATGTCACAGACATGCAGCGGGGCGCACACGATGACCGGCTCACCCTGCCCGTACTGGAAATAGACGACGCCGTCGGCACCCAGGCTGGGAGTGGCCGACTGGCGGCGCCAGCGCCCCGCCTGCCGGATGCCTTCGCGCTCCTTCCGGGTGATCGGCTTCTCCGGCGACAGCACCGGCACCCGCGGCGGCGGCTGGCGCGGGACCTGCAGCACCGGGATCTGGTCCGGTGGCAAGCTGCGCGGATCGCCGTCCCTCACCGGCGGCAGCGGGAAAGCCGGGAACGCCGAACCCCCGGAGTAGGACGGCTGGAGAGGGGGGATGTCCTGGGCGAGCGCTCCCGATGACAGGAGAAGGCCCAACCCCGCCACGAGGAGCAGCGATCGCATGGCGTCAGCTCCCCCGCTTGGTCCAGGAATAGTTCACGACGTAGATGCCCGCCGGGTTGCTCTGCACTTCCGACGCCGTGCGCGGCGGCGTCACGACGAACGTCACGGTGGCCTGCCACGGCTCGTGGCTGATGACGGTGCCGTCGCGGGCCGAGACGGTCTCGGTCCATTCCAGCCGCCAGGTCTTGCGGCCTTCCTGATCGCCGTCGCTGACCGGCAGCGCCGACTGGTTGGAGACGGCGACGGTTTCCTTGCGCGCCCGCTCGAAGGGATCGGCGGCGCGGTACATCTCGCCCAGCGCCTGCGCCGCGGCGCTCTGCTTGGCCGTCATGGCGTAGGCGTCGAGGATGAGGGCCTTCAGCGCCTTCACGTCGGTATAGACGGTGCGGACGTTGCGCACCCAGCGCTTCAGGTCGGCGGCCACCTGCGCGTGGTCGGGGTTCTCGGCTTTCTCGACCGAGCGCACCGCCACCACGTCGCCGAGACCGTCGCGCACGACCACGAACGGCACCACCTTGCTCTGGATGCCCTGATAGACGTTGCCGAGCATGGAGGCGGACCCCACGAGCAGCGTCAGGACGAACATGCGCTTCCAGGTCCGCTCGCGGGCGATGGCGTCCCCGATCCGCTCGTCCCATTCCTGACGGCCGCGCTTGTAGATCTCGGTCAGCGGATCGCCGGATGCGAGGGTGACCGGCTCCTCCCGCCCGGTCTTGCGGAACATGACGTTCATGGCGTGCCGCCTTTCTTCGTAGCAGAAGCTTGGGTCTTCATGTCCTCGGCCATGCGCCAGGAGGCGTGGCCGAAGCGGTTGCGGCCGACCATGCGCTGGCCGACATCGTGGGCGGCGGCGGTGCCGAGATTGCGCGCCATCAGGCCGGTGGTCATGGCGGCGCGCTGGGCGAAGCTGGGCGACTGTCCGCCGGTCTGGCCGCGCTGCGCGATCTGTGCCTGGGACAGCTGATAGGCGGCCTTGGCGGCCATCCCCGAGCCCGCCAGCCCGGCGGCCACCGCGCCGGCGGCCGCGGCCACCGTGGCGGCGGTGTGCCCCAGATGCCCGCTGGAATAGGTCGACACGCCCATGATCATGTCCTGCGCCCGCTGGGGCAGGATCTCGGCCAGCCGCCACATGACAATCGGCGCGCCGAGCAGGATGCCGATGGTGGTCCAGTTCATCGCCCCGGCGGTGGCGACCGTGGTCGCCCAGCCCGTGATGATGCCCTGCGCCAGTCCGACGATCAGCTGGAGGACGAAGCGTTTTGCGCCGACCGAGATGGCGTAACGGAACTGCGCGATGGCGTAGTCGCGCGTGAAGGCCGAGCCGCCGAAGCCCATCATGATGATGCCCGCGTAGGCGACGAAGGCCGACTCCACCAGCACCTCGATCAGCTTGGCCGCGATGATGGCGTAGATGCAGATGTTGATGATGCCCGCCAGCACGAGCAGCGTGGACAGGCCCGGATTGGTGATGGTGATGCCGTTCCAGATGATCTGCCCCATGTTCAGGCCCGAGGCGAAGATGTCGGAGGGCGACAAGTTGGTCATGCCGCCGCCGGCGGTGCTGGCCCGGTTGGCCGCCTCGCCGAAGCTCGCCACGATGGCCAGCACGAAATCCGCCGAGTTGATCAGCAGCCAGTAGAAGAAGCCGATGGTCACGACCTGCATGACGGCGATTTCCAGCAGGTCGGCGAAGTCGACCCGGCGGGCGAGCGCGCGGCCGACCACCCAGGCGACCTCGATCCCGGCGAGGACGGCAAACAGGTCGAGCGCCAGCCCCTGCAGCGTGGTGCGCCACAGGCTCGCCTGCCCGGTGAAGGTCTCGACGATACCGTTCAGCACGCCCGGCCCGAGTGGGGTGGCCTGCGACAGCACGACCGCGTTGGAAATGTTCGTCAGGACCGTGGAGGGCGGCGCGGGGGCTGGCGGTGCGGGCGGCTGGACGGGCGGCGAATAGACGACCTGCGGCGTGCCGGGAGATGGAGCGGTCGGCATGTCAGGGATAGGCGGCAGGGCGGGAGGCATGGCCACCGTACCAGGATCGGGCTGCGGCGGCAGGGGTGCTGCCGGATCACCCGCGACCGGCACGCCGGGCGTGATCGGAACGCCAGGAGTGGATGGCGGCGCGACGATCGGCGTCGTCAGGTCGCCCGCCCCAGCATCGGCCACCGTGACGGTGTTGTTCCGCACCGTGTTGTCGTGGCTGGCGATCGCGCCCGACCAGAACACGTTGCGGCCATTGCTGACCGTGCCGTTCAGGTCGTTGCCCTCCATGGTGATGCCGGTGGCGCTGATGAGCCGCACGTTGCCGTTAATGACGTTGCCCGTCACCGTGCTGTCGCGCGCCTCGTCCCCACCCTTGAACTGCGGCGACATGCGGTCCCAGCGGGTATCGCGGCTGTCGCCGTACCCGCCGTTGGAGATCTGCACGTCGGCATCGATGTCGAACAGGTTGCCGGTGATCTCGAAGTTATGCGATCCGGCCTTGTAGGTGAGGCCGCTGTTCCCCGCCCTGCCCTTCACGGTGTTGTTGGCGATGACCATGTCCTGCACGGACACGTTATCCATCGCCTCCTCTTTCCACGTACCGTCGAAGAGGTTGCCGAGGATCATGTTGCCCGCGGCGCCCTCCATGAACTTCACGCCGTCGTTTGCGGTGCCGGTGATGCGGTTGCCGACGATGGCAACGCCGGTGGCGGGCCGGGTGAACGGGCCGCCGATATGGACCACGTTCAGATCGGCGTCGCCCTTGTAGCTTCCCTGCAGCGTGAAGCCCTGGACGGTGACGTTGGAAACGCCCCAGGCGCTGACCGTATGACCGTCCGCCGGGCCGACGATGGTGGCCCCGAGCGGGTTTTTCGCCTGAATGGTGATCGGCGCGTTCGCGGAGCCGTAGACGCCGGAGAGCGACAAGGTGCCGCGATAGGTGCCGTCATTGACGATGATCTTATCACCGGCTTGGGCGCGGCTTACCGCGGCCTGCAGCGGCTTGATGGTGCCGCCCGCGTCCGGCGAGACGGTGATGGTTTCCGCGCCTGCGGATGCTGGCCAGAGCAGCAGCGCGAGGGCGAGGACGAGGCGGCGCATCAGTAGCGCTTCCCCTGATCCATTGGCGGCGGGGGAGCCTCCATGAAGCGGCGCATCGGCTCATCGCTGAGCGGCGAGGAGGTCGTGACCGAGCATTCGGCGGTGGCCTTCACCGCCTGATAGGTCACCAGCCCGCCGACGGCGAAGCAGAGCATCCCGCCGAACACGAGTTGGAGCAGGTTGACGGTGACGGTGTGCATGTGGGTCTGCATGGCGTCAGTACCTCTTTCCGCCGGTCATGGGCGGCGGCGGCGCGGACAGGAAGTTGATAGTGGCCTGATCGGCCTCGGCGTGACGGGCAGCGTCGGCGTTCATGTAGGCAGCGATCGCCTGCCCCTGGCTCATCATGGTCTGGTGCAGCTGCATGGTCTGGCTGATCTGCACCGAGGCCATCTCGTTGGCGGCCTGCAGCACTTGCATCTGGCCGGTCGCCGAGCCGGACTGAGCCTGGATGGCCGACACTAGCGCCGCGTCGGACTGCATCTGGTTCTGCGCCATGCCGAAGGAGAGCTGCATTGCGGTGACGTTCTGCCCCGCCATCTGCGACCAAGCATTGTACTTGTTCACGATGTCGGACAGCCCCAGCACCTGGCTGGCCGCGGCGTCGAACTGCGCCAGCTTGGCCGTAATGCCGCCCGCGTTCCCGGCAAGCAACGCGCCGATATTGGCGAGGTTCTTGATCTGCTGGATGTCGTTCGTGACCATGCTCCAGAGCTGCTGCGGCAGCGCCACGGTGTTCTGGATCATGTTCAGGTACTGCAGGATCTGTGTGCGGTACTGCTGGAGCTGCACACCGACCGAATAGACCTGCTGGGCGTATTCCATCAGCTGGTGCCAGATGGTCGAGCAGTTGGTGCAGACCACCGCGATGGCATGGGCGGGCATCGGGACCGCCGAGGCCAGCGCCAGCGCGGATGCACCGCGCAGCAGGTCACGCCGGGAGATAGCGGGCATAATCCACTCCTTTCTGGTCGAGAAAGCGCCGGACCCATGCCTCGCCGTGAGTGGCCACCAGCTCGCGCACGGTCTTGGCGTCCGCCTCCGAGGTCGCCCCGGCAAAGGCGAGCGCCAGCGGGCCGAGGGCGAGGTCAACCAAACGACAGCCTTCCGGGGTGACGACGTAGTATTCGCGCTTGGGAACGGCGGTGCGAATGATCTCGATCTGGTTGTCGTTCAGCCCCATCGCCCGGTAGAGGTCGTTCGGACCGGGCGTCTCCGGCGTGCCGCGTTTCAGCGCCTCGTCGTTGGGCAGGTAAATCTTGGTTGGGCAGGACTCCACCAGCACGTCGAGCAGCCCGGACCGGGACGCGTCGGACAGGCTCTGCGTCGCCATCACGACGGCGCAGTTCCGGGAACGCAGCAGCTTCAGCCAGGCGCGTAGCTTCTCGCGCCAGACCGGGTTGCCAAGCGCCACCCACGCCTCGTCGAGAAACAGCATGGCCGGGCGGCCGTCCAGCCCCCGCTCGAAGCGGCGGAACAGGTAGAGCAGCACCGGCAGGTAGGCCTTCTCCTTCAGGCCCATCAGGTCGATAGTCTCGAACACGTTGAAGTGGCCGGTGATGATGGCGTCGGCGCGGGCGTCCAGCATGTATCCGGCCGCCCCCTCCAGCGTGTAGTAGCGAAGCGCGTCCGCCACGGACGCATCCTGCACCAGCACGAGAAAGTCGCTCATCGAGCGGAAAGGCTGGCGGGCGAGTCGCTCCAGCGCCGTGTGGGTTTCCTGCCGCTGGTGGGGCGTGAAGGAAGCTTCGGTCTGAAGCTGGTAGCAGGTCTCCAGCCATTCCTCCGCCCAGGCCCGGTCGTTCTCGCTCTCCAGCACGCCGAGCGGGCAGAGCGCCGGCGTGTCATCCCCGCCGATCTCGAAATGCCGGCCGCCGCAGGCCTGCACGGTGGCGAGCAGGCCGCGCTTGTAGTCGAACGCGGTGATCTGCATGCCGGGATAGCGCAGCGCCTGCATGGCCACGGTGGCGAGCAGGGTGGACTTGCCCCGGCCGATCGGGCCGAACACCAGCCCGTGGCCGACATCGCCGACATGGAAGTTCAGGCGGAACGGGATCGCGCCCACGGTCGCGGCGTGCATCAGCGGCGGGGCGGGCTGGGGATAGAGCGGACACGGATTGGTGGCCGATCCGGTCCAGATGCCGGACAGCGGCCAGAGATCGGCGAGGTTGGCGGTGTGGATCAGCGGACGGCGCACGTTGCAGAAGGTCTCGCCCGGCAGGGAGCCGAGCCAAGCGTCCATCGTGTTCGTCGTCTCGATGCGGGCGGCAAAGCCGCAATCGGCGACGTGGCGCACCACTATCCGCGCCCAGAGCTGCACGGTCTCCAGATCCTCGTGACGCAGCACGATGACGGCGGTGTACCAGCCGTAGCGCACCGTGCCGGACTCCGCGAGCGACAGCGCCGCTTCCGCCTCGTCGCGCATGGAGACCGCGTGCTGGTTCCTGGACGGGGCGGCCTTCTGGCCCGTCACGGCGGCCAGCAGGGAGGTGGTCTTCTGCCCCCACTTGCGCTTGAAGCGCCCGATCTCGCGCAAGGCGTCGGGGCCGTCGAGATAGAGCATCCGCTGGCTGAAGCGGTAGGGGATCGGTAGCGTGGAGAGCCGGGCGAGGATATTAGGAAAATGCTCGCCCGGAAACCCGTCGATTGCCACGCAGCAGAGATAATCGCCGCCGATGATGGGCGTCTCGCCGGTGTGGACCTCCTGCCCGCCGATCAGGCTGTCGAGGTAGCAGCCCGAGGCGGGAAGCATCAGCGCGTCGGGCTTTCCCGTGACGCAGTAATGCAGGTAGTTGACCAGTTCGTCCTGCATCGCCTCGCGCCCGGAGGCGTCGCGCACCCGGTAGGACTGCATGCGGCGCAGGCCGACCAGCGCGCCGATCTGGTCCTCGATCCGGTGCAGGTGGCGCTGCACGCCGTCATGCAGGCGGGCGAAGGTGGTGGGACGCTTGGTGGTCCGGTCGCTGTAGAAGATATCGGTCAGCTTGGCGACCTGCTCCAGCGGCGGTGTGTAGGAGATCACCAGCACTCGCTCATTCTCGAAGTGCTCGCCCTCTGCCTCGAAATGGCGGCGGCGCTCCTCGTCCACCGCAGCGGACACCGGATCGGGAAAGGCCGAGGCATGGCGGGGCGGGTACTGGCTGGACGGGATGCTGGCGACGTCCGCCCAGGACCCCCAGCCGGTACCGAAGCCGAGCGACGCCTCGTTGACCCGGGAGCTGATGTAGGCCTGCATCTCGTCGCTGGCCGAGGCGGCATCGGGTGGGCGGAAATAGAAGCCCGCCAGCAGCGATCCCCGCTTGGTCAGCACCAGACCGGAGTCCGCCAGCATGCCCCAGGGCAGCAGGTCGGACAGGCCGATGGTCTGGTCGCGTGTCACCTTGAGCGGCCACATGGCTCACCGCCCCCCGAACGCGGAGGGCCGCGCCGGATAGTAGGGTCGGTAGATCAGGTAGCGGCGGTACACGTCGAACATCTGCGGATCGCGCTTCGCCATCGCCTGCACGACGGCGAGGCCGGCGGTGAGGCACAGCAGGCCGATGGCCGCGCAGAGGACGGAGACGAACTGCCAGCCGAAGGCCAGCAGGCCAAAGCCGGAGCCGACCACCAGCCCAGTTGGGATGCGCTCGCCGCCCGCGACCAGCAGCGGGCGCACCAGCGCTTGGTTGAGACGGATGGTGTTCACAGCACCGCCCCCGTCACGCCGATCGTGGTCAGGAAGGTCACGACGCCACCCACGATGCAGGCACCGATGATGACGCGGGCGATCGTCTGGAGCATGCCTTCGAGCTGGCCGCCGGCGATCCACAGGCCGACACCGCCGATCACACCGATCACGATCAGGATGCCCGCGATCTCTCCGCGCAACGAAGTAGAGAAGGTATTCAGGCCGGTCGAATAGGGCATGCCGCCGCCCGCCGTCACGGCGGCGTGGGCGGCTTGGGCGAAGAGCAGGACGGCGAGAGCGACAGGGGCGGTGCGCTTCATGGGAAAGGCTCCTCTTGGTCAAGGTCGGAGAGGGGGCGCAGCACGTAGTCGGAGTCGTCGAAGCCCTCGACGGAGACGAGCTGCGAGACGCGGCGGGTGCCATCCGGGCAGCGCTCGACGCACAGGATCAGGTGGACGGCCTCTCCGATCAGGCGCTGCATGGGGGCGGTGGTGGCGAGGGAGACGAGGATTTCCAAGCGGGTCAGGGCCGCCCGGGGATGGCTGATGTCGGAGTGGACGGTGCACAATCCGCCGGGATGGCCGGTGTTCCACGCCATCAGCAGGTCGAAGGCCTCCGCGCCGCGCACCTCCCCGACGATGATCCGGTCGGGAAACAGTCGCAGGGCGGCGCGCAGGAGCTGGCGGATAGTGACGGTTTCGGTGGCGCGCATGAACACGGCGTTGCGGGCAGAGCACTGCAGCTCCCGGGTGTCCTCGATGCCGATGATGCGATGGGCGGGCGTCAGCTCGTCGATGGCGGCGAGGATGGCGTTGCCCAGCGTCGTCTTGCCCGATCCAGTGGAGCCGCAGACCAGGAGATTGCGGCGCTGGCAGATCGCCTTCTCGATCAAGCGGCGCTGACGGCGGGTCATCAGCCCGCGCTCGACGTACTGGCCAAGGGTGAACACGGCGCTGGCCTTCTTGCGGATGGCGAAGATGGGACGCGTCACCACGGGCGGGATGATCCCCTCGAAGCGCGACCCATCGATCAGCAGCTCGCCCTCGACGATGGGACTCTGCCTAGTGACGACGGTGTTGAGGGTGCGGGCGGTGGCCGCGATCAGCGCTTCGGCCTCGTGGGCCGCCATCGCGCCGACGGGGGCGCTGTCCTGGCCGAGCCGCGTCACCCAGAGCGTGCCGTCGTCGTTCAGCACGATGTCGGTCACGTCCGCCGCCAGCAGGAGCGGACCGACCGTCTCGCCCAGCAGGCGCGTCACGACCTCGACCTGCCGGGCCTGAACCGTCTGGATACCACCGGAAAAGCTCATGCCACCGGCTCCATTTTGTAGTAAAATTACTAGCACCAGTGCGGCGTTCTGCCGGCTGGTTCGGAGTTGTTGATCATTGCTTTAGGTGCTAGTAAAATTACTGACGAGATTAACACCAGCTTGGGACCCACATCAATTAGCCCACAAGGAGCAGAGACAGTCCTCGATAGAGGAGAAAACGAACACAAAATGTCATAGAATCATTGCTAAGCGACGGGATTTGCGGCAAACCTTCGGCAATCCGGCTCTATGGGGATTTTATGCCGAGGAAGCGCCACCCATCTGTCTTCACGACCTCAATATCGGGGATCCCTGAAGAATTGTGGATTTTCTACAAAAATCAGGTAATAAGATATAGAACCTTGTATGATCCCAAATACACTATGCGCAAAGCTGTAGAAGAAGCAATCGATGTGTTTTGGAGTTCTTTTTGTCACCAAGAACAGGATCTGGTATGGGTATTTCCTAGCCATGGTAAATCGATACCAATTCAAGTTGATGTCGAAACAAGAGACATACTTAAGAATTTTAGTTTAAAAACTGGTTATAAGAAAAATGTATTATTTATGTCTTCTATATGTTGGCACATGCGTATTTTGATCGTTGCCATGGCTGATGAAAGCGAGGGGTCTGCTGCGGCTGAAAAAAATGGAGCAAAGCAAAAATCTGCTCCAGGCTCTTCTAATGAAAAGAAAAATTGTGAGTTGGAAACATTGAGTAGATTAATTGGAAATAATACAGGAAGAGTTTTTCTGATTGCTGAAAACCCGAAAGATGACAAGCCTTTCCAACAGATAGCTTGAGCGTCATCTATTTTCTCTAGTTCCGTTACGCAGTGATATCGGCGGATTTTTTACTCCCGGCCGAGCAGTCTCCTTGGTGCAGTTCCGGTGATTCCGCGGATGAGTTGATCAATGCGGTGTTAAGCTCAGCTTCAGCCAGCACCCGTATTTGTGTCACCAGCGGATCAGTGCGCTGTCGGTCTGCCGAAGACGGCATCGACACTGTCGGCCTCAAGCACCGCGTCGATCCAGGTATCAAGCTGATCCGCATCAGCTGCCAGTAACCGGGCACGGTAAAGTTCCGGAACACCGTGGAAGCGTCGCTCGAGCAGCCGGAGCAGGGTCTCGGCTTTGCCCTCGATGCGTCCCTGTTTGCGTTCCTGTGCCATGACCGACATCACCGCCTCCCTCTGCTCATCCGGCGCCCGGGCCAGCGCCCCCTCGATCGCCCGCCGGTCAACCGCATCGTACGCCCAGTTGATATATATGAACGCACTGACCAGGATTCCGCTACCCAGCAGATCGTCGACCGCCGCCAGCACCGCCGCCCCCTGCCCGTCCGGCCGGTGGCTGTACTTCAGCACCCGCAGCCCGCCGCGCGCCACCCGCTGGTCGGACAGCCGCTCGTCCGGCACCCGTCCGAGGTCGAGCAGGGCGTACCGGAAGTCCGGCAGGTAGGGCCGTAGCGCCGGATATGCCGCTACCGTCTCGCCGAACGACAGCGGCACGGTCCACTCCCGGGCACCATGGTAGATCACCAGCGGCACGATCGGCGGGCGCTCGCTGCCCACCGCCCCGCCCTGCTCCAGCCGCTGCCGGTCCAGCCGGCGCCAGATCTCGGCCAGGTAGCCCAGCAACTGGACCCCGACCTCCGGGTCCGGCGCGCTCTTGTGCTCCAGCAGCACGTAGATGTAGAGCTCGCCGCCGGCCAGGGTCCGGGCCCGATAGAGCCGGTCGGCCTGGCTGTGGCGCAGGTGGGCCGCGACGAAGTGGGCATCGAGCAGCTCCGGCGCCTCGGGCGCCAGCAGCGCCGCCACCTCGGCCGGCAGGTGCTCGCGCAGCACGGCCGCGGCCACGCCGGGCTCGTCCATCAGCACCCGGAAGAAGGCGTCATGGGTGACCGGTAGGTTCTGCACGGATGGGCGGCTCCTGAGTGTCGGAGGTCGGATCATGCCGCGCCGGCACCGGCCACGCCAGCCGGATTTCTCACCGGTCCCACAGTGCCGGTGAGGCATCCTGGACCTGATCCTCGTTCCCGTACCCGCTTCGTGGCTCTTTCCACAGACACGTGATATGCCTTCGGTTCGGAGCGTACCCCTTTCAACTTCATGCGTAGACGACGAGGGTGTGAGTGACGCCACCTGATCAGCACCGATCAAGATCCCGGAACAGGGTTCCGGCTGGCCACAAACCATCCCAACACGGTGGCGGCCGTACGGGCGGCAGTGGCAGCGCCCTGGCGAAGCACGCCCGCTACCTGGAGCTTGCCCAGCTGGCCAGGACCGCCGGCGACGAGGTCGCGGCGCAGCATAACCTTCAGCATGCCGAGCACTGGTACCGCACGGCGATGGCCGAGCGGCGAACCGGCAGCGATGCCCCGGCGGCAGTCGATGGCGGGATCCTTGCCGACTAAGGTGCTGCCGGAGCGCTGCCGGCGCACGCCTGGACCGAGTGCGCGGAACCCGGCTGGACGTTCCTCCCTCCCAAATCCTGCGGGCCTCCTGACATGACACCGGGCGGACAGGACGGGCGGGAGGTGCAGGGATTGGGGGACGGCCCTATGGCGTGCCGGATCCTTCAGGATCAGCACCGCCGCCGGCCGGCTCGAGGTCGAGGGCCTCGTGCGGTCGCCGTTCGGCATCGACGAGCGCATCGACGGCGAAACCGGATCCCGGAGCTGGGCGGTGACCCACCTGCCCTCCGGGCTGGCCGTGGTCACCCGGATCCGGGCGCGGGCGGTGGCGCTGGCGTTCACGGACCGGATCACCGGGCTGACCGACTGGACCGCCCGGGATATCAGCGCCACGCCCGAGCTGAGGGAGCAGGTCCGGATTGCCCTGGAGCGGACCTATGACGAGTTCCAGGCGGGCCGCCTGCCCGGCGATCCGGAAAAGAAGCTGTGGACTTCCGCTTCCTGATGCCGCCGGATTGCCTGCATTCTCCTGCCCGGCGCACGGTCCCTTCCAGGTCACCGGCTGTGGTGAGTGTAGCCCGGGTGCAACCACACCCGTGAATTCGCATCATGGATGCGGGCCGGCGAGCGCGTTTGCCTTGTCACCCGACTGAGCCAGTGGCAAGGGGAAAGGACCTGCCGATGGTGGCAGCCTATTCGAGGGGGTTTGCAGTCAATGAACCAAGCAGAACTGATCGCCGCCGTCGCGGAGCGTGCTGGCCTGACCAAGGCGGATGCCGGCAAGGCCGTCGAGGCGCTGGCCGATACGATCACCGACGCGCTGAAGCGGGGCGACGAGGTGCGCATCGCCGGTTTCGGCAGTTTCGCGATCTCCGAGCGCGCGGAGCGCCAGGGCCGCAACCCCCAGACCGGCGCGCAGATGACCATCGCGGCGTCCCGGGCCGCCCGGTTCACCGCCGGCAAGGCGGTCAAGGATGCGCTCAACGGCGGCTGACCGGGCGGGCACAGCCCCTCCGGAGCAGCCGAGGATGGGGTAAGGATCGTCATGGATCGCGACCAGGCACGCGCCGCGTACCGCCGGATCCTGGCCGGCGTCGTGCGCCACCACCAGGCGGTGGACCGCCATGTCAGCGGGGCCGCGACGGCGCGGCTCGCCAGTCGGCTCGGCCTGAAGGTCAGGGGCGGCGGCGTCGAGGCCGGTGACGACGCGATGGTGCTGGTCTGGCGGTCTACGGCCGCGTCGCCGGATCGAGCCGGGCGATCGACCGATATGCCGGGGCGGTCCTGGAATCCCTCGACGCCTTCGACCGGGAGTTGCTGGAGGCTATGCGCCAAAACTGGTTCTCCGTCCTGCGGCTCACCGCGCGGCATCCGGTGGCCGGCTGGGACGCCGACGGCCTTCTGCTCGGCCGGACCGGGCTCTGGCTGATGAACAAGGTGCTGGGGCAGTCGGCGCACGCGGGCGGAAGCCTGGCTACCCGGCTGTTCGGGTTCGGCGGCTTCGTTCTCTCGACCGGTGCCGCGGCCCCGCTGACCGACGCCGTGCTGGCGGGGCTGCGTGACAAACTGTGGGCGCAGCGCGAACCGGGGGCGCTGAGTGATGCCGAGGTCATTACACTCTACCGACTGAGGCTGTCGCTCTGGCTGGTGGCACGGCCCAGGAACGCCCTCGACGCGGTCTGAGGCGCGGCCGCCGGGCCCTGTCCCGGCAGCGACGCCGGTCACCACGCCACCCGACACCCGGAGAACGTCCGATGAGCCCCACCGCTTCCCCCGAGGAGATGCTCCTCCTGACCGGCCAGATCACCGCCGCCTACCTGCGGGGCAACACGCTCCCGGTGGCCGACATCCCGGGCCTGGTCGGCACCGTCCACGCTTCGCTCGGGCAACTGCTCGAGCCCGCGCCGCAGCCGCAACGGCAGGAGGAGCCGCTGCGGCCGGCTGTTCCGGTCCGCCGGTCGGTCACGGCCGAGTACATCGTCTGCCTGGAGGACGGCAGAAAGCTGAAGATGCTCAAGCGCTACCTGCGCACGACCCACGGCCTGACGCCGGAGCAGTACCGGGCCAGATGGAACCTGCCGGCCGACTACCCGATGGTCGCACCGGCCTATGGCGAGAGGCGCAGCCAGCTTGCCCTGTCCAGCGGCCTGGGCCGGCACCGCGCGCAGCAAAAACCCCGTCCGGCTCCGGCAGGGCGCGGGCGTCCCAAGACGAGCCGCTGATCACGGTCAGGCTTCCCTGCCCCGCACTGTCCCCGATCCGGTAGGGTCGTCAGCTGTGACGAGGCGCCGGGCCAGCGACCGGCACGATCCTGCGCGATCCAGGTCCATGCACCCTCGCTGGGCCGGAACACGACCTTCCTCATTGGCGCAGGTCGGTGATCTTGAGCGCTTCCCACATCCAGCCGAAGTCGTAGGCCGGATGACCCTGGGCCCGGCTGCGGCGCGCGGTACCGTTCTCCAGGGACTTCAGCCACTCCGCCACCTTCTGACGCCCCGCCTTGGACCGGGCCGCCTGCCTCGGGCTCTTACCGCCGAGCACCGGGATCGGCTGGGACAGGATCTCGCGGTAGTGACGGTCCTCCACCTCGTGCAGCAGGGCGGCCATCTCCTCCGGCGGCAGCGGCGGCTCCGGCGGGGGCTGATCGTCGTCCCGGGCCGCGTGCTCCGCCACGGCCTGTTCGGGCGTCTGCAGCGCGGTCAGCGGTGCGCCCACCAGCGGGCCCAGCACCCCGGCCAGCCAGCTCCGGCCCCGCTCGGCCCGCTCCGCCGAGTTGGTCTGCAGCACCAGGGCGGCCCGATCCAGCCGGACCGAGCCGAGAACCCGGGCGCCGCTCCAGTCGTAGGTCTTGATCATCACCGCACCGGGCGAGTTGGCCGGCACGGGACCGGTCGGGGCCGCGTCGGCCAGCCACGTCCAGCCCGGCTGCCCGACCTCGTCCCGGACCAGGTCCGGCAGGCCGTCGAGGCGGCGCTCGATCTCCCCGGACCGGGCGGCGTCCGGGATCGGGAACCGCGTCTCGGAGAAGATCAGCGCGTCGCCGTCGAAGTTGACCAGCTCGGGCATGGATTGCCCCAGGGCGCCGCGCAGGGTCGTGGCCAGCCAGGCCTGGGTGAACAGCGGCGCCATCTCGCCGAGGATGGCCGCCTCCACCGGATACTGGTCGAGGTCTCCGATCGGAACACCGGCCCGCTTGGCCTGTCGCTTCACGCTGCGGGTGAAACTCTTCCGGGCCTCGGCGAACTCGTCGAGCAGGGCGCCGCTGTCCTCAAACGACAGCGGCAGCACACCGCCGGCCATGTGCACCTCGGTGCCGATCGGCAGCAGCCGTGCGGCGAGGCGGTCCCACCGGGCGAGGCTTTGGGACGCCAGCTTGTCCCGGACCTGGACGGGGTCGCCGCCCCGGATCAGGTCCCTTGCCATGAAGTGGCGGCCCGGCGTGGTGTCGACCACCTCGTACAGGCTCATCACCGAGCGGCGCAGCGCCTCCAGGTAGCGCCGGACCGGCACCGGCTCCTTCCAGCCGCGACGCTTGAGGTAGTCGTCAATGATGTTGTGGCCGCCGGGCTCGAAGTCGCAGGTCAGGAAATCCTCGAAGGCGCAGCCGATCAGCTGGGCGTAGGCTCCGGGCCCGAGCAGGTCGGGTAGCTCGTCCGGATCGAGGTCGAACGCCTCGCATGCCGGCTCAAAGTGGTCGGCGATGAGGGTATCGAGCCGGTCGCGCCACTCCTCGCGCTGCGCCCACTTCATCACGGCGGCGATCGCCTTGTCGTGAGCGGAAGCCTGCATGTCCTGCTCCTCCCTGTCTGTCCTGGGGACGAACACTAGCCAGCCCGGAGCCGTCCAGCAAAGGCTTCCAAGAGATCAGAGCGTCGCGAGATCGTACCGGGTGGGCACCGCTCCTGCCGAGCCAGCCGTGTTCATACCGGCTCGGTATCGGTCTCCGATCCCGGAATCCCGGCGTGAGCCGGCCCCCGATCAGGCTCCTTCGGGTGCCGGCCCGTCTGCTCTGTCACCGGACGGGAAAGACTTTTCGCCTCGGGCGATGCGGTCGAGCAGGCGGCGCACGCTGCGGGTCCGCTCGTCGGCCGCCGCGACCAGGCGGTCCAGCGCCTCGAAGTCGAAGCTCACCGGCGCCAGGCGCGCGGGCTCGACCGGATCCGCGTCCGGCCGCACCGCAACTTCCGCGGGGTCGGTCGCCAGTTCCGCGAATGGCGGGGTCAGCACTCGCCTGGGCCGGCCGCGCTGCCCTCCCCTCGCCCGGCGCCTGGCGGCGGTGGTCTCGGCCCGGATCGGCAGCAAGCGCCGGAGGCCGTAGAGCCGCCGTGCGCCCCGCCCCGCCCGGCCGGTCACCTCGGCGGCGACCTCGAGCCCGACCAGCGCGTCCAGCATCCGCGACGCGCCCTCGACCGAGCAGCCCAGCGCGCCGGCCAGGGCCGAGACGCTGAGCAGCGGCGAGGCGGCCAGCAGGTCGACCGCCGCCGGCAGCCGGGAGTTGGACCGGCCGCCGGCGCGCGCCTCGACCCGAGCGCGCGCCGCCAGCCATTCCCGCTCCATGACCAGCAGGAGGTCACGGCCGTCGGCGGCCTCGCGCCGGACCGCGTCGAGGAAGCGCACCGTGAACCCGTCGGGATCGGCGGCACCCGCCCGCAGCGCGTCGCCCCCGGTGACGGCGGCCAGCAGGTGGATGGTGGTCCCGCGCTCGCGCAGGTACAACGGCACGGCGGCGCGGATCGCCGGGCGGCTGCCCTGCCCGGCCAACCATTCCAGCATGCCCAGCGCGGCGGCGACCAGGGCCGGCCGGTCGCGGCCACCGGCGCGCAGACTGTCGAGGGCGGCGTCGCGCAGGGCTGACTGTTCGGCATCGGGCGCCGCCGTCCAGGAACGCAGGCCGACGGCGTGGTTCAGCCCGGTGATCTCCCGGCCGCGGTCGATCGGCGGCGCGGCGGGGTCGGTCCGGAGCGGCAGGCCGTGCAGGTGGGCCGCCAGGCGGTAGGGATTGACCTTGTGGCCGTCCGCCCCGGCGTGGCGACACGCAGCGTCGAGCCCGCTCCAGACGGTCCAGGCCGGCCGCAGCGGGGTGCCGGCCAGGGCGGCGTCGAGGCGGCCGACGGCGGTGGCGGCGGCTTCGAGCGCCCCGGCGACCGGGCCCGCGACGAACAGTTCGGCCATCGCTGCTCTCTCCTCATCGACCGAGGATCCGGCACGGCTCCGGGAATCGGGTGGTGCTTTTGTACAGGAATTTCCTATTCACATCAATTGATTGTACGCAATTTCATACTTAAACTACATTTAGCTTGAGAGACCCCTGATTTCCGATTGGCACGCCGTCATGTCCGATAATCCCCCCTTATCGGACATAGCGGAGCTGGTGGCCGGAATTCCACCGTGCTACAAGGGCAGGGCACCCACGAGCCGCCGAGATCGCTGCCGGAAAGACGCTGATGGACGACGAACTGCTTCCCGAGATCGCCGCTGATAACGGCCTCGCCCATCTCCGCGGCTTGGCCGACAAGGCGCGCGACTATGCCCGCGGCGCCCGCGCCGACAACACCCGGCGCGCCTACGCCGCCGACTGGCGCCACTACGCCGCCTGGTGCGCCCGGCGCGGCCTCGACCCGCTGCCGCCCGAGCCGCAGACGATCGGCCTCTACCTCGCCGACCTCGCCTCGGAAACCCCGCCCGGCGCCCGGCGAAGCCGGAGCGCCGCCACCGTCGACCGTCGTCTCGCAGGATTGGGCTGGAATTTCCGCCAGCGCGGCTTCACGCTCGACCGCACCGACCGCCACATCCGCGAGGTGCTGGCCGGCATCCGCCGCGCCCACGGCCGGCCGCCCGAGGCCAAGGAGGCGCTGCTCGGCGCCGACGTCGCCGCCATGGCGGCGCTGCTCGGCCACGACCTACGGGACCTGCGCGACCGCGCCCTCCTGCTGGTCGGGTTCGCCGGCGGCCTGCGCCGCAGCGAGATCGTCGGCCTCGACCACGGCCGCGACGAGACGCCCGAGGCGTCCGGCTGGATCGAGCCGCTCGACGCCGGCCTGCTGCTCCATGTCAGGGGCAAGACCGGCTGGCGCGAGGTCGAAGTCGGCCGCGGCTCGGCCGACGCGACCTGCCCGGTGGCGGCGCTGGAAACCTGGTTGCTGCTGGGCCGGATCGCCCATGGCCCGGTGTTCCGCCGGGTCTCGCGCGACGGCAAACGGGTGTTGACTGACCGGCTGTCGGACAAGCACGTCGTCCGTCTGGTCCAGCGCTTGGCGCTGGCCGCCGGCGTCCGCGGCGACCTGCCCGAGGGCCGACGGCGCCGGCTGTTCGCCGGCCACTCGCTGCGCGCCGGTCTCGCGACCTCGGCCGAGGCCGAGGAGCGCACCGTCCAGCGCCACCTCGGCCATGCCACCGCCGAGATGACCCGCCGCTACCAGCGCCGGCGCGACCGCTTCCGCATCAACCTGACCCGGGCCGCCGGGCTGTGACCGTCAACGACCAGGCTCCGCGCTCCCCCGGCACGCCCACTGCCCTTGCGGATCACCGGACGACGGCGGACATGGCAGGGATTTGGCGTTCCTCGGCCTCGTCGCTTTCATCGAGATCGCCTTCATCTCCGTCTTGTTCCGCCCCCTCGTGCGCCTTGTGGCCCAGGAGATCAGCGCCTGAGGTCTACAAATAGCTTCTAATTTCCGGAGTGAATAAGCTCGATGCCAAAGAGTGACGAGAAACGCAGGGATGACTTTCCGCAGCCGATCAAAACCCTTCTGGCGAAGCGGGTCAACTTCCGCTGCTCGAACCCGGAATGCCGCCAACCGACCATCGGTCCGGGGATGAAGAAGAGCGCGACGGTAAGCATTGGTGTGGCGGCGCATATCTCGGGTGCCGCTCCGAATGGGCCACGGTTTAATGCCGTACTGACAGCGGACGAGCGAAAATCGGCGGATAACGGCATCTGGCTATGCCGACGCTGTGACAAGATCATCGACTCCGACGAGAATGCCTACTCTGAGGAGCTGCTACAGGACTGGAAACAGACCGCTGAAGCGACAACCCACTTGGAATTAAAGGGCCTGAAGGCCGTAAGGGACAATCAAGCCCTACTGCGAAAGCTGGAAAGCGACATGCCCGCATTGTTCGCCGAGATGCGAACCGATCTGGCCGAACACCCCTTCAGCCGGGATTTCGTGCTGATCAAACGGGAATGGAGCTTCAACGGCGACCCCAATAATGTCATCCTTATGTATTATTTCAACGACCATCCGCACCTGAGGCCAATGGTGCAGGTGTTGGAAAATCGTGAGCTGGTGCGTAACGTCACCCATACGAATGTCGAACGGTTCCGGATGGAGGAGGCATTCGTGGATTACCTGAAAACCGACCCACCCTAACGAGCCGGTTTTCCAAGCGGAGATATCTGCCACCGGGATGCAGTGGGCCGATCACGCGTGGGAGCTGACGCCCAACTGACTGCATCGATAAGACCGATTATCCTGGCGATTTCTGGGTCCGGATGTCGTCCATGCAGGCGCGGACGAACACGGTTAACCTGTGGACTATGGTGCCAATCAACGCCAGGGCAAGTCTTATTTTCAGCGGCCGCTTAGGGTCATTTTTTCTCTTGCCGCCAGAAACGAAAACCACATCGTCTTGTGGGCCGCCCGCATCATTGTGACAGCCCTGCCGGAGTTACACATGCCTGAGACAAAACCGACGAAAACGAAATCAACGCCTAAACGGGCCCGCAAGGCGCCCGTTCCCCGAACCAGCAAGCGTCGAGCGTATGCTGAAATCGCCGTCTCCCTAGTCTTTCTCGCCATGACGTCAGTGACGGTCGTCAAGCTGGCCGAACATCGGTCCTGGTTAGGCGATACGCTTGATGTTTCGACGCGCCACGGCCTGGTCGCTACCGTCGCGTTCAGCATTCTCGCGCTTGCCGTTTTGAGCCTGGACTGGCTGCAACCCAACCAGCAGCGTGCGGAGATTGCCCGCACCGTTGGTCTGCGGTGCCTGATCGCGTTGTCTCCAGCCGTCCTTTGGACATTTGGAGCCAACGATATGCTGCCTATGCTGCAGCCAGTGCTCAATGCCCTGACGAAAGGCGCCGTGTCGTAATGCGCGGGTGAGATCCGCGATCAAATTCCCTTTTCCATGACCTGAGCGGGCGGTGATGAAAGAGACAGGAGGCCCCGGAGCCATCCGGGGCCTTTGTCATTGGTGTATTCGTTGAAGCAATGATGGGGGACGGTAACGATTGCTTCCACGAGTTCACACATCGGCGTCGAGAAGCATTCGTCCTGGCTGCTTAAGCGTGCCGTCGGCATGGAGATAGTGGTAGAGCGTGCTGGCTGGTATATTGCCAAGCTCGCGGCAGATCTGGGGGATGCTTCGAGCCTGGTCGGCCATGAGATGTTGAGCATATCGCAGTCGATCGACTGTCATGACCCGTGGCCGGCCACCGTGGCGACCGCGAGCGCGGGCTGAGGCCAAGCCTTCCTTGACGCGCTGCCGGATCAGATTTCGTTCCATCTCGGCAAAAGCGGCCTGGATCTGCAGGAAGGCGCGGCCGGCCGGCGTCGTCGTGTCCATTGGTGAGTTGAGTGCCTTGAAGGCGACGCCCCGCTTCTCAAGATCCTCGATTGCATATGTTCACGAATCCGACCGGCATTTTCATCAATCCGGCCACCTGCGCTTCAACCATGGCAGGCACTTCGCGAGGGCGACGGCTGGCCCCGCCCCATGGGGCGGGGCCAGCCGTGGGCGTCTGACGTAAGTTCACTTTACGGTTGTTTTCTCGAGGTTGGAAGCGGGTTGATCGATGCCGCTGCCGGAAGGGGCGGTGCCACCGCGAGCGGGTTTGCGCAGGGAGTCGCCCTGAAGTTCAACCCGGTAGGCGGCGTGAACAATGCGATCCAGTATCGCTTCGGAGTAAGTGGAATCCCCGATCGCCCGATGCCAGCTGGTCAGGGGGATTTGGGAGGCCAGGATGATCGAGCCGCGGTCATGGCGGTCATCGACGATCTCCATCAGGTCCCGGCGCTGGGGCGCGGTCAGCTCACTCATCATCCAGTCGTCGAGGATCAGGAGATCGACCCTGGCAAGCCGCCGCATCAGAGCCCCGGCTCCCGTGCCGAGGCGCGCCGTCGCGATGTCGTCCAGCAGGCGCGACAGCCGGGTGTAGAGCACGCTGAAGCCTTCCCGCGCCGCCTGATTACCCAGGGCACACGCGATCCAGGTCTTGCCCGTGCCGGTCGCCCCGGTCAGCATCAGGTGACGGTGCTGGCATATCCAGCGGCAGGTGAACAGATCGCGGATCAGCCCCTTGTCCAGGCCGCGGCTCGCCTTCAGGTCCAGGTTCTCGAAGCAGGCCGCCTGCCGCAGGCGGGCGCGCTTGAGCCGCATCTCCACAGCGGTGTTGGCCCGGTCAGCCGTCTCACGCTCGATCAGCAGGGCGAGCTGATCATCGAAGTCGAGCCGGCCGCGGTCGTCCAGCCCCGTCAACTCCTGCAACGCCCGGACCATGCCGAACAGGCGCAGGGACTTGAGCTTTTCCAGGTTGGCGTGATGCATGGTTTCTCTCCGGGACGTCAGTGATAGTAGACCGGGCCGCGCAGGTTGGCATGGGGACCGAGCCCGCCGGCGGGATCCTCCAGAGCTTGGACCTGGCCCTTGGCCAGCAGGTGCTGGACGAAGCGGCAGGAGCGCACGTTGGCGCTCAGCGCCGCCGTCGCGGCGGCCTGCAGAGCCACGGTCCCGTGCAGCCGGCCCAGTCGCAGCAGGCCGGCGACCTGACGCGCGGCCTGGTCGGGATGATCGGCATCGGCGAAGATCCTGTCGGCCAGCAGCCCGAGCGCGCCGCCGAGACCGGCGGCCTCGGCCCGGACCGCCTCCGGGGTCAGGAGCGCCGCGGCGCGGTGATTGGGCGGCCGGTGCTCGTCGAGCGTCACCGTCCCCCGCCCCGGTTCGCCATCCTGCCGGGCATGGGCCGCAACCCGCTCGCCCTTGTGGAAGATGCTGACCAGACTGACCGTGCAGAACACATCGACGTGCTTGCCGATCAGCCGGTAGGGCGCCGAGTAGGCCACGCCCTCGATGCTGACGTGATAGTCGGGTGCCAGCTTGTAACGGGACCAGCGGCCGATCACGAAGGGCTCGGCCGGAAGCGGTTTCAGCAGCGGCTTCTCGCGGTCCTCGAACAGCCTGCGCCGGGTCAGCGTCCTGTCGGTCGTCAACGGCCGCGCGTTGACTGCGGCGACCAGCTCCCGGATCGCCGCGTTGGCCTCGTCCAGCGTGAAGAACACGCGATTGCGCAGCGCCGCCAGCACTCTGGTTTCGACAACCTGCACGCCCTTTTCGGCGCTGGCCTTGTCTCTTGGGCGACGGACCCGCGTCGGAACAACACCGGTGCCGTAATGGCGCGCCAGCTCGTGATATGAGCGGTTGACCACCGGATCGTAGAAGCTGGCATGGGTGATGCCGGTCTTGAGATTGTCCGGGACGAGTTTCGGCACGACGCCGTCAAGGTGGGTGAACATCCGGACGTGGCTGGCCAGCCAGTCCTCGGCCGTCTGGGTCCACGTTACCTCGGCGTAGAGGTAGCCGGAGAACGGCAGGCAGCCGACGAAGACGCTGGCCTGGCGCGGCCCCTCGGCCGTGCTGATGGTCAGCGTCATACCGGCATAATCCACCTCGCACGCCGCCCCCGGGGCATGCTCCCGCCGCATCCGCGGTTCGGCGCCGGCGCTGGTGTGGTCCAGGAAGTGGCGCCGGAACTGGCTGTAGCTGTAGCCGTCCCGGTGCTGCTGGCGGTACTCTTCCCAGACCAGCATCAGGGTCACGCCGCGCTTGCCAAGCTCGGCCGAGACCCACGCCCAGTCCGGCATCGGCCGCTGTTCGGGCGGAGCGGCCCGCTGAAACAGCAGCGCCTCCACCGCTTCCTCGTTCATCCCAGCGACATCGGCGTAGCGCAGCCCGGCAGCATCGGCTCGCGCCAGGTAGTCGCCCACCGTCGTCTTCGGCATGCGGATCGACTGCGCGATCTGCCGCTTCGAATAGCCCAGTTCGTGGGCCAGCCTCAGAAGTTCCTTCACTCGTCGCATGTCTGACCTTTCCCGCGGCACGCCTCGCCCCCTGGACTGGACCAAAGGGGACAGTCATACCGCGCCTGTGAGGTCAGACGCCCAACTCGCCTTTCACGGGTGCTGTCCGGGTCGAAAACGGGTGGCCGAAATCATGAAAACGGCTGTCCGGTTTCGATGAACATCGGTGTCCGGTTTCCATGAACACAACTGGCCGAAATCGATGAAAATATGCATCCTGTCCAGGCGCATCAAGCGCCTCGTCGCTGAGGAAGCCCCTGCCTGACTTCTACAAACAGCTTCTCAAAACCACTGTGCAGCACCAATAGAGCTGTGCCCGATCAGGTTTATCCGCCCAGGGCAGCCGGACCGATGCGTTGACCACGGGCTCAACACAGTGCGGCGAGTGGAACGGCAGGCTGCATGGACCGGAGCGGTCCAACCCGATCGGGTACCGCTCCAAGATCGGTCAGGTCCCGAGGCCTTGAGTCACGGCTTCCTTACCCGGCGAGGCGTCGAGGTTATTGGTGGCGGTACATGAACGGGCGATGCTTGCCCGCAAGGGGCGGCCGGGCAAGGTTCAGTTTCTCCGCCCCTTGCCCGGCACTCCCTGGCATGCTCCTTAGCCAATCAGGAAGTTTGCCTCGCTCAAGTCACTGGTCTGCAGGCCGACGAATGTGATCGCGCCGACAGTGTCGCCGAGATTGAGAGAGATTCCGTAGGCCTGCTGACTCAGATTGGCCAGGGGATCGAAGTCCCCGCCGAAGCCGCTCAAATCGATGACATCCTGGCTCTTGTCAAAATCAAGGATCGCATCGGTGCCGGCGGTATCGGGACGAAAAATGAACCTGTCTGCTCCGCCGAGCCCGACAAGGAGGTCGTTCCCCTCCCCTCCTTCGATGGTGTCATTGGCGTTCCCACCGATGATCACGTCATTGCCGGCATCTCCGACCAGGATGTCCGGTGCGTGATTCTCCAGATCCAGATTGGCTACGGCCCTGATCAGGTCGTCACCTTCCCCACCGAAGATCGCGTCTGCCGCGACGTCGCCGCCGCGCAGATTGTCATTTCCGGTTTCGCCGAAAACGCGGTCGCCGTCTGGATCGTTCCAGACGACGACGTCGTCGCCCTCGCCGCCATACACGACATCGGCCCCGGCCATGCCGCCGACAATGTCGTTGCCGGCGCCGCCGAAGACCAAGTCGTTGCCGGCTCCCGTGGTGATGGTATCGCTGCCAACGTTGCCATCGATGGTGTCGTCGCCCTCGCCGCCGTCGATCGCGTCGTCGCCCTCAAGTCCGTTGATGAGGTCCGCTCCAGCGAGGCCCTGGATCATGTCGGCTTCAGGAGTGCCAACCAGGAAATCGTCTCCGTCGGTACCAATAAAATCAGGCATTCTATCGTCCTGTTACTTGTTAGGGAAAGCCACTCGCCTCTCTCGCAAGATGCTTGGCGTGGACGTGTCAAAGTATTGACACAAAAGAAATGGAGTCTGTCATGTGTGTCCGAGGGTTCAGACCTTGACCCGTAGGTCTGGCCTCTGACAATGGATCGAGTACTGCTTGCCTTGGGGCGCTGAACGGGTCCGAACGCGGTGAGCATCATGATGCGGGATTGGGTAGACGGACGCTGCAACGCGGGTCGGCGGCGTCAGGACCCAGCACCCGTCCTCTGCTTTCCTGGTTCTCGATCAGGCCGGGTCCCAGCTGGCCATGAGCGTCTTGAGGCCGTGTATGGCGAAGTTCGGCTGCCATGAAGGTTCGTCGGCATCATGCAGCCGCATGCCGGGTAGACGGCTGAGAATGCCGACGAATGCCTCCTGGCCCTCGATTTGGGTAAGCTGGGCGCCCAGGCAGAAGTGTATTCCACCCCCGAACGAGAGCGGCCTGTTGTTCGAGCGGCCAAAGTCGAGAAGATCAGGTTCACCGAACTTGGCGGGGTCGCGGTTCGCTGCCCCGACCAGGCACAGCACGACCTGACCCTCGGCAATGGTCGTTCCGGCGATGTCGGTGTCTTCGAGAGCGGTGCGGCCGACAAACTGCACCGGTGAGTCGTAACGCAGCAGTTCGGTCACAGCCGAGGGAATGAGGCTCGGATCCAGTTGTAGCCGCGCGAGCTGGCCCGGGTTGCGGTGGAGAGCCAGCAGGCCGTTGCCGATCAGGTTGCGTGTCGTCTCGTGGCCCGCGGCGAAGAGCAGCCAGACATTGGCCAGCAGCTCGTCGTCGGTCAACCCGCCTCCGTCCCCGACCTGCACCAGGGCGGTAATCAGATCGTCTTCGGGATCACGACGGCGTCGCTCGAAGAGATTTGTGAAATAGGCGCCCTGCTCCTCGAACATGGCATTGGCTTCGCGTAATTCCGACTCATTCATCGGAACCGGGTCGAGCATGCGGGTGCTTATCGTCGTTTCGTGGAAAAGCCGCGTGTCCTCCGCCGGAACTCCCAACATGTCGCATATCACGGTGACCGGCAGCACGTGAGCGAAGTCGCGGATCACATCCATGGTACCGCGGGGCACCAGCTGATCGAGCAGGTCGCCGACCAGGGTCCGGATGCGCTGCCGCATCAGTACCACCCGGCGGGCCGAAAAAGCTTCGGTAACCAGTCCGCGCAGGCGCGCATGGTTCGGCGGCTCCTGCATCAGCATGGTCATGGCCATCAAACGGAACGCCGTCTGGTCCATCATGCCGCGTCGGTAGATATTCTCGATGTGAGCCTCATACCGGCGTCCGAAGCGTCGATCCCTGAGGATCTCGGAGCAGACGTCGTAAGAGGTTGCGAGCCAGTAGTTGCCGGCGGGATCCCATAGCAGAGGGCTTTGCCGGCGTAGCCGGTGGTATGTCGGGTAAGGATCCCGGATGAAGTCCGGATCTCTCGGATTGAACAGGGGAAGCGGACGCTTCGCAACTTTATCGGCAACGTTATCGATCGTGAGGTCTTCCATCGTCTTGCTTCCTTGGAGTCTTCGGGAGGTTCGCCGCTGGGCTGTCCCATTGTTTTCGCAGGCTCGGACTGTCGGACTGAAAGAACCGGGCATCTCTCCGGGCGGAGTCGAGCCCCGGCCAGCCAGAGCGGTCCACGTAGCCTGCCGTTCCACGCGCTGCACTGTGTTGCGCCATGGGCGCAACCTACGGTTCGATGCAGGGCGGAGGTGATACGGGCAAGCGATCGTGGGTTGGGCCCGTGCCCGACGCATCGGTTCGGCTGCCCCGGGGCGAAGCGACCTGATCGGGCACAGCTCCGGAACGGTTTCGGTCAGTTCGGAGGCGCCTACCGCCGAGCCTTCAGGGAGCCGTCAGCCTCATGACGACGATATCGGTCTTCTCGTCGGGCCCGAATGGTCCCGGAACTTTCCGGCTGATGGGCGGCAGGCTGATCAGGTAGTCGGCGATGGCTCCGGCATCGGACTCGGTCAGGCCGGCGAAAGCGCGCCACGGCATGATCGGTGCCAGGATGCGTCCGTCGGGCCGGACCCCGGTCTTTATCGCGGTGACGATGTCATCCCGGGTCCAGTCGCCCAGCCCCGTTTCATGGTCGGGTGTCAGGTTGGATCCGACGAAGACACCCATGCCCGCGACCTCGAAACCTACGTCCGATCCGGCCAACCCATGGGATAGGTCGGGTTTCCCGAGAAAATAGCCTGGCGTGTGGCAGTCGTTGCATCCTGCCAGGTTCACCAGATACCGGCCCCGCTCGATCTGATCCGCCGAAGCCGGCTCGCGTGCCGGCAACGGCGCCTGGACATGTTTCTCGGCATGGCCTGCCGTTGCCGGGTGGAATATCCATACCGCCATCAGGGCACTTGCGGAAATGGCCAGCAGCAATGCCGGCATCCGCAGTGCTTCGTGCCGGCCTGTCGACCGGGTATGGGGTGCCTGTCCACCTGTCATGGTTCGATGCTCCTGTCCGTCTGACAATCACGACAATGCAGCGGGGACGCTGCAACGGTGTTTCGGGAAACAGGAGATGCGTTGCGTCTGTAACTTGCCCGATCGCGTCCCACGGAGTGGTGGAGGAGCACCCGTTCCGGGTCAGGCCCGCGGGGGAGCGCACCCGACCCGGCGCAAGGTCAGGATGCGGGGTGCGGAAAGCCTGAAAAACCGATCCGCTGAAGGAACTGCTCGCGCACCCGGTCCATCACGGCGAACGTCACCGCCGCGCCGTCGTCGGCCGGGTCCACATGTACCCTGAGCGGGCGCTTGCCGGGGACCGCTGCCACGATGCCGACCACCGCGCGACCGACCGAAGCCGGATCAGCATCTTCGGGCACCGCCGCGGCCAACGCTTGCTGTATGCGGTCTGCGAAACCGTCGCTCCAGGCGGCCGTGTAGGCATCGGCGACAGGCGCATCCTCCGGATGGCCCGCATTGGCAAAATGGTTAGTGCCCTTGGTGAACGCTCCCGGCACGATAATCGAAGTCTCGATGCCGAGGGGGGCCAGTTCCTTCGCGTAGCAGACCGCGAGCGCGTCCATCCCGGCCTTGGCTGCGAAATAGGGACCCAGCAGCGGCGGCACGCCGCCCGCGACGCTGCTGCTCGATATCCAGACCAGAAGGCCAGACTTGGCTGCCCGCATGTGGGGTAGTGCGGCGCGGTTTACCCGCTGCGTGCCCAGGACGTTGACATCATACTGCTGGGCGAGTTGTTCGGGCGTGAACGCCTCCAGCGGCCCGTACATCATGTGACCGGCGTTATGGACCAGCACATCGAGACGCCCGTGTTCATCAATGATGGCGCTTAGGGCGGAGACGACCGATCCTTCGTCCTGTACGTCGAGTTCGATCGAGCGCAGGTCGACCCTGTTCGCCTTGGCAAACGCGGCGTTGTCCGCAACCTTGTCGGCATTCCTTTGCGCCGTATCCCGCATCGAGGCGTAGGCCGTGTGCCCCGCTTGCGCGAGGTCGCGGGCGATCATCTGTCCGAAGCCGCTGGATGCGCCGGTGACGAGTGCGATGAGACTCAAGAGACTACTCCTTGAATTGGCCGTACCTGACGATGATGGGACGTATGACCGGCAGCCGACCCGCTGCAGCGATGCCCAGCTGCGATCTCCAGTACGTCCCGACCGGTTCCGGTCAGATCATGCCGCCGTTCACGCGCAGCACCTGCCCGTTGACCCAGGCGCCATCGGGACCGAGCAGGAACGAGACCGCGCCCGCGATGTCGCCGGGTTCGCCCAGGCGGCCGAGCGGGATCAGCTTCGCCGTACCCTCGATCTGCGCTTCGCTCTTGTCCGCAAGGAACAGCTTTGTCGCGGTCGGTCCCGGGGCGACCATGTTGACGGTAATGCCGCGCGGCGCCAGCTCCTTTACGAGCACGCGGCTCATCGCCTCGACGCCGGCCTTGGTCGCGCCATAGACGCCATATGTGGGTGGCGAGAGGCCGATGACGCTGGTCGAGAAGCTGACGATACGCCCGCCATCGCGTAGCCGCCTGCCGCCCTCGCGCAGGCAGTTGAATACGCCCTTCAGGTTGACAGCGATATGCCGATCGAACGTCTCGTCGTCGGTTTCGACTATCTTCGTCAGTTTCATGATACCGGCGTTGTTGACGATGGCATCGACCCCTCCGAACGCCTGTTCGGTCGCGTCGAAGAGCTGAGATACCTGCGCCGGGTCGCTGACGTCGGCCTTCACCGCGATGGCGTTGCCGCCCGCGGCCTGGACCTGTTGCGCCAGCTCGACAGCCGGCGCTTCGTTGCCCGAAAAGTTGATCGTGACTGCCCAGCCGTCCTGGGCAAGGCGCTCCGCGACAGCCGCGCCGATCCCCTGCGATGATCCGGTGACGATGACCGATCGTTCCGACGATGCCATGTGATGCTCCCGATTGATGAGGGTTCACACGGCAGAACGCGGGCCTCGCCGCTGTGTTTCTTGACTTCGTCCGAAGCGCAACCTCGCCGAAATTAATCGCGATTTGACCGAAGTCGGGAAGCGGATCGGTAGTCGCGCGGTGTCGAACCCACCTCTCGACCAAAGGCGCTGGAGAAAGACCCTGGACTCCTATAGCCGCACATATGCGCGATTTCGGCGATCGTCATGTCGCTGGTCTTCAACATCCGTTTTCCCGCCTCCAGGCGCAGCGTCGTCAGATAGGCGAAGGGCGTGACGCCCATATGCTCGCGGAAACGACGGACGAAATGGTGCACGCTGATGCACGCTTCGTTCGCGAGTTCGGCGAGGGTCAAGTCCTCCCGGAAGCGGGCGGACATATAGTCCAGCACCCTATCCAGCTGTCGATCTCCCAGTAGCGGAGGGTGGCGGGAATCGTCGTCGGGATCCCACCACTGCGAGTGGCGGGCCAGCAAGTGCGAACAAATGAAACGGGCTACCTGCTCGGCATAGATGCCCGGGGCTTCCCGATGCATCGCATTCAGCACCTCGCCCGCCACGGCACCGATCATCATGTCCTTGAACACAAGCGCCGACAGCGGTCGGTCCGCGTGCCGGGTGCCGATGCGCCGATACTCCTCCGCCAGTTCGCCGACGATCATGCCGGACAGATAGAGGTGAAGGGTCTCGAACTGATTGTCCGGATCGAGCGCCTGCCATGTCATGCGCGTCGTCTCGAACGGCGGCGTAAGGCCGGCATTGCCGGCGCCATAGGTCGCCGTATGCCAACGACCCTGCTTGAACACCTGGATGAGGTGGCGTCCGCGTTTCGCGACGACCAGCGTGACGTCGCCGGTGGGCCGCGTCTCGAAGACATCCGTCCTGCCCACCGCGCGATGCTGGTCGAGCAACAGGCCCTGCCAGCCGAGATCACGGCTGGACCGGACAAGCAGGTTTGGCTTCGCGGCCGCGCATTCCAGGCTCAAGGGATCGGACAGGGGGGTCAGGGGTGTGAAATCAGACATTCGCGCTGCTCCCAAGGCCGTCTTTCCAGGCACGCGGCGGGCCGGTCGGCTATCCCGAGCCGCTTCTCGATCTGGCTAACGGTTCTACGCCATACCCGCCGGCCGACCAATGTTCGTTCTTGACGCGCGGGCCACTCAGAATGGTTCGACCGTGGCCATGAAAACGTATCCGACTCCGCGTTCGGTCCGGATCATGCGAGGTGCGTCGGGATCGATTTCGAGCTTGCGCCGCAGCCGCAGCACCTTGACGTCGATGCTGCGATCATAGACGTCCTCATGGATCCGCGTCGCCTGCATCAGGTGGTCGCGCGTCAAGGGCCGCTGCGGTGCCTCCAGGAAGGCCAGAAGCAGGGCATACTCGCCTTTCGTGAGGGCGACCTGCTTCCCGCCGGGATCGAGCAGCCGGCGGGCCCGACGTTCGACGCGCCAGCCACCGAACCTGTATCCGCCGCGTTCCTGCTCGCGCGAGCGGCCGGCCCGGCCCATCTCCTGGCGTCGCAGCACGGCACGCACGCGAGCTATCAGTTCCCTGAGGCTGAACGGCTTGGTCAGATAGTCGTCCGCGCCGAGTTCCAGGCCCAGGACGCGATCGATCTCATCGCGGCGGTGCCCGGTGGTGATGATGACCGGCACGTCGGAGTGGGACCGGATCTGCCTGAGGAGGTCAAGACCGTCCTCCTGTCCAAGCCTCAGGTCGAGGATGATGGCACTGGGCTGCCGGTTCGCCAGATGCCTGCCCAGCTCGAGCCCGCCGGCGAGGGCGATGGCCGGCACACCGTTGTCCTCGAAGTAGCTGGTGACCATGCGGCGGATGGACGGATCATCGTCGATAACCAGAATATAGCCCGTCATGAGGGTGTCGCGCCGGGCACCGGCCTCCATGCGTCGATCCGTGTTCCGACAGGCCGCATCCTCCGGTTCTTCCGGTATGCTGGATATATGTCCTTGCAAGTCCATGGAGTTCCCTGTGTGAGGCAGGGCACCTGCCACCCAGGCCGGGGGCACCCGCCGAAGCGAGGTGGAGCACTGCCTGATGCGCCTCGGCAAGCGCCGGCGCGAGACGATCGTACGGGCCTCGTGCGGCAATGCCGTGGCACGGAAAACCGCTTCCCCCGCCGCGGCAGCCGCAGGTGATCCGGGTCGATACGCGGTCTGCTGCCTAGCATCGCAATGCCATCCGGACAAATTCTACAAAGAACATAGCTCCAGGAGGTAACGCGGAGTAGAAAATTACGGATGTAGGAAATCTCCGGCCTTTCGCAGTGATGCCGTAGCGCCTGTGCGCTTCAAATGTTCGTGAGGATGCATCAGGAGGCGTCATGTCATCTCAGATATCCGATCCGGAAGAATCCCCTCGGCGAAACGGTCGCCGGCGGCGTGGAAAGGAGTCCGGAGGTGCCGCCGGTTCGAAGCGGGTGTGCTTGGCAGCGGTTGCCGGTGCCGCGGCGATCCTCACCCTGGTCAGCGGCTTCGATGCTGTCCTGACCGCGTCCGTGGCAGAGCCGTCGCGACCGCCCGAGCGACACGCGGTCCGGACCGATGAGCCGCTGACCCCGATCCTGAACGTCCCCGACCCGCGTACCGCCGGCGCCTTGCTCGGCGAGCGGCTGTTCGCGGATCCCCGTTTATCCGCGGACGGCTCGCGCAGCTGTGCCACCTGTCACGATCTCGGCACCAATGGCGCTTCCGGGAGGAACCTGGACGAAGGGCTCGATGGGGCGGAGCTTCCGCTCAACACCAGTACCGTCTTCAATGCCGCGCTTAGTTTCAGGCTCAACTGGGAGGGTGCGTTCCGCACCCTGGAGGATCAGGCACGAGCCACGATAGAGAATCCCCGCATCATGGGCAGCAGCGTCGAAGACGTCGTATCCAGGCTGGCCGCGGATCCGGACATGGTGGCCAGCTTCCGCGATGCCTATGGGCGGGAGCCCGATACCGCGGGCCTCCTGGCGGCACTCGCCGATTTCGAGCGGACGCTGGTGACCCCCGACAGCCCTTTCGACCGGTGGCTGGAAGGGGATGACGGCGCCCTTTCGGCGGAAGAGCTGGAAGGTTACGAGGAGTTCAAGTCGCTCGGGTGCGCCGCCTGCCATCAGGGAGGCAACGTCGGAGGCAACCTTTTCCAGAGACACGGCATCTTCTACCCGCTGGCCTCGCCTGAGCCGGAACTCCTTCGCGTGCCCAGCCTGCGGAACATCGAAACCACCCCACCCTATTTCCATGACGGGAGTGCTCCCACCCTGGAAATCGCCGTCCGGAGGATGGCCAGGGCCCAGCTCAACTCCCGACTGACCGATCGGCAGGTGAGCTCCATCGTCGCTTTCCTGCGCGCACTGACCGGAAAATTCCGGGGCCGCCAGGTAGGAGCGCCGTGATGAGGACAGGCCCGTTCGCGGCCGGAGCGGTCGCTCTCGTCCTGCTGCTGACGTGGATAGCCTTCCGCGGCATGAGTGCCGAGTTGGATGACTGGAAGCATGCCTCGACCGTCCTGGAAAAGATCGAAACGGCGAGGAACATGATCGATCGGGACGTCCTGAGCGCTCGCACGGGCATTCTTCGGAACTACGATTCGATCGTCCGGGAAGTCGGCGTCTTGCGGACCAATCTCGAACGCTTGCGCGCCGATACAGGCGATGACGCCGAGATCGGCGATGCGATCCGTGCCCTGCAGGACGCCTTGGCACGGGATGAGGGATTGATCGAGGACTTCAAGAGCCGCAATGCCTTGCTGCAGAACTCCCTGGCCTATTTCGTCGTCCTGAACCGGAACCTCGAAGGCCAGGAACAGTATCAGGGTCAGGGACAGGGCCGGGACTTTGCCGGACAGATCGGGAGGCTTGCCGCCGCCATGCTGCGGCTGACCCTCGATACAACGTCTGGATCGATCGCGCATGTCGATGCCCAACTGGAAGTCCTGTTGATCACGAGCATCGCGACAGGGAACGTGGTGGCTGCGCAGCCATTGCTGGAACACGGGCGCATGCTTCGCGATCAGCTTCCCGCGACGGATGCCCTGCTCAGGAATCTCCTCTCCTCCCCGGCCTCGGGACATATGGAAGCTGTCCAGGGGCTGATCGAGGAGCGTGCCGCAGCGGCCGGCGCCGCAGCCGGCATGTTCCGGTACATGCTCTACATCATTTCCGTGCTTCTGGCATGCATGCTCGTATATCTCGGGGCTCAGCTGCAGGCGCGGGCACGGGCGCTTCGGTTCCGGGCCAACTTCGAGCATACGATCGCGGCCATCTCCACCCGTTTCCTGTCTTCAGGATCGGCTGATCTGACGTCGCATGTGGATCTGGCGCTATCGGAACTTGCCGCCTGCATCGGCGCGGATCGGGCCTATTTCGTCGATGGCCGAACGGCCGGGGTTTACCAGTGGAGCCGGAACGGCGTAGAGCCGGCACCGGGTTGGCCGGAGCGGGCACGACTGCTTGCCGCGGCTTTCGAGCGCGGCGACAACGGTACCATCCATGTTCCGGCGATCAGGCGGATCGCCCGGGCGACCACCGGCGCCAGGGCCGGTCGGGAGATCGACCGGGGCTCGGGCGACGCTATCGATCGGATGGCCGATGCCGGTCTCCATGCATGGCTCGGCGTGGTGTCTTCGAACGCCGAGTGTCCGGGCGGCATCCTCGGTTTCGATGCCCTGCGTCCTGGTCCGATGACCAAGTGGCATGATTACGGCCTGTTCCGCATGGCATTCGACACCATCTCGGCGGCCGTCGAGCGCGATCGGCTGGCCCGCGAGAAAGAGCGGCTGGAGGCCGGCCTGCAGCAGGCGCGCCGGATGGAGACGGTCGGCGCCCTCGCCAGCGGGGTCGCTCACAACTTCAACAACATCGTGGGGGCTATCCTCGGTTACACCGAGATGGCGCGGGAGAGGGTACCGCCCGACAGCCGGTTGGCGGGGAACCTTGATGAGATCCGGCTCGCCGCCGAACGGGCCCTGGCCCTGGTCGACCAAATCCTCACGTTCGGCCGGCGCGGCACCTCGCAGCGGAAGCTGATGCGGGTCCGGGATCTTGTCGATGAGACGGCGTCCATGCTCGAGGCGTCCCTTCCGCCGCGGATCGAGCTCAGGATCAGGGACTCTTCCGGGGATACCAGGATTCCCGCGGACCCGGCCCGCCTCCAGCAGGTGCTGATGAACCTGGCCGCCAACGCGGCGCAGGCGATGGACGGCAAAGGGGTCGTCGACATCGCGATAGCGGGATCGAGTCCAAGGATGCGGTGCGGCTCGGGTCGGACGAGTTGGGTCCGGGGCGTTACGCAACGCTCACGGTGACCGACAGGGGCCGGGGCATGGATGGCGCGACCCGGGAACGGATCTTCGAGCCCTTCTTTACGACCCGCCCCGAAGGGAACGGGCTCGGTCTGGCCACGGCGCGCGAGATAGTGCGCGAGCATGGCGGTGCGATTTCGGTCCGAAGCGCACCGGGGGAAGGGACGACGTTCGAAGTATGGCTGCCGTGCGCCATCCCGGAAAGCCGTCCGAGCGGGTCGCCGCCCGGGCGGCAGCTTCCGCCGGCCTCCCTGCGTGGCGACGGTGAAGCCGTGCTCATCCTCGACGGCGACGGTCGGCGATTGCTCCGTCTGGAGGAGATCGTGGCCGCGCTTGGCTACGAGCCGGTCGGGGTCACACGGGCGGAAGAGGCTGCGCGTTCGCTCGGCCGGCCAGGGTTCGAGTTCGTGGCGGCGCTGATCTGCCAGCCCCGATCATCGGCCTTCGAGATTTCGGCGCTCCTTCGCCGGGAGGCGCCAGATTTGCCGATCATCCTGGCAACGACATCCGCTGCCGATATACACCCCCTGTCCTCGCCGCCGCCGGCATCCGCGAGATCGTCCACAGTCCCGTGACCGCTGCGGAGCTTGCTCGCGCCTTGTCGCTTTGTCGGAAAAGTCAGGAAACGGCCGCCGGAGAGGCGAGCTGGGGCACCATGGCTACCGGTCCGCTCTCGCCAACCGAATAGCCCGTTGCTTCGGTGCCATTGCTCCTGCCGGAGTGACATCCGTCATGTTCAGCTGCCCGGCATCTCCTCGATAAGCTTCGACCTGACCTCGGCGGGTGCGCCCTCCGCCCAGAGCAGCAGAGCGTCCAGCGCCGGACACAGGGACTGGCCCCATTCCGTCAGGTGATACTCCACCTTCGGCGGGACCTGGTGGTGGACGATGCGCCCGACCACGCCATCGCTCTCCAACTGACGCAGTTGCTGGATCAGCATCTTCTGGGAAACGCCGGGGATCGCCCGCTCCAGATCGGAGAAGCGCCGCACCTGGCCACCGAACAGCTGGAACAGGATCACGAGCTTCCACCGACCCTCCAGAACCCGGAGCACGTTCTGCACGCTCTGAGCCCCGGAATGAGGCGTGTAGGACGCACGCTTACCTTCAGGTGAGTACCTTACTTTTTCGTCCGTACTTGTCATCCGGAAAGCCTCGTAGCAATTTTCCACCGACGCAATGTAATCCAGGAGAGATCATATGGACACGAGACTGCCGATCGCGATCGCCGCTCCGGAGATCGCGTGATGCCCGCGCTCATCGACCCGGCCGAGTTCCAGGGACGCCGCGTCGTCGTCACCGGCGGCACCAAGGGTACCGGCCGGGCGACCGTCGAAAGGTTCCTGGCGGGCGGCGCCCAGGTCCTGACGGCCGCGCGCAACGGAGCCCATGGCCCCGAGGGAGCCGGGCTCGTGGAGGCGGATCTGACCACCCCGGAAGGATCCTCAAGGCTCGCCGAGGCGGCCATGGAGCGGCTCGGCGGCGTTGACGTCCTGGTGCATGTGCTGGGGGGTTCCACCGCCCCGGGCGGGGGTTTCGCGGCCCTGACGGACGATGTCTGGCGCGCCGAGCTCGACCTGAACCTGCTTTCGGCGGTGAGGCTCGATCGAGCCTTGCTGCCGCAGATGATCGCGCGCGGCGAAGGGGCCGTCATCCATGTCTCGTCCATCCAGCGTCAACTGCCGCTGTACGATTCCACCACGGCCTATGCTGCGGCCAAGGCCGGCTTGACGACCTACAGCAAGGCGTTGTCGAAGGAACTCGGGCCCAAAGGCGTGCGGGTCAACGTCGTCTCGCCGGGCTGGATCTACACGGAAGCCTCGGACGCCCTGGTCAACCGGATCGCCGACAGCACCGGCGGGACGCCGGAGGCGGCGCGCCAAAGCATCCTGGACGCTCTTGGCGGCATCCCCCTGGGACGTCCGGCCCGGCCCGAGGAAGTGGCGGAGCTCATCGCCTTCCTGGCCTCGGAGCGGGCCTCGGCCATCCACGGCGCGGAACACGTCATCGACGGCGGAACGGTGCCGACGGTTTAGGACCCTTGCGGTTTTCCGAGGGTCGATCGCCGGATCGTGCGTCACGGGGTGGTGCGGGAGCGCCGTGGAACACGACCCGGGACCCCGCCGGATCCCTCAGCCGATCGATTCAAGAAAATCCGAAAGAATGGCGTTGACCTGCCCCGGTTGCTCAAGCGTCGCGCTATGTCCGCAAGCGTCGAGAACATGGAGATCGCACCCGATGCGCTCCGCCATCACGGCGCTCTCCGCGGCGGGGCGGGACCGGTCCTCGCGCCCCGCGATGATGATGGTCGGAGCCCGGACCCTGTCCAGGACGTCCAGGGCGTCCTCGCGGCCGAATATCAGGCGGCCGAGAGGCGCGATCGTCTCGCGCAGGCGGGCCGCGTCGTACCGGGCGATCCGGTCGCGCAGGAGGATCGGCAGGTCGGGAGACCGGGTCGCGACATCCGGCGCGAAGAAGAGCGGGATGATATGCGAAACGATCGCATCGTTCACCCGTCCTTCGCGTTCGACCGCATCCAGCATGCCGAAATAGGTGCGGCGGTTCGCTTCGGGTTCCGCGCCGAGATAGCTGTTGAGCAGGGCGAGGCCGGTAACCCGCTCCGGTGCCAGGGCCGCGAGATGCGCGCCCCACATGCCGCCCATCGACGTACCGACCACCGCGAAGCGATCGATGTCGAGGCGGTCCATCAGGGCGAGCATCTGCGCGGCGAGATCGGCATGCCGGCGCGTGTCCGTAGGCATCGGCCCGGAGTCGCCATGGCCCCACATCTCGGGGACGACAAGGCGGTAGCGGGATTGCAGGGCGTCGATCTGGGGCCGCCACATCCGCCAGTCCCAGAGATAGCCATGGCCGAGAAGCACCGCCGGCCCCCGGCCGAACTCGACCAGGGAGAGCGGGCTGCCGGCGATCTCGAGAACGCGGCGGGTGGGCAGGTTGCTTTGAGTCGTCATCGTCTTCCCCATGAGATAGGCGGCGGCCGCAGGGCCGCCGAAGGGCGGTTGCCGGAGTGCCGGCCTTACAGGCCGTGCCTGGCGCGGAGCCGCGCCGCCGCCTGCTCGCCGATGATCGCGCACGGCGCCTGGGTGTTGCCCGTGGTCACGCGCGGCAGGATGGACCCGTCCGCGACCCGAAGTCCGTCGACGCCATACACGGCGAGCGAAGCGTCGACGACCGACATGTCGTCGCGTCCCATCTTCGCCGTGCCGCATTGATGCCAGTAGGTGACCGCCGCATCGCGGATGAAGGCATCCTCCGCGTCGGCATCCAGGACGCCCGGGATGGCTTCACGCGTGACATGGGGCTTGAACGCCTCGGCGTTTCCGAGAGCGCGGCACAGCCTGACGCAGGCCCGGGCCGCTTCCAGGTCGGCGGGGTCGGACAGCATGTTGGCGTCGATTGCCGGGGGCTTGCCGGGATCGGCATCGCGAAGCCGGAGGCGGCCCCGACTCTTCGGCTGCGCCAGCCCCGCGAACATCGTCCAGCCATGTTCGGGAACGCCGAGCGCCGCGGTGCGCTCGCTCGGCACCGGAAACTCGACCTGGCAGAACAGCAGGTCCGGTGCATCGAGCTCGGGTCGGCTCTTCCAGTAGAGCGTCGCTTCGCTGCCGCTGTTGCGCGGCGCGATCGCCTCCTTGCATTCCCACGTGCAGCCGAAGGAGACGTGGTCCTGCATGTTCCGCCCGACTCCGGGCAGATGCTGAAGGACCGGGATCGAATGGCGCTCCAGTTCGGTCCGGTCGCCGATACCAGACAGCATGAGCAGCTTGGGCGTGTTGATCGCGCCGGTGGACAGGATCACCTCGCAGCCTGCCCGGATCGCGAAGATGCGTCCGTCCTTCTCGACCTCGACGCCGCGCGCCCGGCGGCCGTCGAACAGCACGCGCCGTACCTGGGCGCCGGTCAGGATGGTGAGGTTGGAACGGTCGGACCACGGGTGGACATAAGCCCGGTACAGCGACTGGCGCCGGCCATCGCGGACCAGCATGTCGGTCAGGGCGGCGCCGCCCGGCCCCTCCATCATGGCGCCGTTGGGGCTCTCGAACGTCGGGATGCCCAGTTCGCGCGCGGCACCCAACATCGCGTGGGCGAGCGGGTTGGGGTCTTGGGCGGGCTGGACCCAGACGGGGCCGCCGGTGCCGCGGTAGCGCGGGTCCGGGGTTCCCCGCCAGTTCTCGATCCGCCGATAGATGTCCAGGACCGAGTCGTAGCCCCATGCGGCATCGCCGGCCTCGGACGCGAAGAAATCCCAGTCGTTGCGATGGCCCCGCGCCCATACCATCACGTTCACGCTCGAGCCTCCGCCCAGGCCCCTGCCCATCGCCATGGACAGGGCGCGGCCGTGAAGATGCGGGTTGGGTTCGGCTTGGAAGCCCCAGTCGCGCTCGCTTCCCAGGTTGGTCGGCCACAGGGCGGGATCGAGCACCGAGTCGGCCTCGTCGCTTCCGCCGGCCTCGATCAGGAGAACCCGCACATCGGGATTCTCGGCGAGACGGCGGGCGATCACCGAACCCGACGCACCCGCGCCGCAGACGATGAAATCATGGTCGGTATCCGGTTCGGCGGCGAACCGCGGCCGATGTTCCTGCGCATGTCGGGTGTGCTCCGTGTCCTGGCTGGCAGGGTGATGGCTTGGCATCGTTCTTTCCTTTCTAGCGGATGCTGGTCGAGAGCCGGCCGCACGGCCGGAGCCCGGGCAAGAACCCAGGCCCGACCTGGAGGCCTGCCGTGCGGGGGGAGAGGACGCCGAGGATCAGCGCGCCTTGCGCGGGCTTTCCGTCGCGGCCTGGTCGATCACGTCGGCGACGACCTTGGGCTGGGTCATGAAGACCGCGTGGCTGGCCGGCACCTCGGTGACCTCGGCGCCGATGCGGTCTGCCATATGGCGCAGCATGCGAAGGTCGAACGCCTTGTCGTCCGTCGCGATGACGGCCCAGCTCGGCCTGGAGCGCCATGCGGCCTGGGTCAGTTCGGTCTGGAAGGCCGACAGGTTGATCGGCACCTGCGAGTCGCGCATGAAGGCCGCGTCCGCGTCGCTCGCGTCGGCGGCGAAGCCGATCTTGAAGTTCTCCGCCTTCATGACGCCGAAGCCGTCGCCCTGCGTGTCGATGACGAATTCGGCGGGCGTGACGAAGCCTTCATATTGCTGTGCCGTCGTCTCGCCCGCGTCGGGCGAGAGGGCGGAGACATAGACGAGACCGGCGACCTTCGGATCGACGCCGGCTTCGGTGATGACAGTGCCGCCCCAGCTGTGGCCGACGAGGATCGCCGGGCCGTCCTGCCTGGCGAGCGCGCGCTTCGTCGCGGCGACGTCGTCGGCGAGCGAGGTCAGCGGGTTCTGGACGATCGTCACGCGATAGCCCCGCCGCGTCAGATCGTCATAGACGCCGCGCCAGCCGGACCCGTCGGCGAAGGCGCCATGGACCAGCACGACGTTGCGAACCGCCTGCTCCCCGACACCCTGGGCGCCGTGGCCGGCCTGCTGGGCCTGGGCGGCGAACGGCAAGGCGGCCACCACGGCGGCGACGGCGGCGACGCGAAGACTGTTCATCATGGGAGAATTCCTTTCTTGAAGGATGGACGATTCAAGCGGCCAGCGTCAGGCGAACATCCAGGCCGCCGCGCGTGGCATGCGAATAGGGGCAGACGACATGCGCCTGCTCGACCAGTTCCCGGGCGACGGCGGCATCGATCCCCGGCAGCGTGATCGTCAGCGCGACGTCGAGCCCGAAGCCCTGGCCATCGTCTCGCGGGCCGATGCCCACGGCGGCGGTGACGCGGCTTTCGTCGGCGATCTTCACCTTGCGCTTGCCGGCGACGAACTTGAGCGCGCCGAGGAAGCAGGCGGCATAGCCGGAAGCGAACAGCTGTTCGGGATTGGCGCCTTCGCCGCCGGCCCCGCCGAGTTCCTTGGGCGTGACGAGCGCGACGCTGAACGCGCCATCGGTGGTGGCGGCGTGGCCGGTGCGGCCACCGGTCGCCGTGGCTGCGGTACGATAGAGAATGTTCATGGCCCGGGTCCTATATGCCGATAACTGTTATTGCGATAACATAGTGCTTAACACCCGGCCTCACCGTCGTCCAGTGAAAAATATCGCGATATTTATTTTCGCGATGGTATATCCTATATAGCGGGTGAAGGAGCATGCCATGACGAACGAAACCAACCGCCCGGTCCCCTTGGACGACCAGCTCTGCTACGCCATCTACTCGGCGGGCATCGCGATCCAACGCGCCTACAAACCCCTGCTCGACGCGCTCGGATTGACCTATCCGCAGTATCTCGTGCTCAACGTCCTGTGGCGCGAGGACGGGCAGACGGTCGGGCGCATCGCCGAGCAGCTCGCGCTCGAATCGAGCACGCTCACGCCGCTGCTGAAACGGCTGGAGGCGGCCGGCCTGATCCGACGGACGCGGAATCCGGAGAACGAGCGGCAGGTAGTCATCGCGCTGACAGACCAGGGGCGCGCCCTGGAGAATAGGGCCGGATGCCTCGGGGAAACCCTGCTCGAGGCGTCCGGCCAATCCCCTTCGGAACTGGGAGAGCTTAATGTGAAGGTCAGGCAGCTGCGGGATGAGATCTACAGCCGCATCGGGCGCTGGAGCCTCGACCGTACCTGAGACCGGTGCGCAGTCGTTACGCGATCGAAGGGGAAGCGGCGTGCGCCTCGGGCGCGGCCAACCCCGATGCCGGTCAGGGCTTGCGTGACCCTTCTCTTTGTTTCACCTGAAACCCGATTGCCCCGGGTTCGAGGCATCCGCGAAACCTGGCTCCGCGATGATCCTGGAGCGTCCCTTCCGCCGGACACGCTCATCGTCAGGAAGAACCAGATGAATACCACGGACCATATTGTTGAAGTATCAACCTCTCATGGCAAGATTGTCGCCGAGGACAACGAGCGGGATGCACCCATTCTTGTCCTGATTCACGGCAACTCTTCTTGCCGACGGGTCTTCGATCGTCAGTCCGAAAGTCAACTGGGCAGGACCTATCGGCTCACCACGTTCGATCTACCCGGTCACGGCAAATCCGACGACGCGATCGAACCGGAACGTACCTAAACCAGACCCGGACTTGCCGACGCGGTCGTCGAGATGCTCGGAAAGTTCGGCGGGAGGCAAGGGCTCATCCTTACCGGGACGCCCCCTGTCAGAAGCGGTGGCATGGTCGAGGGCTTCAGGCGTCCTCCCCATGCGGGGCTGGCCGCCCGTCAGGATCTGTCCGCCGCCGACCGAGCTTCAGTTGGACGCGCGCGGCCAGGAAGGCGAAGCCTTCGAGCAGGCGTTCGACGCGAACTCGCCTCCCATTTCCCGGATGTGGTGAAGCTCCTGTTTGTAGAAGCGCAGGAAGGTCTCGTCCATCTACTCCCCCTCGGCAGATTGCTCGGCTATCCTGATGGTGTAGCGATCCCGGTCCACTTCCGTCCAAAGCCTCAAGCGAAGCGGCACCGGCTGCACCCACAGATCGGCTTCGATGATGAAGACCAGCGTGGTGTCGCTGGAGCCGGTCGGAAGCAGCTTGACCTGGACGCCGCTCATCAGGCGGGGTTCGGAATCCGTCAGCGCTTCCCGGATCGCCCGCTCGAAGTCGCTGCGGCCGTGGTGCCGCCGCCCTGCCCGGCCATCGGCCGCACGCCGTAGTTCAAGACACTCGAGCGGTCCAGGAGGGAGGGCTGGACGAGATCGCGATAGCTGGCCTTGGACATAGGAGATCACCGGAGCAGGAGGGGGAATTTGGATCGGCGCAGCCGTCAGGCCACCTTGCCATTAGAGCCGTGCCCGATCAGGTCGATCCGCCCGAGACAGCCGATCAGATCCGTTGCGCCCATGGCGCAACGCTGGGACTTGGCCGGCTTCGGCAGGGCGCGCGTCGCATGACGCGCCACTGAACACGGTTCCGCTTCCCTGCCCCTGACTATTCGCGATCCGGGGCGACGCACTCCTTGCAGCCCGGGCAGGGTCGTGGCCAGCCAGGCCTGGGTGAACAGCGGCGCCATCTCGCCGAGGATGGCCGCCTCCATCGGGTACTGGTCTAGGTCCCCGATCGGAACACCCGCCCGCTTGGCCTGTCGCTTCACGCTGCGGGTGAAGCTTTTCCGGACCTCGGCGAACTCGTCGAGCAGGGCGCCGCTCTCCTCGAACGACAGCGGCAGGACACCGGCGGCCATGTGAACCTCGGTGCCGATCGGCAGCATCCGCGCGGCGAGGCGGTCCCATCGGGCGAGGCTTTGGGACGCCAGCTTGTCCCGGACCTGGACGGGATCGCCGCCCCGGATCAGGTCCCTGGCCATGAAGTGGCGGCCCGGGGTGGTGTCCACCACGTCGTACAGGCTCATGACCGAGCGGCGCAGCGCGTCCAGGTAGCGCCGGCCCGGCACCGGCTCCTTCCAGCCGCGCCGCTTGAGATAATCATCGACGATGTTGTGGTCGTCGGGCTCGAAGTCGGAGGTCAGGAAATCCTCGAAGGCGCAGCCGATCAGCTGGGCGTAGGCTGCGGGTCCGAGCAGGTCGGGCAACTCGGCCGGATCGAGGTCGAACGCCTCGCATGCCGGCCCGAGGTGGTCGGCAATGACGGTACCGAGCCGGCCGCGCCATTCCTCGCGCTGCGCCCACTTCATCACGGCGGCGATCGCCTTGTCTTGTGCGGAAGCCTGCATGCCCCGTTCCTCCCTGTCTGCCCTGGGGGACGAACACTAGCCAGCCTGAAGCGGCCGGGTCTCCCGCGGGGACGTCGTGGAACGTGCGGATTATTGCGCCGATCTGACAACGACCCTGCGGCGACAGCCGGGCCCGTCCGGGACATGCCTGTCCGTCACGGGCATCTTCGGGCCATGAAGGCCAGCGCCCCTCCCAGCAAGGCCGCCACGGCCAATGCGATGAAGCCGGCGGCATACCCGCCGAACGCGTCATGGGCGAAGGAAAGGGTCGGAGGCCCGACGACGACGCCGAGGAACGTGAAGAACATCACCGCGCCGGTCGTGGCGCCGATCTGCGCGAAGTGGCTCCGTTTCGCGACTTCGGCCAGAAAGACGCCGTTCCAGCCCGCCGCCGTCAATCCGAGGATCGCGAAGATGGCCGTAACCAGGGAAATCGGCCACGCCGGGCCGATCGTGACCACCATGGCGCACGCCCCCGCCATGATCGCGGCCAGCAGGATCAGGACCAAGCTGGCATCCCCCGTCCGGTCGGCGACCGCGCCCCAGAGGATGCGCCCAAGGACGCCGGCGACCTGCGAGGCGGCGAGGATGGATCCGGCCGCGAGCAGCCCGATCCCGACCTCCTCGACCAGGAGCACGACCATGAAGCTCATGACGCTGAGCTGGATCGCGGAGAAGCACAGGGATGCGCCGGCGAGCAACGACAGGCGCCGGCTGCCGGCGACGGCCCTGAGGCCTTCCAAGGGCATCCGCAGCACGGGACTGCCGGGTGCGCGGTCAACGTCCCAGCGGTCGCGCACGCGCTGGGCGACCAGGCACAGCCCGGCGGCGGCGGCGGCGCAGGCGATAAGGCCCGATTGCCAGCCGTAGGACACGGCCAGGAACGGCCCGAGCAGGCCGGCGGCCATTCCGCCCAGCGGCACGCCGGTCTGCTTGATCGAGAAGATCAGGTTGCGGCGCCGCTCGGGCGCATGACGCACGAGGAGGTGCGCCGCGGACGGGTTGGGCAGCCCATAGCCCGCCCCGATGGCGAGCGAGCCCACCAGGAGGGTGCCGAGATGGGGCACGGTGATGGCGATGCATCCCAGTGCCGTGCAGGCCATGCTGATCTGGCTGGTCCGGCAGGCACCGTAGCGGCGGACGAGGCCGCCTGCCACGAGCGACGACCCCATGGCCGCGACGTAGAGCGCCCCGATCTGGTAGCCGATCATGCTCGCGGGGACTCCGAGGACGCGGGCGATCTCCGGGGCGATGGCGGGGACCAGGAGCACCGCCATCGAGGCTATCGTCTGCACCGCCGTCGTCTCGGCCACGACGCCGAACAGGTCCACGGCCGGGGCGCCGTTCCGGACGGTCAAGACAGTCTCTTCCGGACGGCGAACCCGACGGCGATGGCGAGCATGACCGCCGTGACCCCATAAAGGGCCAGGGAGATCGGGCTCTGGAACAGGATCCCGACGTCGCCGTCGCTGATGCTGAGCGCCCGCCGGAAACTGTTCTCCATGTCGGCCCCCAGCAGAAGGCCGAGCACGATCGGCACCAGGGAGATGTCGAGCTTGCGCAGCGCGAAGCCCAGGAGGCCGAAGCCGATCATGACCATCAGGTCGAAGCTGCTGTGGCTGATCGAATACACGCCGACGAAGCTGACCATCACGACGAGCGGCATGAGCACCCATGTCGGCAGCAGGAGCATCCGGGTGAACATCCCGACCAAGGGCAGATTGAGTGCGAGAAGCACGACGTTCGCCACGTACAGCGCGGCGATCAGGCCCCACACAATGTCGGGCTGACGCTCGAACAGCAGCGGGCCGGGCGTGATGTTGAGCGAGATCAGCAGGGCCAGCATGACGGCCGTGGTGCCGCTGCCGGGGACCCCCAGCGTCAGCATCGGGATCAGCGCGCCGCCGGCCGCCGCGTTGTTGCCGGCCTCCGGCGCCGCGACCCCGCGCGGGTCTCCCTTGCCGAACGTCCCGTCCTTGTCCGAGACGCGCTTCTCGGCGATGTAGGAGAGGAAGGCGCCCAGCGAAGCCCCGGCCCCGGGCAGGACGCCGGCCACGAAGCCGATCAGCGAGCCGCGCGTCATCGAGCCCAGGCTGATCCGGATGTCGTTCAACCTGGGGAGCACCCGGCCCACCCGGGGCATCTCGGCGTTGGGTTCGTGGGAGGTTTCCAGGAAGATCAGGACCTCGCTGATGGCGAACAGGCCGACGATCGCCACGATCGGATCGAAGCCGTCGTAGAGTTCGAACTGGCCGAGCGTGAATCGCTGGACGCCGCTGGCGGGGTCGAGGCCCACGGTCGCCAGGAGCAGCCCGAGGAAGGCGGCGATCAGCGTCTTGGCCGGGTTGGCGCCGGTTATGCCGCCGATCGTCGCGAACGCCATCACGTAGAGCGCGAAATATTCGGTGGGGCCGAAATGGATGGCGGCACCGGCAAGCAGCGGCGAGAACAGCGTCAGCCCGATCGTCGCCAGCGTGGCGCCGACGAACGAGGCGACGGCCGATATGGCAAGGGCCTCGGAGGCCCTCCCGGACTTGGCCATGGGATAGCCGTCCAGGGTCGTCATGATCGCCGGTTCGTCGCCCGGGATGTTGAGCATGATGCTCGATATGCGGCCGCCGTACATGCACCCGTAGTAGACGCACGACAGCAGGATCATCGACGAGGCCGGGTCGAGCTGCAGCGAGAAGGCCAGCGGGATCAGGATGGCGACGCCGTTGACCGGGCCGATACCCGGCAGGGCGCCGATGATGGTCCCGATGAAGCAGCCGAATATGGCCAGCCCGAGGTTGCCCGGGGTCAGCGCTACCGCGAACCCGTCGAGCAGAGACGTCATGATGTCCATGGGGTTACCCGACGGTTTGGGGCCATAGCGGCAGCGGCAGGTCGAGGACCTGGTCGAAAAGCACGAACAGCACGAGGGACAGGGCGGCACCGGTCGCGAGGGCCGGCAGCCAGCGCGCGCCGAGCAGCCGCGCCAGGAAGGTCGCGCCGAGCAGGGTGGCCACCGGGAAGCCCAGCGTCTCCAGCAGCAGGGCGTATCCCCCCAGGACCGCGACCGCCAGGGCCTGGCGAAGCAGGGGCCGTCCGACGGCCCATCGCGGATCCGGATCCGGCCGCAGGATCAGGAACAGGCTGAGGATGCCGAGCGGCACCGCGACCAGGCGCGGGAAGGCCGCGGGGCCGACCGGGTCCGAAAACCCGGCCTCGAAGCTCCCCGCGGTCACGAAGGCCCACGCCGCCAGTGCCGCGAGCAGCAGTCCGGCGATGCGGTCGCTCACCTGATGATCCCGATCGCCTTGGAAATATCCCGCATGTCGGCGACCTGCTCGTTCACGAAGGCCTGGAACTCCTCGCCGCCGCGCCAGATCGGCACGAGGCCCTTGGACGTGGCGGTCTCCTTCCACTCCTTGGACTCGTAAAGGTTCCTGAGGATGTCGACCCAGCCCCGGTACGCCTCGTCGGACACCTCGCCGCCGGTGTAGAAGCCGCGCCAGTTATAGCCGGTCACGTCGACTCCCTGTTCCTTGGCGGTCGGCGCATCCGGGAAGGCGGGGATCCGCTCGTCGGAGAGCGCCGCGAGGATGCGGACGTCGCCGGACTCGACGAAGCCTGCCACCTCCCCGAGATCGGTGACGACGGTGCCGACATGCCCGCCGAGCATCTGGGTCACGGCGGGCCCGCCGCCGTCGAACTGGACCCAGCGGATCTTCCGCAGGTCGGCGCTGGTCACGCCGGTCTCCTGCGCGAGCATCAGGAGGCGGATATGGTCCCAGCCGCCGATGCCCGAAGATCCGGCGGCCACCACCGAGCCCGGATCCGACTTCAGCGAGGCGAGCAGCTGGCCGAGGTCCCGGATCGGGGAGTCCTTGGGAACCAGGACGACCCCGACATCGGTGCCCAGCATGCCGATCCAGCGCATGACGTCGGTGTCGGCCGGGTATTTCCCCTGGGCGATCTGCGTGACGCCGACCGTGCTGGTGGCGACGATCAGGTTCTCCGCGCCGGGCCGCTTGGAAGCGACGTTGGCATAGGCGACGGCGCCGACGCCGCCCGCCATGTTGGTGACCTGCACCGGCCCGGGCACGAGGTTCTGGTCATAGAGCAGCTTGCCCACGGTGCGGCAGGTGAAGTCCCAGCCGCCTCCGGGATCGGCCGGAGCGATGCATTCGACGTTCGCCGGCGTGAAGGCGCTCAGCGAAACGATCAGGGCGGTACCGCCGACGATGCGTTTCAGGGCCGTTATCATGATCTGGCGTTCCTCTCCAGTTTTTATGGTTGAAGCGATGACGTGCCCGGGGGGCGAGGCGGAGCCCCCCTCATGTCGCGAGACGTTCGCGGGCACCGCCAAGCACCGAGCCGCGGAGCCTGGACTTGCGGATCTCGGTCTCGAACGCGGACAGGACGGCGTCGCGTCCCGATCGCACATGGGCGCTTATGGCCTGGACGGCCGCCTCGGCGTCTCCCGCCCGGATGAGCGTCACGATCCGGGTGTGCTCGCGATGCGCCGTGTCGCGGCCCTCGGGCGTGCTGGCGAGAAGCCAGCGCGCGCGGTCGATGCGCAGCATGATGTCCTCGACCGCCCGGATGAGAAACGGATTTCCGGACAGGCCGGCCAGCATGACATGCACGTCGCTGCCGATGCGGAACCAGGTCTCGGGCGACGCGTCGTGCAGCCCGCGATCGATCGTCGCCTGGATGGCGTCCAGCTGTTCCGGCAGGGCGCGGGCGCAGGCCAGCCGGACGGCCTGGGATTCGACGATCTCCCGCCACTCGTAGACGGAGGCCAGCTCCCGCTCGCTGATCGGGGCGACGCGGTAGCCGCGGTGTTCGCGAACTACCAGCCCCTCGCGTTCCAGGCGCAGCAGCGCCTCGCGGATCGGTGTCCGCGACGCGCCGACGAGGGCCTGCAGGTCCCGCTCGGAGACCCTCTCCCCAGGGACCAGGTCGAGTTCCAGGATGAGCTTGCGCAGCCGCGCGAACACCTGGTTTCCGATCTGTCTGCTGCCGTCGCCGTCGTGCCCCATCGGAAATCCTCGACTCCGCCCTGGCCTTGAGCGGCCGGTTGGGTGTAGACGGTATGCCAATATGGTCGACCACCGCAACCCCCGACGAGCCGAAAGGACGAGCATGCAAGTGCGCACGCCCAATGATCAGAAGATCCGCATGGAGGGCTTTCCCGCCGAGGTCACGGTGATCGATGTCGGCCCGCGCGATGGGTTGCAGTCCGAGCCGGGATGGATTCCGACGGAAGAGAAGATCGCCCTGATCGACGGCCTGGTAGACGCCGGGATCCGGCAGCTGGAAGCGACGTCGTTCGTGTCGCCGCGGGCGGTTCCGCAGATGCGCGACGCCGCCGAGGTGATCGCCGGGGTCGACCGCTCGAAGGGCGCGGTGCTGACCGCCCTGGTGCCGAACGCCCGGGGAGCCGAACGCGCCGCGGCGGCGGGGATCGACGCGATGGTGGTCTTCCTGTCCGCCTCCGAAAGCCATAACCGGAAGAATGTGAACCGTTCCGTCGCGCAATCCCTGGACGGCTTCGGCGAGGTATGCGGAGTTGCCGGCGAAGCCGGCATTCCCGTGTACGGCGCGATCGCCACGTCCTTCGGCTGCCCCTTCGAGGGATCCGTTCCGGTAAGCCGGATCGTGGACATCGCCAAGGCGTACCGGGACCTGGGCATCACCCGCCTGACGCTGGGCGACACGACGGGCATGGCGACACCCCCCATCGTCAAGGCGACCTGCCGCGCGCTGCGCCGGGAGCTGCCGGAGACCGAGGTGACGCTGCACTTCCACAACACGCGCGGCGTCGGGCTGGCCTGCGTCTACGCGGGGCTCGAGGAGGGGGTGACCCGCTACGAGGCGTCCATCGGGGGCCTGGGCGGCTGCCCCTTCGCCCCAGGGGCCACCGGGAACATCTGCACCGAGGACCTCGTCTACCTGCTCGACGAGTGCGGGGTCCGCTCCGGCGTCGACCTCGCGCGCCTGGTGGAGGTCTCGCGACGGCTCGAGAGGGTCGTCGGCCGGACGCTGCCGGGCCAGGTGATGAAGGCGGGGCCGCGTCTCTCGCTTTATCCCGTCGACTCCGTCGCGACGGCCTGCGGTTGAGGTGAAGTCATGACCACTCCCTTGGACGGCATCCGCGTCGTCGATCTCACGCGTGTCCTTTCTGGGCCGTTCTGCACCATGCTGCTCGGCGACATGGGCGCCGAGGTGATCAAGGTCGAGCCGGAGAACGGCGACCCGGTCCGCGAACAGGGCACGATCCGCGAGGGCCTGAGCTGGTACTTCGCCAGCTTCAACCGCAACAAGAAGTCGATCGCGCTGGACCTTTACTCCGAGGAAGGAAAGGAGATCCTGGCCCGCCTGATCGCCACCGCCGATGTCCTGGTCGAGAATTTCAGGCCCGGCGTGCTGGCCAAGATGGGCTTCGGTCCCGAGCGCCTGGAGGAAATCAACCCGCGCCTGGTGACCTGCAGCGTCAACGGCTACGGCAGCGCCGGCCCGTATGCGGACCGTCCCGCCTTCGACTTCATCGCCCAGGCGATGAGCGGCTTCATGAGCGTCAACGGGGCGGCCGACCAGGAGCCCATGCGCAGCGGCCAGCCGATCACCGACCTGGTGGCCGGCCTGTACGCCGCCTTCGGGATCCTGGCCGCCCTGCGGTCCCGCGACCTGACCGGCCGGGGCCAGCGCGTCGAATCGGCGATGGTGAACGGGGCGGTCAGCCTGATGGCCTACCTGGCTTCCGAATTCTTCGCGACCGGCCGGGTGCCGCCGCGCACCGGCAACGACCATCCCCTCGTGGCGCCGTACGGGCTCTTCCAGGCATCCGACGGCGAGGTGGCCGTGGCGCCCAGCAACGATGTCGTCCTCGGCCGTTTCCTGGGAGCGCTGGACCTGCGGGACCTGTTGAGCGATCCGCGCTTCGACGACAATCCGAAACGCTTCGGCCGGCGCGCCGAGCTGAAGGCGATCATCGACGGGCGCATGCGGACCCGCAGCCAGGCGGAGTGGATCGCCAGGCTCAACGCCGTCGGCGTTCCCTGCGGGAAGGTGCAGGACCTCGCCGAGGTCTTCGCCGATCCCCAGGTCAGGGCGCAGGAAATGATGATCGACGTCGACCACCCGGGTGCCGGAACGGTCCGCATGCTGGGCTTTCCGGTCAAGCTCGCCGGGACGCCGTGCCGCGTTCACCGTCCGGCACCGCCGCTCGGCGGCGACACGGGCGACGTGCTTCGGTCGATCGGCCTTTCCGAGAGGGAGATCGGCGATCTGGAAGCGGCGCGGATCGTCCGGGCCGCCGCGCAACCGCAGGGTCACTACATGCCGCGAAAGCCCGAGCCCGCGCCGTGACGGGGGGCGCGAAGCCCGCGGCCGACACGGCGGCGAAAGGATAGTATGAAAACCAACTTTTTTCGTTGATTCGGTATTCCCCTTGGTATACCAGTTGGTATGCGCGCTCGCCGAACCATCCGGAAGTCGCGCGCACGAACAAGAACGGCCGCGGCTACCTGGCGTGACCGGCGCCCGGAAGCAGACAATGTCCGGCCAGACAAGGGGAGGAAGAATGAAAACGAGCATCCTGGCGGTCGCGGCGGCCGTCGCCCTGTTCACATCGCCCGTCCACGCGCAGAAACTGCAGCTGTCGCACAATGCGGCGCCCGGCAACCCGAAATCCGACGCGTCGCTCCTGTTCGCGAAACTCGTCGCCGAGAAGACCGAGGGGCGCGTTCAGATCGAAGTCGGCGGCAGCGCGCAGTTCGGCGAGGATGCCGAGGCGCTGACCAACATGCGCCTCGGGACCATGGCCTTCAGCGCGAACTCCCAGGGCACGACATCCGGCGTGGTTCCCGAGATCGCCGTGCTGGGCCTGCCGTTCCTCTTCCAGGACCTCCCCCAGGCCTGGAAGGTCGTGGACGGCCCCGTCGGCGAAACCATCAGGAAGGCGGCGGATCCCAGGGGGCTGGTCGTCCTTGCCTACTGGGACAACGGCATCCGGCACACCAGCAACAATGTCCGCCCGATCGAGAAGCCCGCGGACCTCGCCGGCATCAAGATCCGCACGCCGCCCGATCCGATGACGGTCGACATCTTCAAGGCTCTCGGCGCCAACCCGACGCCGCTGGCCTTTTCCGAACTCTACATCGCCCTCCAGCAGGGAGTGGTCGACGGCCAGGAAAACCCACTGATCAACATCCACTCCTCGAAGCTTCACGAGGTGCAGAAGTATATCTCCCTGACCAGCCACAAGTACGAGACCACGGTCCTCCTCGCCAGCAAGGTCATCTTCAATACCTTCTCCGACAAGGACAAGGAAGCGGTCCGTGCTGCGGCCCTGGAGGCCGGCGAGTTCAACCGCAAGCGTTCGCTGAACGACGAGATCGAGCTCCGCAAGACGATCGAGGCGACGGGGGTCCGGTTCAACGAGGTGGACACCGGGCCCTTCGTGGAGAAGACGAAGCCGGTCTATGACCTGTGGCGCGCCAAGTTCCCCGACCTTGTCGACCTCGTCGTCAAGGAAGCGGCCGCGGCCAAGCAGTGATGCGGCAAGGGACGCCGGGCTCCCTGCCCGGCGTCCGTTTCCCGCACTGGAAGACGGGCACCCACGGCGCGAGGCGGCGAACTCGCGGGACCGCCTGCCCACTCCGACAATGAGGATCCTGACTGTGTCACAGATGCACAGCGTGTACGAACAGATGCGCGAGAACATCCTGTCGCTTGGCATGAAGCCGGGGGAGAGGTTCAGCGAACGCACCCTGGAAAGCCGTTTCGAAGCTTCCAGGACGCCCATCCGGGCCGCTCTCTCCCGCCTCGAGGGCGAAGGGCTGGTGTGTCGCGACGAGCGCGGCTGGTCGGTCACCCCGATCTCCTTCGGCGAGATCGAGCAGGTCTCGGAATTCAGGCGGTGCATCGAGCGCGACGCGATCGCGCTGGCCTGCGAGCGGGCGGATCCCGGCCATATCGACGTCGTCGTCGAGATGGTGACCTCCTGCACGATCGATGGCCCCAGGGCCGAGTGGCATCGTGTCGGCACGGAGCTCCACGTCGAGATCGCCCGCATGAGCGGAAACGCGTTCTTCGTCCGGGCGATCGAGGATGTCATGCTCAGGCTGGCGCGGGCGCGGTGGCTCGAGGTCTGGACGACCGAGGGACGCGAACGCTCGATCCGCGAACACCTGCACATCCTGGAGCTGATCCGCGAGCGACGGCGCGACGAGGCCGTGGAGGCGATCACGACCCACGCGTCCGACGCCTGCCGGCGAAGTCTGGCCGCCCTGATGGGAGACACGAAGCAGCGCCGCGGGCTCGCCATCGTCGGAGGATCCGCATGAGCACGCGAACGGGCACCGGCCCGCTCGCCGGTATCAAGGTCATCGAGCTGGGCGCGTTCATCGCCGGCCCGTTCTGCGGACAGATCCTCGCCGACCTCGGCGCCGACGTCGTCAAGGTGGAGCCGCCGTCCGGCGGGGACGCCATGCGGCAGTGGGGCGCCGTGCAGCGGGACGGCAAATCCCTCTGGTGGCCGGTGATCGCCCGCAACAAGCAGTCTGTCACGCTCGACCTGCGCACCGCGGAAGGCCAGGAGATCGTCCGCAAGCTCGCGCGGGAGGCCGACGTCCTCATCGAGAACTTCAGGCCCGGCACGCTGGAGAAGTGGAACCTCTCCCCCGAGGCGCTCCAGGCAGACAACGAGCGCCTGATCGTCGGCCGGGTATCGGGATTCGGCCAGACCGGGCCTTACCGGAACCGCGCCGGATTCGGGGCCATCGCGGAAGCCATGGCCGGCCTGCGCAACCTCGCGGGATATCCGGACCAGCCGCCGCCGCGGGTCGGGGTCTCCATCGGCGACTCCCTGGCGGGCATGTTCACCGTCATCGGCATCCTGGCCGCCCTGGAAGCCAGGCACGGGTCCGGGCGGGGCCAGACGGTGGATGTCGGCATCACCGACAGCATCCTGGGCGTCCTGGAGAGCGTGGTGTCGGAATACAGCGCCACCGGAGCGATCCGCCGGCGCACCGGCTCGACGCTGCCCGGGATCGCGCCCTCCAACCTCTACCCGACCGCGGACGGCTCCTGGATCCTGATCGCCGGCAACGGGGATGGCATCTTCCGCCGCTTGGTGACGGCCATGGGGCGGCCGGAACTCGGCGAGGATCCCCGCTATGCCACGCACCGCGAGCGGGGCATCCGCCAGCGGGAGCTGGACGATCTGATCGCGTCGTGGACCCGGACGCGCACCATCGCCGACCTGCTGGACCTCATGGAGGAGCACGGCGTCCCCGCCGGTCCCGTCAGCGATGCCGCCGATGTCGCGGGCAACCCGCACTTCCGGGAACGCGGAACGGTCGTCGATATCGAGACCGAGGATTACGGGACCCTCGCCATGCAGGGCGTCGTGCCGAGGCTCTCGGAAACACCGGGGTCGATCCGCTGGGTCGGACCACCCCTTGGCGCCCACACCGACAGGATCCTGGCCGAGCGGCTGGGCCTGGACGAGCAGGCCCTGGCGGACCTGCGCGCCCGCGGCGTGATCTGAGCGACGCCTGAAAAGAAAAAAGGGAGAAATCGACAATGGCGAGTCCGACGGTATTCACGGCGATCCAGCGGCTGGTCCACGGCCGCGGCGTCATCGCCCAGCTTCCGGCCGAGATCGACCGCCTGCACGCGCGCAAGATCCTCATCGTCACGGACCCGGGCCTGGTGAAGGCCGGGATCGCCCCGCGCGTGACGGAACTGCTGGGCGGGCGCCGCGGCGATCTCTTCACCGAGGTCGAACCGGACCCGAGCATCGAGACTGTCATCGCCTGCGCCGAAACGGTGCGCCGGGAAGGCTACGACCTGATCATCGGCCTGGGCGGCGGCAGCGCGTTGGACGTGGCCAAATGCGCCTCGGTCCTGGCCCGCAACGAGGGAGACGTGGCGCAGTACCTGGGGATCGACAAGGTCGAGCGCCCCGGCGTGCCGAAGATCCTGATCCCGACCACGTCGGGAACCGGAAGCGAGGTCACCAACGTCGCCGTCCTGAGCCTGAAGGCCGACAAGACGAAGAAGGGGATCGTCAGCCGCCACCTTCTCGCCGACACGGCCATCCTGGACCCCGAGCTCACCCTCGGCCTGCCGCCGGCGGTCACCGCCTCCACCGGCATGGACGCGCTGACCCACGCGATCGAGGCCTATGTCTCCCGCTTCGCCCAGCCGCTCACCGACGACTTCGCGCTGAAGGCGATCCGCATGATCGCCGCGTCGCTGCGGACGGCGGTCTACAACGGCCGGAACATCGAGGCCCGGGAGAGCATGCTGACGGCCAGCCTCTACGCGGGCCTCGCCTTCGGCAGCGCCGCCACCGGCATGGTGCATGGGCTGGCCATGCCCCTGGGCGGGCAGTTCAACGTCCCTCACGGCGTCGCGAACTCGGTCCTGCTGCCGTACGTGATGCGCTGGAACATGGTGAGCGCGCTGGACCGCTATCGGGACATCGCCATCGCGATGGGAGAGAGGGTCGAGCACCTTCCCGTCCGCACGGGCGCCGAACGGGCCGTCCATGCCGTCGAGGCCCTGTCGCGCGATATCGGCATCCCGGCCTTCCTGGACGACCTGGACATTCCGCGCTCGGCGATCGAATCCCTCGCGTCCGACGGCATGACGAACAGCCGGCAGGTGCTGCCCAACCCCCGCGACGTCACGTACGAAGGCCTTGTCGGCATCCTCAATGACGCCTTCAGGAAGGAAGCCTGACATGCGCATCCCCTCTTCCGTCTCGATGATCGAGGTCGGCCCGCGCGACGGCCTTCAGAACGAGAAGCAGATGCTTCCGACCGACGCCAAGATCGCGCTCGTCCGCAGGCTCGCGGCCGCGGGGTTCCGCGAGATCGAGGTGACCTCCTTCACGCACCCGAAATGGATCCCGAACCTGGCGGACGCCGAGGAGGTGGTCAGGGCCGTCCGCGATCTGGACTTCAAGGCCTTCGCCCTCGTGCCGAACCGCCGCGGGCTGGACCGGGCCGTCGGGGCCGGGATCAAGGGCGTGACCTTCGTCTTCTCCGCCACCGACGGCCACAACAAGCGCAACCTCAACCGGACGACCGAGGACTCGATCAGCGAGATCCTCGTCCTGGAGGACGAGACGCGGCGCATGGGACTGGATACGCGCATCTCGCTCTCGGTGGTCTTCGGCTGCCCCTTCGAGGGCGATGTCCCGGAGGAACGGATCCTGTCGATCGTCGGACGGCTCGCGGACGCCGGCTCCACCCGGATCGGGCTGTGCGACACGATCGGCGTCGCCGACCCGGCGCAGGTCCACCGCCTGTGCGCCCGCCTCATCGGGCGGTTCCCGTCGGTCTCGTTCGAGCTTCATCTCCACGACACCCGCGGCCGGGCGCTCGCCAACATGCTGGCGGGCCTGGATGCCGGGATCACCGCCTTCGATGCGGCGGTCGGCGGACTGGGCGGCTGCCCCTATGCTCCCGGAGCCACCGGCAACGTGGCGACCGAGGACGCGGTCTCGATGCTGACCGCCATGGGCGTGCGGACGGGGATCGACGAGGGCGCCCTGCTCCACGCGGCCTCCCTGCTGGCCGACTGGCGGGACCGCCCCCTGGACAGCGCCACCTGGCGTACCGGCATGGCCTGCAAGGCCGCCTGAAACGTCCATCACCCGCCGGCGCGCGGCAACGAAGAACGAGCGAGAAACAGGATGACACCCAGCACACCCCATGACTCCCAGGGCACCGGCAAGGACGGCCTGGTCCGCTACGACATGCTGATCGGCGGCGAATGGACGGCGGCGCTGTCCGGCGAGGTCTTCGAAACCCAGAACCCCTATACCGGGAAGACCTGGGCGCTGATCCCGCGCGGCGGCGAGGCGGACGTGGACCGCGCCGTCGAGGCCGCCCACGCCGCCTTCAACGGCGCCGCCTGGAGGTCGATCAACGCGACCGGACGCGGAGCCCTGCTGCGCAAGCTCGGCGACGCCCTGGCCGACCATGCCGAGCGCCTCGCCCATATCGAAGTCCGGGACAACGGCAAGCTCCTGACCGAGATGCTTGGCCAGACCAACTACATGCGGCAGTGGTACTATTACTTCGGCGGCCTGGCCGACAAGGTCGAGGGCGCCGTGCTGCCGATCGACAAGCCCGGCAACTTCACCTACATCCGGCACGAGCCGATCGGCGTCGTCGGCGCCATCATCCCCTGGAACTCCCCGCTGTTCCTGACCGCCTGGAAGCTGGCCCCGGCACTCGCGGCCGGCAACACCGTCGTCGTGAAACCGTCGGAGTTCACGTCCGCCTCCATGCTGGAGTTCGCCCGGATCTTCGAATCCGTCGGCTTCCCGCCCGGCGTCCTGAACGTCGTGACCGGATTCGGCGCGGAGGTGGGGCAGCGCCTGGTCGAGCACCCCCTGGTCTCCAAGATCGCCTTCACGGGATCCGAGACCACGGGCAAGCGGATCTACCAGGCCGCGGCCGCGACCCTGAAGCGCGTGACCCTGGAACTGGGCGGCAAGTCGGCGAACATCGTGCTTGCCGACGCCAACCTGGACAACGCCGTGAAAGGCGTCGTCTCCGGCATCTTCGCCGCCAGCGGCCAGACCTGCATCGCCGGCTCCCGCCTGCTCGTCGACCGCCGGATCCATGACGAGTTCATCGGCCGGCTGGTGGCGTTCGCGCGCACCGCGGCGCTCGGCGACCCGATGCTGCCGACCACCCAAGTGGGCCCGGTCACGACCAAGCCGCAACTCGAGAAAGTCCTCTCTTACCTGGAGATCGCGCGGAGCGAGGGGGCCGAGGCCGTGCTCGGCGGCCGGCAGCCGAGCGATCCCGAACTGAGCGGCGGCTGGTTCGTCGAGCCCACCATCTTCACCGGCGTCAACAACACCATGCGCATCGCCCGCGAGGAGATCTTCGGGCCGGTGCTCTCGGTCATCCCCTTCGAGGACGAGGACGAGGCCGTCTCGATCGCCAACGACTCACCCTACGGCCTCGGCGCCGGATTGTGGACCGAGAGCATCTCGAAGGCCCATACGCTGCCGAACCGCCTGCAGACCGGGATGGTCTGGGTCAATACCTACCGGGCGACGAGCTACATGGCGCCGTTCGGAGGGTACAAGCAGAGCGGAATCGGGCGGGAAAGCGGACAGGAGGCGATCAAGGAGTATCTGCAGACCAAGACCGTCTGGATCTCGACCGAGACCGAGGTGCCGAATCCCTTCGTGATGCGCTGACGTCGCGAGGGTGCCGGCGGCAGGCGACGGGCGACACCCGATCCTGCGATACAGGGCGCCATCCGGCTTCAAGGATGGCCTTGAGCCGGCCGGGGCGGGCGAACATCCTTGCCGAGATGGACATCCGGGCGCTCATCGCGGTCCGCCGGGAAATGTCGGCCATCCGTCGGCGGCCGGGTACGCCCCCGTCGGGCGGCTGGTTCGGGCGGCTGGTTCGGGCGGCTGGTTCGGCCGCCTGTTCCGGCGCTTCAACGCCATGGCGCAGGCGGATCGGGATGAACATCACGCAGCCGCGACCCATCCGCGAAACGGAAACCCGGCATGGAAAAGGGCCGCGTCGGAAAAGCCGGCTTGCCGGAGGACCGCTTCGTCCTCCCCGTCCGACAGGATGGGCAGACGCTCCGCCATGCTCGCGGCCGCGGTGGATGCGTGTGCGCGATCGGCGCTCAACCCGCTGGCGAACGCCACCGATCGCGACAGCCAGCGAAAAGCCTCGCTGCCCTTCGGATAGCTGTGTTGCGCGCCGATGAGCGGCGCGCGCTCCGCCAACGGAAGCGCCGCCATGCGATGGAGATCCGCGAAGCCGGGCACTTTGCGCGGCGTGCTCTGCGCATAGTTGGCGACCATGGCCGGATCGTCGAAGGGTTGCACCGGGCCGTCCCTCAGCCGAACACGAGCGCGCGGTGGGCGGACGTCCCCGCCGTGACGCCGTCCGCAACGGCCCAGCTCACGCTGTGCGGCGCGCGCGCAATGTCGCCGGCGGCGTAGAGGCCGGGCACGGTCGTCATCTTGTCGGCGTCCGTCCTGATCAGGGAGCCAAGCGGTCCCTCATCGATCGCGGCGCCAAGCTGCTCTGCGATCGGGCTCGACAGACAGGATCGCGGCGCCACGTAGAGCGCCTCGACCGGCCTCTCGCGTCCGTCCTCGAACTCCACGGCCGACAGGGCGCAGCCCTCGCCGACCAGTCTCGCCAGCTTGCCCGGCTCCACCGTCACGCCGCGCCCGGCGAGTGCCGCAGCGCTCTCCGGATCGAGCTCCGCGCCGTTGAGGAACAGGGTCGTCGGCCCCCATTCCGCGACGAGACACGCCTGGTGCGCGGACATGGGCGTGCGGAAGAGCACGCCGAGCGGCCGGTCGCCGAACTCGAAGCCATGGCAATAGGGGCAATGCAGAACGGTCTTGCCCCAGCGTTCCTCGAGACCCGGGATGCGATCCAGGATATCGCGCAGCCCGAACGCGAGGATCAGCTTGCGCGCCGACATCTCCTCCCCGTCGCCCGACAGGGATACGGAGAAGCCATCCCCGTGGGAGCGGGCCGCGGTCACCTCCCCTTCGATCAGGCGCACGCCGGGATAGGCGGCGAGCTGATCGCGCGCCTTGGCAAGGATGAACTGCGGATCGCTGCCGTCGAAGCCGAGAAAGCCGTGAGAGGCTTCCGCAAAGCGGTTGCGGGGCCGGCGCGCGTCGACGACGCAGACGCTCCGCCGCGCACGGGCGAGGTAGGTCGCGGCGGCGAGCCCCGCGAAGGCGCCTCCGACGACGACGACATCATGCTGCATGATTGCTCTCCAGGGTGGGCGATCCGCCGCGTCCGGCGAGGCGCGCGTGAAAGTCGGCGCTCAACGCGGCAAGGGTGATCTCGCCGAACCGGCGGAGGAGCAGCGCCTCCGCCTCGTCGAAGGTCTCGCCGAGCGCGGCGTTGACGGCCTGTTCGACCAGGCAGCCGGGCGCCTCCGTGCGATTTCCCATCGCCAGAAGCTCGGGTCTGTCGAGCGCGTCGTAAATATCGCGGAGCGTGACCTCGCCGAGGCCGCACGCGATCGTCCAGCCGCCGCCGTGGCCCTTCTCGGATCGGACATAGCCCCGGTCACGAAGGCCCGCCATCATTCTGCGGATCACCACTGGGTTCGTGTCCATGGCGCGGGCCAGCGCTTCCGATGTGCTCGGGCCTGGTTGCTCCGCCATGTGCAGCAGGACGTGAAGCACGCCCGAAAGTCGGCTGTCCCTTCTCATGAAACTTCATATGTTACATGATTCGTCGGGCGTCAAGGGCTCTCCGATGCTGGTGCGGGAGGGTCGGTCTGGTGGCCGTCGGGTGCGCGGGTTGCCGTCCTGGAGCATGGCCGTGCTTGCCACTGCGGGTCCGGAAGGCCCGGACCGGCCTGCGGTCGACCCGCGCGTAGCCGGTCGCCGCCAATCCGCCTCACCCCATGCACCGGGACGTGATCAAAATCATTTGGCCAGGGGGCAGCCGCCTTCGGCGAGCGGGCGGAAAGCCTGTTCCATCGGAATCGTGGACTCCAATGCATAATAATCCCAAGGACCGGTGGACTGATCCGGCGCCTTGACCCGAAACTGGTACATGGCATGCACGGCACGACCGTCGCTGCGGATCGTCACGGGTCCGAACAGGGGGTCGTCGATCGAACTCTCCTTCATCCTGTCGACCACGCGCGTTCCCCCGGCATCCGGCCCGACGGCGGCGACGGCACCGAGATAGGCCAGGATCGACGAATAGACGCCGGCGTGGTTCATCGTCGGCATGGTGCCGCCGACCCTGTCGGCGAAGCGCCTGCTCCAGTCGCGGGTCCGATCGTTCAGATCCCAATAGAAGGCTTCGGTCAGGCGCAGCCCCTGGGCCGCCTCCAACCCGAGGCTATGGACGTCCGACAGGAAAACCAGCAACCCCGCCAGCGAGCGCCCGTCGTTCAGGATACCGAACTCGCGCGCTTGCTTGATCACCGTCACGGCGTCCGTACCGGCGTTGGCGAGGCCGATGATATTGGCTCCCGATCCCTGGGCCTGCACCAGGAACGAGGAGAAATCGCTGGTCCCGAGCGGGTGCCGGACGCTGCCGAGCACCTTGCCGCCGTTCTCCTGGACGACCGCCGTCGCATCCCGTTCCAGCGCATGGCCGAAGGCATAGTCCGCCGTCAGGAAGAACCAGCGGTCGCCGCCGCCGGCGACGATCCTCGAGCCGTTCGCATGGGCCAGGGCCCAGGTGTCGAAGGTCCATTGCACCGTGGTCGCGGCGCATTTGGGACCGGTAAGATCGGAGGAGGCGACGCTGGACCCCAGGAAGACGCGGTCGCGATCGCGCATGATCTCGTTGACCGCCAGCGCCACCGACGTGTTCGGCACATCGACGACCGCGAGGACATCTTCCGTATCGACCCAGCGCCGGACGATCTCCGCCCCGACGTCGGGCTTGTTCTGATGGTCCCCGTAGAGGATTTCCACGCGGAACGGCGGCGCGCCGCCCGGCGACGCGGCGGCGAAGTCCTCCACGGCCAGTTCCGCCGCCGCGACGGACCGGCGGCCCGAAAGGTCCGAATAGGGACCGGAGCCGTCGTTGAGCACGCCGATACGCACGACCGCCTCGCCCATCGACGCGGCGGGAAAACCCGCGGTCGCAAGAGCCATGGGGGCCAGGACCGTCACCACGATCCGGGCAAGGCAGGCACACCGGTTTCTCATCCTGATCTCTCCCCTTGAGCCGCTGTCGATCGCCAAAATGACCGATACACCGGCAAAATAGCAAATTCGGAATAGGGGGTTTCGAAATCGAACGAGAGTGATGACAAAGCACGGGGATCGACGTTATCTTCCGGCCGGACTGGCGCGGCTTCTTTCCGCCTTCGAGGGTTCAACACCCCGAAAGGCCAATCAGGACGGATTAGCCAAGCCTGGACAGGCTTTGATGCATTGCTGGCGCAGGGTACGATGAGTGACGTGAATTCGATGGTTCGTCCTGAACTTGACTTGGCAACCCTTATTGTCAACACGCTCAACCTTGACGTCTCACCGGAAGACGTCGACCCGGAAGCTCCGCTCCATGGCGGCGGGCTGGGCCTCGACTCCATCGACATCCTCGAAGTGGCCCTGGCCATTTCGAAGACCTATGGCGTCAAGCTGAGATCCGACGACGAGAACAACGTCAAGATCTTCGCGTCGCTCCGCCAGCTGAACAACCATATCCAGCAGCACATAGCGGCATAATGCAGCGCGCGGCGGCCGTAGCCGGTGCCGGCCTGCTTGCCGCCGGCTGCTATCCCTTACTGATCCACGGCGCGATCCTGTCCGGCCAGGACACCTCGGCCACGGCCGCGCTGGCCCTTGTCCAGGCGGCGGTGGCCGGACTGGCGATCTCCCGCCTGTCGCCCAAGCATCGCTGGATCGCCCTGGCCGCCGTGGCGTTCCTGGCGGCCGTGTCCTGGCACTCCTCCCGCAGCGGGCTGCTCGCCGCATCGGGGGCCAGCCATTTCGTCATCTACACGGGTCTGCTGGCGCTGTTCGCCGGCACCCTGGCGCAAGGGCGGGAACCTCTCGTCACCACGTTCGCCCGCAAGGTCAGGGGTACCCTGACCGAGGAGATGGTGACCTACACCCGGCGGGTCACCTGGGCTTGGTGCTTCTTCTTCGCCGGGCAGCTTGCCGTTTCGCTCTCCCTGTTCCTGTTCGCTCCCGACACGGTCTGGTCGCTGTTCATACACGTGCTCGACCTGCCGCTCGTGGCAACGATGTTCCTGCTGGAATACGCGTACAGGCTGCGGCGCTTCTGGAACTACTCGCACGGCTCCATCGCCGACATCATCCGCATCTTCGCGGAACAGCCGGAACGATGACCGGCTCCGCCATGACCGGTTTTCCGCTGATCCGGCATGCGGCACCCGACGCCGCGGTGGCGTTGCGCGGCGGCCGGCCGGTCAGCGCCGGCAGCTTCCTCGCCGCGGTCGCGGCGCTGGCGGAACGGCTTCCCGATCGGGAGCATGTGCTGAACCTGTGCGGCGACCGCCTGGCCTTCGCCATCGGCCTTGGGGCGGCGCTGTCGCGCGGGCAGGTCAGCCTGCTCCCTCCCAACGATATGCCGGCCACGCTGCGGCAGCTCCGCCATGGCTATCCGGGCATGACCTGCCTGACCGATCCCGGCACCCGTTACCCGGATATCGAGTGCATCGAGGTTCCGGCGGCATACCCCACCGGCGGGACCTCGCCGCCGGTCCCGACGTTCCCCGCGGGCCAAGTGGCGGCGATCGCCTTCACCTCCGGCTCGACCGGCCGGCCGATGCCGCAGGTGAAGACCTGGGGCACGCTCGTGCGCAGCGTCCGGGGCGCGGGGGCGGCGCTCGGGATCCGGGCGCTCGGACCCGCCGGGCTGGTCGGCACCGTGCCGCATCAGCATATGTACGGCCTCGAATCCGTCATCCTTCTCTCCCTTCAGCATGGCCTCGTCCTGCAGGCCGGACGCCCGTTCTATCCCGCCGACATCGCAGCCAGGCTCGGCGATTTCGACGGGCGGAGGATCCTGGTGACGACGCCGGTCCATCTTCGGGCCCTGCTGGCCGACGGCGCCGCGGTGCCGCCGCTCGACTTCATCCTGTGCGCGACCGCCCCGCTCGCCCCCCAGCTCGCGACCGACGCCGAGGTCAGGCTGTCGGCGCCGCTGCACGAAATCTACGGCTGCTCCGAGACGGGACAGCTGGCCGTGCGGCGGACCCGCGCGACGGCGGAATGGCAGTGCATCGACGGCATCCGGCTTCGCCGGAACAGCCGCGGGACCTGGGCGTCCGGAGACTTCCTCGACGGGGAAACCCTGCTGGCGGACGTGATCGAATTGAACGCCGAGGATCGCTTCATCCTTCACGGACGCTCGGCCGATCAGGTCAACATCGCCGGCAAGCGGAGCTCGCTGGCTTATCTGAATCACCACCTCAACTCGATCGACGGCGTGCTCGACGGGGTCTTCTTCATGCCGGACGAGAACGGGGCCGAGGGCATGACCCGACTGGCGGCCTTCGCGGTGGCGCCGGGCCTGACCCCGGAGGCCGTGACGGCGCGGCTGCGCGAGCGGATCGACCCGGCCTTCATGCCCCGCCCGCTCCGCCTGGTCGACTCCCTCCCCCGCAATGCCACGGGCAAGATCCCGCGCGAGGCATTGGTGCGGCTTCTCGACGACCCTCCATCCGGGAAATAGGCGCCAGCCCTTGTCCACAGAGACGGAACATCTCTTTCCGGCGGATCATCCGACCGCCGCCGGCCACTTTCCCGGCAACCCGGTGATCCCCGGAGCGATCCTGCTCGACGTGATCGTCACGGCGATCACGACCTCGACCCCGGGCGCGACCCCCAGGGCGGATGGCGGGGCGGATGGCGGGGCGGACGGCGGGGCCGCCGGTCCGTGCCGGATCGGCTCGGCGAAGTTCCTCCACCCCGTCCGCCCCGGCGACCGGATGGTGATCCGCTGGCAGACCTCGCCGGCGGGAGACGCCAGGTTCACGGCCACGGTGGACGGGCGGCCGGTCCTGAGCGGCAGTATCGCCCGATGAAAAGGAACATGGCGGAGAATCCGAGGACGCCTGTCGCGGACCAGCCCGGGCCCGATACGCGCAAGGTCCGGCGCAGGAAGCCCAGGGAATGGATCGCGCGGCCGGAGCGCAGCTCGACCTCCGCGATCAAGTTCATCGTCTGGGTCGCGCTCCGTCTCGGCCGGCCCGCGGCGCGCCTGCTGCTCTACCCGATCTGCCTCTACTTCGTCCTGTTCTCCCGCAAGCCGCGGGCCGCCTCCGCCCAGTTCCTGGCGAGGGTCCTGCCGAAGCCCCCGACCTTCGCCGACCTGTTCCGGCACTACCATGTGTTCGCCGCCTGCCTGCTGGACCGGGTCTTCTTCCTGAACAACCAGGTCGACGAATTCGAGATCGACGTCCAGGGCGAGGATGTGGTCGTCGGGATCATGGAGCGGGGACAGGGCTGCCTGCTGCTCGGCGCCCACATGGGCAGCTTCGAGGCGATCCGGATGCTCGGCCGGAGGCAGCGGGACCTCCGCGTCAGCCTGGTGATGTACGAGGAGAACGCGCGGAAGATCAACTCGGTGCTGAGCGCCATCAACCCGTCGCTGGCGCTCGAGGTGATCAGCCTGGGCCGGCCGGATTCCATGATCAGGGTGCGCGAGAGCCTCGATCGCGGCGACTTCGTCGGCATGCTCGCGGACCGCACCCTGGACGGCGAAGGGGAAGTCCGCCTGCCGTTCCTGGGGGAACCGGCGTCCTTCGCCCTCGGGCCGTTCCAGCTCGCCGCGATGCTGAAACGGCCGGTCGTCCTGATGGTCGGCCTCTATGGCGGCGGCCGGCGCTACGACGTCCATTTCGAGCAGCTGGCCGACTTCTCGGACGTTGCGGCACCGGAACGGGCCGGCCAGGTCAGGTGGGCGGCTGAACGCTTCGCGAAGCGGCTTGAGCACTATGCCCGGCTGTCACCCTACAACTGGTTCAACTTCTATGATTTCTGGAAATAATCCCCGGCGGCGCCTCGCGCTCCTCGTCCTTGCCGTGTTCCTCTGCGCAGGCCCCGCGCCGGCCTTCGCGGAAGAAGCGTGGGGGATCGATCAGCTGATGGCGGCGTTCGGCCAGGTCGAGGCCAGCGAGGCCCGCTTCGTCGAGCGCAGCAGCCTCAGCCTCCTGAACGAGCCCGTCGAGACCTCCGGCACCCTGTCCTATGTCCGCCCCCACGTCGTGGAGAAGCGGACCCTTCGGCCCCAGCGGGAAATCCTGCGGGTGGACGGTGACAGGCTGACGTTCACCCAGGCGGACGGGACCGCGCGGTCGGTGTCGGTATCGGCCATGCCCGAGATCGAGGCCTATGTGGAGAGCATCCGTGCGACCCTCAACGGCGACCTCGGCAAGCTGAAGCGCTTCTACAACACCGCGCTGGACGGCACTGCGGAGAGCTGGCGGCTTCAGCTGGCGCCGCTGGACCGGAGCGTCGGCGAGACGGTCCGGCTGATCGTCATTTCCGGCGGCAACGGGTCCATCGGCCAGGTGGATGTCTACCAGACCGACGGGGACCGCTCCTCGATGACGATCCTGCCGGGACCCGCATGACCCGGCGCGGGCGGTGGAGCCTCGCCGTCTGGGTGGGAGGCCTGCTGGTTTGCGCGCTGCTGATCGCGCGGACCGATTTCACCGCCGATCTTTCCGCCTTCCTCCCCGGATCGCCCTCGACGGCGCAGCAGGTCCTGGTGGATCAGCTTCGCGACGGCGTGGTCTCCCGCCTCGTCCTGGTGGCCGTGGAAGGAGCGCCGCCCGATGCGCTGGCGGATCTCAGCCGGGATACCGCGTCCCGGCTGCGGGGCGATCCGCTGATCGCCGCCGTCGGCAACGGCGAGGCCACCGGGAGCGAGGCGGACCGCGCCTATCTCTGGAACAACCGCTATCTTCTCAGCGCCGCCGTCACGCCCGCGCGGTTCACCGTCCAGGGACTGCGGGAGGCGCTGGAGAGTGGTCTCCGCATGCTCCAGTCCCCCGGCGGCGTGTTCCTGAAGCGGGCGCTGCCGAGCGATCCCACGGCCGAGATCCTGCACCTGACCGACCGGCTGGCGGGAAACGGAACAGGGCCGGCGACCCGCGGCGGGATCTGGTTCTCGGCCGACGGGTCGCGAGCCCTGCTGCTGGTCCAGACCGCCGCCCCCGGCTTCGACCTGGACGCGCAGCGGCGGACCCTCGACCGCATCCGCGCCGCGTTCGACGGCGCCCGCGCGGCGCGCGGCGCGGGTTCCGCGCGCCTGCTGATGACGGGTCCGGGCGTCTTCTCCGTCCAGGTGCGGGACACCATCGAGGCCGACGTGATGCGATCCTCCGTGCTGGCGACCCTGATGGTCGCGGGCCTGCTGTTCGCCGTGTACCGCTCGCCGCGCGTCCTGGCGCTGTCGCTGCTGCCGGCGGCGAGCGGCGCGCTGGCCGGCGTCGCGGCGGTCAGCCTCGGCTTCGGGACCGTCCACGGGATCACACTCGGATTCGGCGTGACGCTGCTCGGGGAGACGGTCGACTACGCCATATACCTGTTCACCCAGACCCTGCCCGGCACGCCGCCGGACAGGACGCTGCGCCGGATCTGGCGGACGCTGGTGCTCGGCGTCATGACGTCGGTGGTCGGCTTCGGGGCCATGCTGTTCTCCAGCTTCAACGGCCTGGCGCAGCTCGGACTGTTCTCGATCACCGGGCTCCTGGCGGCGCTCTGCGTCACCCGCTGGGTATTGCCGACGCTGCTGCCGGCAGGCTTCGCCACGGAACGGCCGGCCCGGATGGCGCCGGTCCTGACGGCGCTGACCGGCGCGGCGCCCGCGCTTCGGATACCGCTGGCCGCGGCGATGCTGGTGTCCCTGGGCTGGCTCCTCCATCAGGGCGACGACATCTGGTCCGGCGAGCTGTCGAGCCTCAGCCCGATCGCAGTGGCCGACCAGCAGCTGGATGAACGCCTGCGCCGAGACCTGGGCGCGCCCGACGTCGGCCATCTGCTGGTCGTCACCGCGACGGACCGGGACGGCGCGCTGGCCGCCGCCGAGAGGCTGGCGGGACCGCTGGAAGAACTGGTCGGCCGCAACGCCCTGGAGGGGTACGATACGCCCGCCCTGTACCTGCCGAGCCAAGCGACCCAGCGGGCACGGCAGGCGGCCCTGCCGGAACCGGACACTCTCCGCCGCACCCTGGCGCAGGCCCTCGACGGCCTGCCCTTCAGGCCGGACGCGTTCGAGCCGTTCCTGGCCAGCGCCGCCGAAGCCAGGAATGCGCCGCTGCTCGACCCGTCGAGCCTGGACGGCACGGGCCTCAAGCTGAAGCTCGACTCGCTGCTGGTCCGCGGCGGCGAAGGCTGGACCGCCATGCTGCCGCTCCGCGGCGTCACCGATCCCCAGGCGATCTCGGGGCGTCTCGGCCAGGATGCCGTCCTGCTCGACCTCAAGGCCGCGTCGAACGAACTCTACCGGACCTATCGGCAGGAGGCCCTGGTCCTGGCCCTGGCCGGCAGCGTCGCCATCACGGTCCTGCTCGCGGCCGGCCTGCGGTCGGTCCGTTCGGTGACCGTCGCGGTGGTGCCGGTGGCGGCGGCGGTCGTCATCACGATGGCCCTGCTGACCGCCCTGGGCCAGCAGCTCTCGATCTTCCACCTGGTCGGCCTGCTGCTGGTCGTCGGCGTCGGGTCCAACTACTCCCTGCTGTTCGAACGTCCCGAACCCTCGGCGGTCCTGCGCGAGCGAACCGTCGCATCCGTCACCATCGCGAATCTCTGCACCGTGATCGGCTTCGGGATGCTGTCCTTCTCCAGCATTCCGGTGCTCCACGGCATCGGCATGACGGTCGCGATCGGCGCCTTCCTCAGCCTGGTCTTCTCGGCGGTGCTCGTCGGCCGCCGAACGCCGGGGGAGGTCCGCCATGGCTGACCGGCGCGCCTGGCGGCCGTCACCGCTGATCCGCGGCTCCGTGGGGCTGCACGTCGCCGCAGCGGTCGGAGCGGCCGCCGTCCCCACCGCCTGGCCATGGGCCCTCGCGGCCGTCGCCGGCAACCATGCGCTGCTCGGCACCCTCGGCCTGTGGCCGCGCAGCGGCCTGCTCGGGCCCAACCTGACCCGCCTCCCGGAAGCCAATGCCCGGCTGGGACAGGTCGGGCTGTGCTTCGACGACGGGCCGGATCCGGAAGTCACCCCGGCGGTGCTCGACCTGCTGGACCGCGGAGGCACGACGGCCAGCTTCTTCTGCATCGCGGACCGTGCCGCCCGCCATCCCGCCATCGTCCTGGAGATCATCCGGCGCGGCCACTCGGTCGAGAACCACACCCGGCGCCATCCCCATGGGTTCGCGGCCTTCGGTCCCGCCGCGATCCGGCGGGAAGTCGGCGAGGCGCAGCGCATCCTGGCGGATCTGGCCGGCCGGCCGCCCCGCTTCTTCAAGCCGCCGGCCGGACTGCGCAATCCCCTGCTAGAACCCGTCCTGGCGGGCCTGGGGCTGCGCCTGGCGACCTGGACGCGGCGCGGCTACGACGCGGTGCGGCGGGACCCCGCCGGGGTCGGCCGGCGCTTGACCCGCAACCTCGCCGCCGGGGACATCCTGATGCTGCATGACGGTTCGGCCGCCCGCACGACGGCGGGGCGGCCGGTCGTGCTGGAGGTCCTGCCCGATCTGCTCGAGGCCTTCTCCGGCCACGGGCTGCGGGCGGTCTCGCTCGACGTGGTTCCGGATGACTGACGCCCTGTTCCGGGATCTGGTCGAGGCGGCGGCGCTCCCCTATCGGGAGAGCGGCCGCTACGCGTGGCACTTCGCAAAGGGCAAGCTCGGCGGAGATCCCGTCTTCCGCTTCCTGCTGCGCACCCCCGTCCTGCCTTCCGCTGGCCGGCTGCTGGACCTGGGATGCGGACAGGGGGTGCTGATGGCGCTCCTCCGGTCGGCTGCCGCCCGCCACGCGGAAGGGACGTGGCCCGCGGACTGGCCGCCGCCTCCCCGGAACCTCGATCTCCGGGGCGTCGAACTGGGAGCCCGCCGGGCGCGGACGGCGCAGGCGGCGCTGGGCGACGGGGCGGCCGTCGTCCACGGCGACATACGCGAGGTGCCCCTGCCCCGCAGCACGGCGATCGTCATCCTGGACGTGCTGCTTTACCTGGGCCGCGACGACCAGGCCAGGGTTCTCGCCCGTTGCGCCGAGGCGCTGGAGCCGGGCGGCGTGCTGGTGCTGAGGGAGGCGGATGCCGGCGCGGGAATCCGGTTCGGCGTCACCCGGTGGGCCGAGCGGGTCGCCTGCTGGTCGCGCGGCCAATGGCGGCAGCCCCTGGTCTATCGTCCGGCGCCGGAATGGGCGGCCTTGCTGGAGGGATTGGGTTTCACGGTCGCGATGACCCCGATGAGTTCGGGCACGCCCTTCGGGAACATGCTTTTCGTCGCCCGCCGGGAGGCCGCCATGCCTGCAAACTACCCTTCCGTTGACTGAACTGTTAAGAATGCCATTTCGTTGTCGATGACTCCGGCCATTCCGTCCGTACTTGCTCCACAATCGCGAAGCAGCCGAAATTGCAGCCACTTACCGTAAGCCGCATGTGCGTCGTCAACAGCTTGGGGTCCGGACGGGAAGCCACCCTGGAGGCGCTGCGCACCGGCCGTGGCGGCTTGAAGCCCTGCACGTTCGAGACGGTGACGCTGGAAACCCATGTCGGGGAGGTGCCCGGCGTGGATGATGCCGGTCTTCCCGCCGATCTCGCCCCCTATGACTGCCGCAACAACCGGCTGGCGAACATGGCGATCGGCCAGGACGGCTTCGAGGCGGCCGTCGAGGCGGCGCGCGCGAAATACGGTCCGCACCGCGTAGGCGTCTTCCTGGGGACCAGCACCTCGGGCATCCTCAGCACCGAGGTGGCCTATCGTCACCGCGACCCGGCGACCGGCGCCCTGCCCGCGGACTTCAACTTCGCGGCGACCCACAGCACGGGCTCGCTGGCGGATTTCGTCAGCCGGCGGCTGGGGCTGGAAGGTCCCGCCTTCGTCGTCTCCTCCGCGTGCGCCACGACCGCCAAGGTATTCGCCAACGCCGCCCGCATGATCGAGGCGGGCCTCTGCGATGCCGCCGTGGTCGGCGGCGCCGACTCCCTGTGCCTGACCACCCTGTACGGCTTCCATTCCCTGGAACTGGTCTCCCCCGGGGCGTGCGCCCCGTTCGACATCGCCCGCGACGGGGTTTCGCTGGGGGAAGCCGCCGGGTTCGCCCTGCTCGAACGTGGGGAAGCCGCGGCGCATGACGGCGCGGTCAGCCTGCTGGGCGTCGGCGAGAGCAACGACGCCTATCACATGTCCACGCCCCATCCCGAAGGGCTCGGCGCCAGGCTCGCCATGGAAAGGGCGATGACCCGCGCCGGACTGAAGCCGTCGGACATCGACTATGTCAACCTGCACGGCACCGCGACACCCTATGGCGACGCGGCGGAGGACCGGGCGATCACGGAGCTGTTCGGCACCGCCACGCCGGTCAGCTCGACCAAGGGCTATACCGGACACACGCTGGGTGCGGCCGGCATCGTCGAGGCCATCATCAGCGTGCTCTGCATGCAGGCCGGCTTCATGCCCGGCAGTCCGCAGACCCGGACGCCCGACCCGGCCCTGGGGAGCCGCTACCTGCTGGCCAATGAGGCCGCGCCCCTGGACAGGGTCATGACCAACTCTTTCGGTTTCGGCGGCACCATTTGCAGCCTGATCTTCGGTTGGGCCCGCTGATGCATGTCTTCGTCGAAGGCGTCGGCGTCCTCGGGCCTGGATTGCCCGGCTGGCAAGCCTCCCGCGGCATGCTCGCCGGCCGCGTTCCCTACGTCCCCGCCCCGACCGTGCTGACGGCCAGCCCGCTGCTGCCGCCGGCGGAACGCCGCCGGAGCGTTCCGACGGTGAAGCTGGCCATGGCCGTCGGCATGGAGGCGATCGTCCATGCCGGGCGGGATCCCGCCGCCGTGGCCACCGTCTTCACCTCGTCGAGCGGCGACCCCGACACGATCCACCGGATCCTGGAAACCCTGGCATCCGACCAGCGCGAGCTGTCGCCGACGCGGTTCCACAACTCGGTCCATAATGCGCCGGCCGGCTACTGGAGCATCGCCACCCAGTCGCGCGAACCTTCGACCAGCCTTTCGCACGAGGACGGGAGCTTCCAGGCAGGCCTGCTGGAAGCGGCGGCGGAAGCCGCGGTGGACGGCTGGGACGTGGCGCTGATCGCGTACGACCTGCCCTACCCCGCGCCGCTCGATGGCGTCCGCCGGATTTCCGACCCGTTCGGCATCGCCCTCCTCCTGGCGCCGCAGCGGACGGAACGCTCGCTCGCCCGCCTCGACGTCGCCGTATCCCCGGCCTCGGCCGAGCCGACCCGGATGACCGATCCGCGCCTGGAGAGTCTCAGGACGGGAAACCCCGTGGCCCGCGGGCTGCCCCTGCTCGCAGCACTCGCCCGCGGGGCGGACGACGCGGTCGTCCTCCCTTACCGCCCGGACAGGCGGATCACCATCGCGGTCGGACCGCCATGCCGATGACCCGCGACGACATCGCGGCGCTGATCCCGCATTCCGGGTCCATGTGCCTGCTCGACGCCGTCCTGTCGTGGGACGAGGGCACCATCCTGTGCAGGACCGCCAGCCACCGGCTTCCCGACAACCCGCTCCGTTCCGGCGGACGCCTGGCGGGAATCTGCGGCGTCGAGTATGCCGCCCAGGCCATGGCTCTCCACGGCGGCCTGACCGGCGGCGGCTCGCGTCCGTCCGCGGGCTATCTCGCGAGCATCCGTGACCTGGCCTGCCATGTCGGGCGGCTCGACGACATCGCGGACGACTTGGCCATCGGGGCGGAAAAGCTTCTGGGAGAGGGCAACCGGGTGATCTACGCCTTCACGGTCCGCGCGGGCGGCCTCGACCTGCTGACCGGCCGCGCGGCGGTCGTCATCGACGCGGACAGGACATGAGGCGGGCGCTCGTCACCGGCGGCAGCGGCGCTCTCGGCGCGGCCATTTCGAGGACGCTCGCCGGTGCCGGCTGCCATGTGGCGATCCACGCCAACGGCGGCGGCAGCCGGGCCGAGGCGCTCGCGGCCGAGATCGCCGCTGCCGGCGGCTCGGCCGAAACCGTCACCTTCGACGTGACCGACGCCGAGGCGACGACGTCGGCCTTGGAGTTGCTTCTCGAAGCCGGCCCGATCCAGATCCTGGTGAACAACGCCGGCATCCACGAGGACGCGGTCATGCCGGGCATGCGCCGCGATCAGTGGACCCGTGTGATCGACGTATCGCTGAACGGCTTCTTCAACGTGACCCAGCCCCTGCTGATGCCGATGATCGGCACGCGCTGGGGCCGGATCGTCAGCGTCTCGTCCGTGGCGGCCATCGCCGGCAACCGGGGGCAGACCAACTACGCGGCGGCCAAGGCCGGGCTCCACGGCGCCACCCGGTCGCTGGCCCTGGAACTGGCGCCGCGCGGCATCACCGTGAATGCGGTGGCGCCGGGAATCATCGCCTCCCCGATGGCGGAAGCCGCCTTCGATGCCGAGACGATCAAGCGGATGGTGCCCATGAAGCGGGCGGGACGGCCGGAGGAGGTCGCGGACCTGGTCGGATTCCTCGCGTCGGACCGGGCGTCCTATATCTCCGGCCAGGTGATCTCGATCAACGGGGCGATGATCTGAGCCGCCGCAAGGCCAGCCAGGGCAGCCGCGCGATGAAGCCCAGCATCAGACGCACATGCATCCAGGTCAGCAGGGCATTGTCGCGGACATAGTTAAAGTGGGATACGCCGCCCTCCTCGGGCTTGAAGTAGCGGACGGGGGCCGGCACGTTGATCGGCCGCAGGCCCCGCCAGCACAGCCGCACGGAGGCTTCCGGATCGAAGTCGAAGCGGCGCATCCAGCGGTTTCCTTCCATGACGGCCCGCAGCGGCGCGATCGGGTAGACGCGGAAACCGAACAAGGAGTCGCCGATGCCGGTCCACAGCGTCTCCAGGTCGGCCCACCAGTTGGAGATCTTCCGGCCGCCGACCCGGAGCCGCGGGGCCGCATCGTCGAACACCGGCTTTCCCAGGACCAGCGCGTCGGGATGGGCCTGCGAGATCGCCTGGAACCGCGGGATCAGGTCGGCCGGGTGCTGGCCGTCGGCATCCATGGTCAGGGCATGGGTGAATCCCTGCCTCTCCGCCTCGCGCAGGCCATGGAGCACGGCGGCACCCTTGCCGGCATTGGTCGGCAACGCCAGCACGCGCAGGCCGGGATCGCGCTCCGCCAGGCGGCGGAGTTCCTCCCCCGTACCGTCGGTGCTGCCGTCGACGACGACCCAGACCGGCGTCCAGTGGCGCCGGGCGGCCCGGACGGTCTCGAACAGCTTCGCCCCGGTATTGTAGCTGGGTATCAGGACGAGGTGGGTGGTCGACGGCGACGTGATCAAAGCTCCGACCTGTAATAGCTTTCCAGGTTCCGCACCAGGCCGCGGACATCGGCCGTCGGTTCGAAGCGGCGGCCCAGCCTCACCTTGTAGACCAGCGGGAACTCGGGCTTCCGGAAGAAATCCCAGCCTTTGCCGAGGAAACGCGAGTTGCTCTCGATGAGGATGGTCTGCACCGGCACGCCGGCGATCTTGGCGATCAGCGCGAAGCCGCCCTTCAGCGCGTTGATCGGCGGACGCTCGGTGCGCGTCCCTTCGGGGAAGATCAGGAGCTGGCATCCGCCCCGGACCTCGTTCGCCGCCGCCTTGACCAGCGACGACGGCGCGTCGTTGCGGATATATCCGGCCATCCGGGCTCCGCTGCCGAGAAGCAGGTTGTCATAGACCTTGGCCTTGGCGATGCAGACGACCTGTGGCAGCCGGGAGATGACCAGGACGGCGTCGAGCAGCGACGGGTGGTTGGGGCAGATCACCAGGCCGGCATCGTCGCGTAGCGCGTCCAGCGCGGACAGGTCGCACTTCAAGATGCCGCAGGCCCGCATCACGGCGAGATACCAGCGGAAGCCCGACTTGATCATGAAGCGGCTCAGCGGACCGCCCAGGCGGCGCGGCAGCACCAAGTCCAGGAGCGCCGCCGGCAGGCTCCAGGCCAGGGACAGGCAGGCGAAGAGGAACAGCAGGCCGTAGAACAGGAAATACTCCCGGACCCGCCGTATCCAGCCGAACATGATCAGGTCGTTTCGGCCGCCGGAACGCGAACGTTCCGCCGCCGCTTCCGCCAGGCCAGGAAGTTGCTTTTGAAGTCCAGCGCCGCGTTCATATAGTAGATCGCCTTGAATATCCTGAGCCGGGACTTTATGGGCGAGGGACGGAACACGTCGCCGGCCAGCAGCGACAGCAGGGCCTCCTCCACCCTGAAGACGTTGCGCGGTCCCATGAAGAGATTGCGCAACGCCGGGGTGGTGACGCGGTAGATGTACCAGGAGAAGGTGCCGATGCCCTGCCGGATCTCCTTCTCGAACCTTTTCAACGCCGCGGCCTGCCGCGCCGGTTCCCGCAGGCAGAGATCGACCGTCTCGGCGCCCTTGAAGGCGCTGTTCATGGCGAGATAGACGCCGGTCGAGAACACCGGATCGATGAAGGCGAAGGCGTCGCCCAGCATGATGTAGCCCGGTCCCGCCATCCGCTCCGCCTGGTAGGAGAAGTTGCCGGTCCCGGTCACCGGCCCGGTCAGCTCGGCATCCCTCAGCCGCTCGGCCAGGGCCGGGCACAGGGCGATCGTTTCCTGGAAAAAGGTGGTCTGGTCGGTCTTGCGAGACTTCAGGTAATAGGGCCAGCAGACCGCTCCGACGCTGGTCGTGCCGTCCGCCAGCGGGATGAACCAGAACCAGCCGTGATCGAACCAGAATACGGTGATATTGCCAGCGGCCTTGCCGGGCAGCCGGTGCGCGCCGGTGAAATGGCCGAACAGGGCGGCACTGTTGTGCTTGCGGTTCCGGTGCTTGATGCCGAACCGGGAGGCCAGCAGCGTGTCGCGGCCGGACGCATCGACCAGGAAGCGGGAGCGCAAGGTCCGCAGGCCGCCGTCCTCTTCCCTGGCGGTGACGACCGCTCCGCCTTCCGCCGGAAACTCGACGTCGGTCACCTTGCAGCCTTCGACGACGGTCGCACCCTTGGCGGCGGCGTTCCGGATCAGGATATGGTCGAACTCCGACCGGCGGACCTGGAAGGCATAGGGCAGGCGCTTGTCCCAGGCGTTGGCGAACTCGAACGTGATCGCCTTGCCGTGGTAGGGCGACACGAACTCGGCGCCGTATTTCAGCATGCCGACGCGCTCGACCTCCTCCAGGACCCCGAGCTTCTGCAGCAGCGGGAGATTGAGAGGGAGCAGAGATTCTCCGATGTGGAACCGGGGATGGCGATCCTTCTCCAGCAGGACGACCCGGTAGCCCTTCCCGGCGAGGAGTGCCGCGGCGGTCGATCCGGCGGGGCCGCCCCCCACCACGAGGACGTCGCAATCGTGACCGGAGCTGTTCGACATCATCCGCTTGCCGCTCTCTTCCGTTACCCGACCATGGGCCCATGAGAGCTGCTTGTACCAAAGCAGCCGATCCACCCGCTAGCAGCAAAAACCGGTCGAAGCCGTTCGTCTGAAGCAGTAACGAGGAATAGTCGCGAAGTGTCCGCCGTATAGACCCTGGCACATCGCCGGGAAAACCGGCCGGATCGGGGCAAATCTGCTTGATCGCGGAGTACCGTCCACCCAGAATGCCGCCGCGATCGCAGGCAGGCGAACAACTCGGCGGTGCATGTTGCGTTTGTGGAAGGCTCTTCTTGTCGGCACTGTCGCTCCCGTGGCGGCAATGTTCTCCGCTGCCGGGTCGGCCGGAGCACAGGAATCGGACAAGCCGCTGTTCGAGATCGGGATCGGCGGGGGCTTCGGCCTCGTCCCGGATTATCCCGCCTCGGAGCAGAGCCATGTCCAGGGCGCCGCCCTGCCGTTCGTGATCTATCGCGGTGACGTCCTTCGGGCCAGCCGCGAGGGGCTTCAGGGCCGGGTCTACCGCTCCGACCGCGTCACCTTGGAGATCAGCCTGGAAGGCGCGCTCGGCTCGTCGGCGGACGACAACGACGCCCGCGAGGGAATGCCCGACATCGACCTGCTGGGCGAGATCGGTCCCGGCCTGCGGATCAACCTGCTCCGCAATGCGGACCGTACCGACCGGGTCGACCTGACGCTGCCCTTGCGGGGCGTCTTCTCGACCGATCTCTCCCGGGTCGAATATCGCGGCCTGGTGTTCGCGCCGGACATCGCTTATGCCAAATACGGCCTGTTCGACCGGGACGACCGGCTCCGGATCAGCGTCGGGCCGATCTTCGCGACCAGCCACCTGATGGATTATTACTATCAGGTCGATCCCCGCTTCGCCCGTCCGGGCCGGCCGGCCTATGACGCGGAGGCCGGATACCTGGGATCGCGCCTTCAGACCTCGCTGACCATGCCGGTGACCGATCGCATCTCGGTCTTCGGGGCCTTCCGCGGCGAGGTTTTCTCCGGCTCGGCCAACGAGGACAGCCCCCTCTACAAACGCGACGTGAACCTGTCCGTGGGCGCCGGCCTGACCTTCTCGATCTACAGTTCGGCCAGCAGGTCCACCGCGGCGGAAGGGCTGCTGGATTGACCACGACGTCTCATCATCGGGAGCCTTGACGGTGTCGAACGATCGGAAACGCAGCGCCGCGGAGCCAGTCGAGCCGCATCCGGTGATGCCGGACTATTACGGCCGGAAGACACAGCGGGCTGGCTTCGTCCGTCACCTGTTCAACGAGACGGCCCATCACTACGACCGGATCAACCGGCTGTTCTCCATGGGCTCCGGCGCTTGGTACCGCCGCCACTGCCTGCGGCGGGCGGGGCTCCGGCCGGGCATGAGGCTGCTCGACGTCGCGGTCGGAACCGGGCTGGTCGCCCGCCAGGCGGTCGGGCTCTGCGGCTCCGGCGCCGACGTGATCGGCCTGGATCTCAGCGAATCGATGCTGGCCCAGGCGCGGCGGTCGCTGGACATACCGTTGATCCAGGGGTTGGCGGAGGATCTGCCGCTGGCCGACGCCAGCGTCGATTTCATCACCATGGGCTACGCGCTGCGGCACGTCGCCGACCTGACGGCCACGTTCCGCGAGTTCCACCGGGTGCTGAGACCGGGCGGAACGGTGCTGCTGCTGGAGATCAGCCGCCCGACCCGCCCGATGACCCGGCACGCCATGAGCGCCTATCTCGGCTGGGCCGTGCCGCTGCTGTCGCGGCTGACGGGCGGCGGGGCGAGCGGCCGCACGCTGATGCGCTATTACTGGGAGACGATCGACCGGTGCGTGGCGCCGGAGGTCATCACGCAGGCGATGACCCATGCCGGGTTCGCACAGGTTCGCTGCGACGCCGAGTTCGACCTGTTCAGGAACTACAGCGGACGGAAGGACGGCAGCGGCTTTTCCTGAAAAGGCGAATGGACGGACCGGACCGGCAGCAACTTCCATCGCCCTCCGCTCCACCCGTTAGTATCCATGCTTCCTGACCAGTAGTCGTTATCCATCTTCTCGCATGCTGACGGTCGCTTTTTCACCGATAGTCGGCGCCCGACGCCCCCTCGCCGGGGCGGAGACAACTGAGGGAACGACATGACGACTAGAGCGATCATTTTCCTGATGGCCGGTTTGACAATGCTGGCGGGCTGTGCCAGCCAACAGGAGGCCCGCACCTCCACGCAGGGCGCCAACGCATCGGCGGCCCCTTCCGAACCGGGCGCACGCATCGTGAAGTCCCGCGACGGCAGCTTCGAAGGAGAGGTGATCGGCACGCCGTCACCCAGCAGCCGTTTCGCCAAGCTCCAGATCGGCATGACCATGCGCGAGGTATCGAGCCTGATCGGCGCACCGGACGACATGATCCGGCATGAGACCGGGAAGCGCTGGATTCCCTTCTACTTCGGCAACGACGCCCAGCGGCTCCAGGTGATCTACAGGAACGAAGGCTGCCTGACCTACACCGGCGGCAATGTCTTCGGCGGCGGTGACAACGAATTGATCCGCATCACGGTCGCACCGAAAGGCGGCTGCCTGGATACCTGAGGCACGGGCGGCGCGGTAGCCAAAGGCCGGGCGATGGTATCGGCGGAGCTGGAAAAGGTTGGCGATCGGGTCAGGGATGGAGCGGTCGGTCAGGATGGAAGCGACCATCCGGCCGGTCACCGTGTCGAAGCCATGTGCAGCTTGCGCCACGTTCGCCGCCTGCTGGTGTTGAGTTTCTCGACCAGCCACTCGCCCGGCCCGCTCAGCTTCAGGCCGGAACTGTCGACCAGCAGGTGGATCGGTCCGCCAGTGACACGAGGCTGCGCCGGCAGCTATTGGCTCCGATCCCGTCGGTCAAGGATGGAGAGATAGCTGCGCTGGCCCTGACGGGATCCGGAACCGGCAGGTCGATGCCGAGCAACCGGAGGAGCGGAGCGATCAGCCCCTTGGTCTTCTACAACCCTTGGTAGAATACGGCGCGTAACGTCAGAGCTGCCGTAATTGCCACGTCGGAGTAGTGTGGCTGACCGCCCGGCGCCGTCCGGGGCGCCGCTTTCCGGGGTTCTAAGCCCAAACCCTCGAAATTTTTGGAAGCTTTGCCGATCAATGGGTTAGCCTAACCTGACGTTCGCCAGCAGGGCTTCCGGGTCGATCGCGTGCTTGCCGCCGCGAAACGTGTAGTGCCCGAGCAAGTGGATATGCTGCCAAGCCACCGGGGAGATTTTCTGCAGCAGTGCGAGTGCTTTGCGGTCGTCCTCCCGGCGGTACCGCTCCAGCAGCGTCGAGAGCAGGACCGAGTTGTAGGCGATGATGACGTTGGCGACCAGCCGGCCGCACTGGTTGCTGATCGCGATCGCGAGGTCGGTCCGCCCGATCAGTTGCTTGCCGCCGCTGACCTGGGTGAGCACCGCGCGCAGCTGGTGGTAGGCCTCAATGCGGTTCTGGGAGCGGTGGACGTCACGCTGCAGCTGTGGGTCGCGGAGGTAATCGAGCGTGTAAAGGCTGCGGATCAGCTTGTCGTACTCGAAGACCGCCTTGCGGGTCCGGTCGTGAGGGGACAGGGCACACAGTTTCCGCACCAGGATGGCCTGGCTCATCTCTTTGAGCCCGAGCGTGGCGACGATCCGGTCGATGCTGGCTTTCTCCGCGACGATCAACGCGCGGTCGATCCGGCCGGCTGGCTGAACCAGACAGTCCTGGTAGTCCTCGATCGGGTTGCCGCAGTACAGGTGCTTGAGCTGTGCTTGCCGGCGGGTGAACCGCGGCGCCAGCTTCAGCCCGAACCAGTGGAGGATGGCGAAGTTGGCGCGGTTGATGCTGTGCATGTCGCCGGTGATGGTAGTCGGTGCGATGTCCGAGGTGTTGTGGTAGCAGATGTCGAAGACGTAGTGGCTTTCATGCTCGTGAGCGCCGATCAGCTCCGTTTCCAGCGGCACGTGGTTGGCCAGCAGCGTGTAGGCGACGACGCCCCTGCCGGTGCCGAAGTACTTGCGCGAATGCCGCGCTTTGGCTGTCGGCACGGCGACCGAGAACTTCTGGCCGTCGACGCTGCCGTACAGGACTGCCGGATCGAACGAGTAGAAGGGGAAGATGCCGAGGCCGGCGATGAAGTTGCTGACCCGGTCATTGGCTGCTTTCAGGGTCGACAGGCGCAGGTGCTGCTGATGGGTCGCCTCCAGGACGTGGTACGGGATGTCGCTGGTCTCGGCCATGCCCAGGTTGCCGTGGTTCATGGCCTGACCAAGGATCACGGCCGTCAGGCTGTCGTCGTCGGTAATCCTCTTCGCATAGCGGGGCTGCAGTGGGGTCAGCGCCGACAGAAAGCGGCAGCGCTCGTCCACGAAGCGGAAGATATCGGCGATACCGCGCGCCGGCAGCCGGGCATAGAAGGCGGCCTGCAGCGCTTCCTCCTTGTCGACCTTGGGAGTGCGCCACGACAGGGTCTTGCGCCCGGGGTCGTACTCGAGGTGCTTGAGCTTGCCTTGGCGCAGGTCGCGGTCGAAGATCAACCAAAGTCGATGCAGGTCGGCGCACAAGCCGTCGAGCGTCGCGTCCACGGGTTGGCGCAACCAGGGACTGTCGAGATCCCGGAGCGCCTCCGCCGCCCGGTCCGACGCGACCAGCTCGTCACCGAAGCGGCGATGCCGGACGCTGTCGTCCAGGTGGAGTTCGCCGGTGGCGAGGCGCTTGCGGAGCTGCCGGTAGATCCAGAACTCGTAACGGTACCCGCGCAGGCCGGTCGCCTTGCCATCGTCATCGACGTCGAGCAAATGCGGACGCAGCCGGTCGGGGATGGTGTTTTCCGGGAGCTCGCCGAAGGGCCTTTGGGCGAGGCGCTGTTGACGGGAAAACACGCCCTTCATCCAACGCAAGGCGGCGAGCCACGGATTGTCCGCCGTGGTGGCCGAGACCTCGAGCGCCATGGCGAGCGGGCGCAGATGCTTCCTGCAGCGCGCCGCCGTGCGGTCCACCGCCTGCCAGCGCAGTTCAAGCTGGCTGACCGGCTTTTCGCACAGCCTCTGGCCGGCGCCGAGCATCGCTTCTCTCGGCAGGATCGTGAAGGCCCGGTGGCGGACGGCCCCGAACGGCGTGGCGTCGTCGACCGTGTCGTCGACATAGAGCAGGAGTACGCGGCCAATCCGGGATCCCTCCTGCTGCCGGCCGGCTTGTGCCTGGACGAAGGCGGCCTCCGATTCCTCCTTGGTCTGCCCTTCCATCTGCCCCATGTGGAAACCGAAGGCCTCGACCAGGTTGTCGGTAAGTTGGCGGAAGCGCTGCCAAGCATAGCACAGCAGGTACAGGTGGGTCTGGCCGGGCTTCAGCCGGCGCAGGTCGTAGACCGTGTAGTAATGGGCGAGGCTCGCGTAATAGGCGACGTTCTGCTGCGAGATGTCGAGCTTGGGCAACAGAGTCTTCGCGACCCGGTGCAAGGGCGCCAGGGTGGTGCGCTTTTGGCGCTCCATCGCCATCATGCGGTAGCCGAAGTGCTTGGCGTCCTGCTTGAGCGCCGCCAGTTCCGAGAGGGTGTCCTCGCGCACGAGGAGGCCCTGCAGGGCGGCGCGCGCCTCCTCGTCCAGCCCGTCCTCGACAAGGTGTTCCAGGCGTCGGCGTTCCGCCGTGAGCACCTCGCTGATGATGCCCTGCAGCGTGGTATAACCTGGGCGCACGATGCGCCGGGTGGCCAGGAAGGCCAGCAGTTCCGTCAGGATGAAGGTCGCGGCCACGTCCCGCTTCGCCAGAAGGCCGGCCCTGCCGACGACCGCCGCCCGGTCCGTGTCCGCCCAGAGCCGATAGCCAAACAACCCGGCGATTTCCCGGCGTTGGGCGTAATGCTCGTTGGCGCGGATCGGCTGCGGCGTCAGCGCGCTTCCCGGAAAGTAGCGTTCCATCAGGAAGGCGATGTCGCTGGACGGGACGTCGGGCCAGGAGAAGCCGAAGAAGGCCTGCTTGGCCTTGAAATACCCGATCTGCAGCAGGCACCAGACCTGTTCCGCCAGCCCCTTGCGCTGGTCGACCAGAGCGCGTTCAGCGGCGCTCAGGGCGAAGAACTCGGCTCGCTGGAAGTCGTCGAAGTCGGGCAGGCCGTACAGAGCGAGCCTCTCGGCCTCGGAAAGGACGGTCAGCCGCTTGCTGCCGTCGGCGCGCATCGGTCGGTCGGGCACGCGGTTGTTTCCATCGGATGGACTGGGCTGGGACTTTCCCTATAAAGTGTCTTTTCGGGAAAGTAACCTGTTTCGGACCCAGGTAGGGCTTGGTCCGGAAGGCGCCGGCAACCACCGCGCCACTGATCGTTTTCGGGAAAGTCTGTTTACCGTGCGACCGCCGCCGAAACAACCCAATGCCGAGCGCCGCAGCCGGGAGCACTTGACTCCGACCGAGATCGACCGACTGATCACAGCCGCCCAACGGCTCGGACGTCATGGCCACCGCGATGCGACGATGATTCTGATCGCCTATCGCCATGGGCTGCGCGTCTCGGAACTGGTCGGCCTGCGGCGCGAGCAGGTAGACCTGAGCCTGGGGCTGCTGCATGTGCGCCGTCGTAAGAACGGGCTGCCAAGCACCCATCCCCTACGCGGTCCGGAAATCCGAGCCTTGCGCCGGCTGTTCCGCAATCATCCGGACACGCCCTACGTCTTCGTCTCCGAGCGCAAGGCACCGATGACCGAGGCCACCTTCCGTAAGCTGGTCGCCCGCGCCGGCGAAGCGGCCGGGCTGGGCATGCCGATCCATCCGCACATGCTGCGGCACTCGACCGGCTTCAAGCTGGCCAACGACGGCCAGGACACCCGCGCCATCCAGCATTACCTGGGCCACCGGAACATCCAGCACACCGTCGTCTACACCCACTTGGCGGCCGATCGCTTCAACGGCTTCTGGGACGACTGAAAAACAGCCGAGACAATCAAGCCAGGAAGCCCAACCCATTGAATTTAGAGGATTTCAAAAATTTCGAGGGTTTGGGCTTGGAACCCCTTTCCCCTGCACGCCGTCGGGCAAGACATCCCCCACCGCCTCGGCGAAATGCCAGCCGTTCTTCCGTTCCAGCAGTGCTAGAGCCGTGCCCGAACAGGTCGATCCGCTCGAGACATCTGATCCGATGCGTTGCGCCACGGGCGCAACCTACGACCGTCGGCCCGCATCACCTCCGCCCTGCGTCGAGCCGTAGGTTGCGCCCATGGCGCAACACAGTGCGTCGAGTGGAACGGCCGGCTGCGAGGACTAGAGCGTTTCAACCCGATCGGGGACCGCTTCGGTTCAATCAGCCTGCCGTTCCACTCGCCACGATGCGCATCGGTTCGGCTGCCCCGGGACGAGTCTACTTGATCGGGTATAGCTCTAGTCGTTACTCATCTATCGTATTCTGATAGAGTCTATGGAAGAGAACGAAATCGGGCGGAAGACATCATGTTCAACGCAGCAGTCATGTCGATCGGCCTTGCAGCCCTGTTTGTCACGCAAGCTGATGCGGCCGTCATATACAACTGGCGCACCGAAAGCATAGAGCGGGGCGTTGAAATGGCGGGGCAGATCGAGTTCTCGGAACAGGCTGTTCGTGCCCGCAGAGCCTTATCCGATTTCACGGGCTTCGGTCAGCCCCCGGCGGGATCGCCTGATGATTGGCCAAGGTTCTTCTATCCGAACGGGGATGGGGACGGTGATGTGGACCTGGATCCCGACATTCTCGGCCTCTCCTTCTCCATCCTCGATATCGGCGGAGGGACCATAAGCTTGGATCTTGGTGAGAATCGCGGCCTGTTCTTCGAGATTTTTGCCAACATCGCCTTCGATGAAGGACTCACGCCATCCGGAAGCATTGCGCTGAGGGGCGAGTTCAGCGGGTTCAGGTTGGTTGGGTCAACCGACTCCGCGCCGTTCTGGACAGCCGAATACGGCTCCGATGGAGCATGCTTCCAGCGATGTCTCTCGACCGGAACCTGGGTGCTTGATCCTTCCTCCCTCGACGTAGCTGAACCCGGCAGCCTCGCACTGGTGCTGACCGGCATCCTTGGCATTGGAGTTCTGGTGGGACAGAGCTATACGCGGATGCCCTGGGCGGCACGGGGCGAGAAGGGATGGCTGTCGCGCAGGCATGCGGACCTCGCCCCCGTATCGCGATGGAGTCCATGAGGGGGGCGAACAGTCAGCAGTGCTCATGTCGCTGTTCGCCGGCGTTTGCTCTTCGCCGTTCCCGGTGTCAGCCCACCCGACGGAGGTGAACCTTGCGCCGATATCACCTGCCCATCCTGGGAGCCGCCGCCATAGCTCCCGCCCTCGCATATGCTGCTCCGGCCTACACGATCGTCGATCTGGGGGATCTTGGAGGAGGGCTCAGCGTCGGGAACGATATCAGCGCCAACGGGCAGGTGACGGGATACAGCCATATCGCCCAGGATGCCCCTCCGCACGCATTCCTCTGGGATCCCGCGACCGGCATCCACGACCTCGGCACGCTCGGAGAGAAATACAGCTCAGGCACCGGCATCAACTCCAGGGGGCAGGTGACGGGAGAAAGCACGGCCGCGGACGGGAACAACCGCGCATTCCTGTGGGACCCGGTGAACGGTATGCAAGACCTCGGCACCCTCGGCGGGTCCGGCAGTTCAGGCGCCGACATCAACGATGCCGGGCAAGTGACGGGGCAGAGTCAGAACGCTGACGGCCTCTCCGTCACCTTCCTGTGGGATCCCGAAACCGGCATGCAGGATCTCGGCACCCTCGGCGGTGGATACAGCTCCGGCTCGGCCATCAATCCCGATGGCCTGATCACCGGATCGAGCGAAACCGCGGAAGGAGTCCTTCCGCGTGCATTTCTATGGAGCCCGGCCAACGGCATGCAGGACCTCGGCACGCTGGCACCCTTTCCGTCCGCCAGCGCCGGCTACGGCATCAATGCCCTCGGTCAGGTCACAGGAGAGACCGAAACGATCGAGGTTCCGCACAGGGCCTTCGTCTGGGATCGGGCGAGCGGCATGAAAGAACTCGGCACGCTCGGCGGCCGAGGGAGTGCCGGCTTCGATATCAACGCCAGCGGCCAAGTTACGGGCACCAGCGAACCGGCGGACGGAACCACGCGTGCCTTCCTCTGGGATCCGGCGTTCGGCATGCTCGATCTGAACGATCTTGTTCCACCGGACCTGGGGTGGGACGTCCTCGAAGAGGCCCGCGCGATCAATGACGCAGGGCAGATCACCGGTTATGGCTTCATCAATGGGCAGGCGCGTGCTTTCCTGCTTATGCCGTCCGTGCGTACGGATATACCCGAACCCGGCACACCGGCACCGATGATGGCGGCTCTCCTGGTATTCTGGTTGCTGGGAGGGCGCTGCCGGTTCAGGGCAGGCTGGACCGGACCATCGTGCTGCCTTGGATCACAAGGTATGCCGACGGTTGATGACGGCCCTCGGCATCGGTCCGATCACCGCGACCGCACTGGCGGCTGTCGGTGATGCCACGGTCTTCGAGCCCGGCCTTCGCTTGACGGCGTGGCTCGGCCTGGTGCCGCGCCAGCGCTCGAGCGGTGGCAAAGAACGCCCTGCGTATGTCTCGCAGCCCCTGCCCCACACTGGCCCGCCGGCGCGTCGGTCATCCGGCCGGCCGGAGCGACTTCGGCGGACGGCCCCGGCGGCGCGGCGTGTCCGGTGCCGGTAAGGGCCGGTCCTCGAGCAGGCCCTGGGCGACCGCCTGGGCCAGCAGGTTCTGCACCGACGAGGTCGACCAGCGGGTCTCGCCACGCGGCGTGCGGCAATGCAGGTGTTCAAGATGGCGGGCGATATTCGCCAGCGTCGGGATCTCCAACGTCCGGACAGCCATTGCAACCAAGGTGACTAGATCGTCGCTGTCGCGCCGTCGGGGCGTCCGCTCCAGCACGGCCTTATCGACAAAGCCGTCTCGCGCCAGCCGGCGCACCGCACGGGCCAGCGCCGGGCCAGTCCACGGGCCGCCATCGGGCCGGCGCGCTCCTTTCCGGGCGAGGGTGCGGGCAACCGTCTCCCAGGGATACGCAGGGCGCATCGCCCGAACCTCGGCCAGGATGTCGTCGGCGACGCGCAGCACGTCGGCATCGCGCCGGGCATCGCGGGCACCGTGAACCGCGCGGATCACCGTCTCGGAGCGAAGCCGGAGACCTGGATTGCCGCCGATCCGCCCGAGCTCCCTGGCGGCCTTCAGACCCGCCCTGGTGCGTTCGCGGATCTCGTCGGTCGACACGCGGGCGTACCCGATCAGCGCCATTGCATCCTCTCCGGTGATGGACGCCCCTGTAACCGGAAGAGCGCCCTGCTGGACTATTTTACCAATTTGACAGACGTCTGCAATCGGCCGTTTGGTGAAATACCGGAGGGTTGCGGCGGGCTTGGGTGCGTGTATGCCCCGTGCTGCCGGACGGCGCCGCCAGCCGGCATGAAACAAGTCGCGAGGCCGTTTCGGCATCGGGGAGCGGCGCGATGCCGTGCCCGAACGGCGAGCGTTCGCATCATCGGCTCGGGACATTCAGCATGATCCATTCCCCGGAATCCGGCTTCTCCCACGAGCCTCCCGACAGCGACAGCCCTCACAGGAAACGGCAGTCGGCATAAGGGTCGCGATCGATTGACGGCGGAACACGGCTGTTCTAAAGGATAATGCTGATAACCTTGAGAGAGCAGCCGCAGGAGAGTCCATGACGGGGCGGACCATTCCCGACCGGAGCGTTGCCGCACGATGTCTCATGATCCCGGCTGGATGCTAGGGGACAGTGTCGGCCTGCAAGCCCTGGAGCGCGCGGCAGCCGCGCTCGGTCGGCTGGACAGCGCCGTCACCGGCCATCCGCTGGCGCTGGCATGGCGGCATCGAACCCGCCTCGCCTCGGTTTGCCGGCATGCGGCGACCGATGGCCATCGCATCGACCCGTACCGTCTGGGTGCCATGATCGAGGGCCTGCGGCTGAACGTGGACCGCCGCCAGTCGCTGGTCGACCGCTCGATCGAGATGACGGGATACCTGCTGGCCTGTCGGCATCACCGCCTGATGGCGGTCGCGGCGGACCCTGCCGGGCCGCCGGCCGAGAACCCCGACAGCGAGCGGACCGAGTTGGAGGCGGCGGTCGGGACGGCACTGGCGCACCTGCATTCCGGACCGGCCGAAGGCCCGGTGCTGTGGACGGCCGCCGCCGGCATGATGAGTTGGCTGGAGCGATCCGACGACCGCGGCGCGATCCGGGCGGCGATCCCGCGACTGCTGGTCGAGCGCGGGCTGATGCGGTCCTTATGTCCCAACCTGACCGGCGATGCCGCACTGCGCGATGACCGCGCCACCGGTGATCGGCCACTCGTCGCGATCCTCGACGCCTTGGCGGGAGAGGCGGACGAGGGTGTCCGTCTGCTGCGGACGATGGAGAGGGCGTGGCTGAACGCCCTTGATGCCCTGGAGCGGCGGGCCGATCTGCCGTTGCCGGCTGCACAGGGCCGGCGCCGGGCGGTCCGCTCCGACTCTCCCCTGCCCCGCGCCGTCACCCTGCTGGCGTCCTCGCCGACCCTCGGGCCGGCCCAGTTGGCGCGGGTGCTCGGCCGCAGCATCCCGGCCGCGACGACGGCGCTGAACGAACTGGTCGGCCTCGGCGTCGCGGTCGAACTGACCGGCCGGCGAACCCACCGCCTGTACGGTTTGCCAGACTTGGCGCCGCTTCGTCTGGCCACTGCCGGGCCTCGCCGCCCGCAGGCCGGCCTGATCGGCCGGCCGCCGCTCCGGGAGGTGCCGGAGTCCGAACTGGATATGACGGAGCCGCCGCGGCCGGTGCTGGAACTCTCCACCCTGCCCCGCCGACACCAGCCCGACATGCCGGTCGATCTGGATGCGCTGCTGGCGGACACCGATCGGGCGATCGCGCGGACCAAACGCACGCTCGCGGGACTGGCCGGGATCCGGTCCCCTTCCTGAACGCCGTCGGCATGGGTCCGCGTGCCGACAGCGGCAATCATGCCCAGTCGGCGGCACCGCCATACCCGGATCGATTGCGGCCGACCGTGGTGGTAGGCTGTCTTCCAAGGCAACAACATCCACGTGGGTTAGCAGGAATGTCGAAGGTGCACTGCGTCCGCACGATCCGCATCGCGGAGCGGCCCAACCTGATCTGGATCGAGATCGAAACGGACGAAGGCCTGACCGGTCTCGGCGAAAGCTTCCGAGGAGCCCAGGCCGTCGAGGCGGTGATCCACGAGCAGGTCGCCCCCTGGCTGATCGGCCGCGACTCCCGCCGCATCGAAGCGGTATCGCGTCATCTGATGACGCCCTACCTGGGTTTCCATAGCACTGGAGCCGAGATGCGCGCGGCCAGCGCCATCGATCTCGCCCTGTGGGACTTGGCAGGAAAGCGCCATGGAATTCCAGCGCACGAGGCTTTGGGCGGGGCGGTCCGAACGGAAATCCGCGCCTATAACACCTGCGCCGGCTATGCCTACAACAGCGGCGGCGTCGCGCGGCGCGCCGTCCACGCCACGGACGCCCCTGCCGGGCCTTATGACGATCAGATCGCCTTCATGCGCGACGCCGGCAGTCTGGCGGAAAGCCTTCTGGCGGAGGGATTCACGGCCATGAAGATCTGGCCGCTCGACATCTACGCCGAGGTATCGGGCGGCCACATGATCGGCTTGGCCGACCTGAAAGCCGGGATCGATCCGTTCCGCCGAATCCGTGCTGCGGTGGGCGACCGGATCGACATCATGTGCGAGTTGCACAGCCTGTGGAGTGCCGGCGCCGCCCTTCGGATCTGCCATGCGCTGGAAGAGTTCGACGTCTTCTGGGTCGAAGACCCGATCGCCAAGATGAGCGATGCGAAGGCCCTGGCCGATCTGCGCCGTCGAACGCGGGTGCCGGTCTGCGGCAGCGAGACGCTGGGCGGCGCCGTTTCGTTCCGGGGCATGCTGGAAGCCGACGCGGTCGACGTGGTCATGCTCGATCTTGCTTGGTGCGGCGGGTTGACGGAGGGGCGCAAGATCGCGACCTTGGCCGAGGCCTACGCCAAGCCGCTGGCGCCGCACGACTGTACCGGGCCGGTGACCTTGATGGCCGGGCTTCATCTGGGCCTGCACGCCCCGACGGCAATCTTCCAGGAAGTCGTCAGGGCGACCCTGGCCACGTGGTACCGGGATCTTGTCACCGACCTTCCGGTGATCGTGAACGGCATGGTGCAGGCACCGACCGCGCCGGGGCTGGGCACCGCCCTGCTGCCGGACGTGCGCGGTCGCGGGGACGCGGTGATCCGCGAGACCGGCCAGCCCCGGCGTCCCGAATGATCCCGCGAACCCGTCCGGCGATCCCTGGCCCGGACGCCAAGCGATCCGAACACGGAGTCCTGCAGGGACCAGACGGCCTGCTGGCTCGGCACGGTGGCCTTGTTTGATTTGCCGTAAGTCGGCCTCGGCCGAAGGCTGACCTACCGCACTCGGCTCCTTGGAACTTGTCAGAACCACTGTGCAGCACCATCGGCGCCATGCGGAATCGAAGATACCGGGGTCCCAAGATTCCGGTCCACGCGCCCGCGGCTTGCTTCAGGAATGGTTCACGGAAAGAGCCGCCAACTCATTCGTCAGAAGGAGCAGCGGATCCGACGTTCTACCGACGGCGGTCTTCTCCGTTTACCAGGTAAACGGAGAAGACCGCCTTCTGAAGGGCGATCCGTGAAAGCGCCTTGCGAACGACGGTGTGGCCCTGCCCTTCACGGGACGCTAGGCGCAGCATCACGGATCGGTGCCCGCCCGGCTACAATGCTCGTCCTGACACGATCACCTGGCAGATTTCCGGCGTCGTTCATTGAAGCCGGTGTACGGTGCCGACTGCCCGCATGCCGGAACGATGCAGCGCGTCTCCGTGCCTGATCCGACCAAGACGGCGGTCCGACAGAACGATGACGGAGGAAGCGGCAGAATGGCTGCGGACATGGATTGTTCGGATTCGGCTGAGCCGATACCGCTTCCGCGTGGCAGGGCTACGACCGCTGCATTCTCTCGGGAACCAGGGGCTTTACGCCAGAAAGTTTGAGAGAGCATCGGTGTCGTCGGCGTGGGCGCTGCCGGTATTCTGATCCTCTAAACCAGCGCCGCGGAGGTCGGGCATCTGAAAGGTTATTTGCGGATACCCCAGAGGTCCTGCCCACGAACCACCTTCGGTACGGCCCCGTCGACATGGAGGATGCCGCGAGGTGCCGGAAGAGATCTGCGAAGTTCTCGTTCCGGCTTGTGGCGGGTTCGGACTTCAATACGCCCTGCGGGAGACCGGTTATCCTGATCCCAGTCACGGTCCCAACGTCGAAGCCGTCGGCATCGCCGACTATATATACGATCGCGTGACCTTGGAAGGCATCAGGACCGCCGACGTCGCACTCCATGCATTGAATTTCATCAATTTCACGACGGGGTTCGGTGCGGGCAAGAGCCCTGACCCGGATCGACATCCGTAGTCGGGGATCAACCTGTTCACGACGACAGGCCCGCTGGACCCGTCGGCTGTCCTGTGCAGCATTGCGGATCTTTCATGAGGTCCCTGCCGCTACGACTCCGTTTACCGGGTAAACGGGACACACTGGGCCGTGAACTGCATCGAAGCATGTCATGCTTCTGTTTTTGAGTCTCCGTTTCCTATAAGACCTTCCGGAATGCCAATCACCAAGGGGTGTCCACGGTGGACGATGCGGTCATGATGAAGAAACCCAGATCGAAGAAAGCCAGTGGAACGCCGGCACCGGAAGAAGTGTCCGTTGAGCCGCTGAAGCTTCCCCGGAAGCTGCTCATTTCCGGTAGCAAGGGCGGTATCGGCAAGACCGGATGCAGCCGCATCGTCGGGGTCGCCGCGAGCCTGGACGGACTGAAGGTCGCGCTCGTCGATACCGATGACCAGAGAAGCCTGGCCGCCTGGCATACCCTGCGGGATGAGTCCGGCTACGAGACTCTGGCGAAGCTCGACTGCTTCCCGATGGACATCACGACTGCTCCGGAGGAGATCGGCAAGCTGACCGGCTACGACCTGGTTGTGATCGACACGCCCAACGCCGTGCAGGCTTACCGAGACGCAGTGATCCGCCTAATCGGCTTGGCGGACTTCGTCCTGCTCCCGACGGGAATGACCTTCGATGATCGCCGCTCCGCCATACCCTGGATGGGCGTGATGAAGCATTACGGCAAGGAGGCCGCGTTCGTCATGAACCGCGTGAAGCGCGGGACGGTGGCGTTCCGCGACGCCAAGAAGCTGCTCCTGAAGGAGGGCCGTCTCTGCCCGGTGGACATCCCAGATCTCGAACACATCCATTCATTCGCCGACCAGGGCCTTTCCGCAGTGGATATAGACAATGCCAAGGGCCGCGACGACTGCATCGGGCTGTGGCACTTCGTCCGTAACGAAATGAGGCTTTGATGGTCAGTCTTACCCAAGCGAAGAAGAAGGCCGCCGTCGCCGACACCCGGGCGCTCTCCTTCATTGGCGACCCGGAGGAGACCCGTTCCCCGCCGGCCTCGCCGGACGCCGGCCTCGACCGAATCGTCGATCCCGAGGATGCAGACGCGTTTCGGGAGCATCTCGACCGCCTCTGGCGTGAAACCCGCCAGCGCGTGCTGGCGATCGGTCGCAACCTGTTGAATGCGCTGGAGAAGCTGGAGGATCAGCCGGGGCGTTTCGAGCGGCTGATAGAGGGTCTGCCGTTTTCGCGCCCGATCGCCAGCCAGATGATCGCCATCGCCAAGGCGGTGGAGGAGCGGAAGCTGGTCGAGGAGGAGATTCCGCCCTCCTATTCCGTCGCCTACCAGCTGACCACCCTGTCCGACGAGGAGATCAAGCGCGCCCGGCAGTCCGGTCTCGTGCGGCCTGACATCGGCCGGAAGGACATCATCGAGTTCAAGCGCTCGCTGCGCGCCGCCAAGCCCCGCCAGGGCACCCTCGACCTGCGCCGGCTTAAGGCCCAGCGCGACCGTCTCCGCCGCGCCCTGGCGGAGGTCGAGGACAGCATCCGCCTGCTGGAGGGCGGCGGGGTTCAGGGCACTGCGCACCACGGAGTCGACATCGTCGGCGACTGAGCGATCCGGCAGCGGTCCGCCGGACCGCTCCGATGCCGTATCCGGCGGTGGACCGGCAGCCTCGTCGGGGGAGGGCAGGGGGGTGCCGGCGATCCTGCCGGGCCACTTGCCTTCAGCCACCAGCCGGGCCTTGATCTCCTCGAAACGGGCGATCTCGGCCTGCCGTTCCGCTCTTCGGCGGTCCTCCAGGGCGGCGCGGTCCTCCGCCGAAAGCGGTCTCGGCGCTTGCAGCGAGGCGGGCATTTCCAGGCAGCGCCTCAGGCGGTCCCGTTGTTGCCGGGCATCTCGGACCAGCGACTCGCACAGGGTCCGGAATTCTCCCGGATGGGGAGCCCGACGGTTCTTCGGATCGCGCCGCCAGCGCCGGCAGGCCTCCTGGACCGCCCAGAGCGGGTATTCCTCGACATCCTCACCCCACTCGGCGGCGATATCCTCCTCCATTTCAGGAGGCCTGTCGGCCTGCCGGTATCTGGACAACAAGACGGCGATGGCACGCATGGCCCTGCCGTTCTCGTCCCAATCCTGCGGACGCAGGTAGTCGTCGAACCCGGCCAGGATCCGCCGGGCGGCCTCGGCCTGACGGGCGGGCAGGGGAGCAGGGTGCCACGGCTTCTCGGCGGTTCCCACGAAATCGGGCCGACAGGCCGCCGTGTCGTCTCCCGGATCAGGCGTCGTGAGCGTAATGCGCTCGGCGTTCAGCAGCCGCGCGAGCCCAGGCGTCAAATCGGGCTTGACCGGCAGGCCCCTGGGCAGCGCGGCTTCGGGGGAGATCGGAGCGCGGGGCAGGGCGTCGGGGGTCGCGGGAAGCGTTGGGGCATGCATGCGTCTTCCTTTCGGTGAGCAGCCAGCGGCGGAACAGGCTCGAAGGGTCGGTGAGCGGCCTGCCGCCGTGATGAAGGATGAACTTGCGGGCGACCAGGGCGATGTCTTCCGGCGTGAGGTCGCTCCGGTGGTCGCGGGCGAATACCAGGTCGGACGGGTCGGGAGTCCAATCCTCGTCCAGGACCGCCGTTCCCGACCCGACCGTCTGCCCGGTCCCGGAATTCCCCGCCTCTCGCGCATCAGCGCGTTCAGGGGGAGAGGTTTGTTGTTCAAGGTGTTCTGTATCGCGCTGGACGACAGCAGCCTCCGCCGACAGATCCTCCGAAGGGAGAGGGCCTGCCGTTTCGGGCCCGTTGTCCAGGTTATCGGAAAAGATCCGGAACAGGGCTTCATGCCCCGCGAGACGGTATGTGCAGGTGCGGATCCTCGGGTTCGGATGTCGGCCCTTCGCGATCAACGCGAGGTCTACGAGCTTCGCCAGGATACGGTTGACGGTACTGCGGTCGAGCTTCGACTTGGCGGCGATCGTGGATTGCGAAGGCCAGCACAGACCGTGCCGGTCGGCATGGGCGCAGAGGACGAACAGGACGGCCAGGTCGGCGGCGCCCAGGTCGGGATGGTCCAGATAACGGGCCGGAACGAGCCCGATCCTCTGCCTGGAACGGCATTCCATGCAGCAAATCCTTTCAAGTCGTCGATCGGGACGACGGGCCGTCGTCATCCCGGCGCAATCCATCCTGACCATGTCCGGTCCGGCGATCCTTCGGCTGCCGGGACCGGTCATGGAGTGAGGACCGCATCCGGATGGCCCGCATCCCTCATGGGATCTTCCGTCCGATTCACACGCCGATGTTCGGTTTTGCCCTGCCAGTATGGCCCCCACCGCGTCATGATGACGGTCAGGGGTGGATAAAGGCGCCGGCGCGCCTGCCACCATGCCGTCGCCCGCGTCAGGGTGACGGGCCGTGGGGCATGGTGGTGCGACCTTCCGCCTGCCATCAACCCCCCCGTCGCGTCACCCTGCGAATCGCTGCTCCGCGTCGATTGGAATAATCCTGGACACCGGGTCGTTGGGTTCGACCGACACCCGGGGTGCTCGGCCGAGGCGCCATCATGCCCCCGTCCACGTCACGGTGACGTGTCCGGGGGCATGATGGCTCCGAAAGCCTCCCTGTGACCGGGAGTGACGTGTCCGGGGGCATCATGGCATCCGAAAAATCCCGGAGCATCAGCCATCATCCCCTCGGACACGTCACCCTGATGGGTCCGGGGCGTCGGTGACGTCGAAACCGTTGTGACATTTCGATATCACCCTTTCGGGCGGCAGCCATGGTCGCGAACGAGGGGGTTTGAGGATGGCGCGGTGCGATCGACACTCCACCGCACTCGCCGAATCGACGTGCGCGGGCGTCCTGCGCGGGCGCCATCATGGACCCGAACAGGTCATCGTGACGTATAGGAGGCCGTGATGGCCCCGGAAAGGGCTGACGCGGGGGTTTGGCCGGCCTCGAACTCGCCCTGTTCGGCGTTGCTGGCGCCTTTATGGCCCCCGGCGCGTCATGTTGGGCAACCCGCCACCTTTCGACGGGTTGTCAGGATGGCCCCTGACGGGTCACCATGACGTCCTGGGGGCCATGATGGAGCGGGGCCCGGGAGAGGTTCTCGTGCAGGATTTCGATACCGACAGTTTCGATGCCGCCCTCGGCGGCTGCGGCAGGGGCGCTACCGGATCGACCGGCGCCGGCAAGGTGCCGGAGGTCCTGCCGCCGGATCCAGCCATGCGGACCAGCCCGCTGGCCGTGTCGAACTGGATTCACGGAGACCCCAGCTTCCTGAAGGTGCGGGAACTGATCGAGGTCGTGGATCCCGAGCTGTCGGTCACCGACCGCAAGCTGCTCGACGCCATGCTGGCCCATGCCACTGATGCCGTGGTGAGCGTCGTCGCCAGCGGCAAGTCGTCTCCCGGCACGATGCTCTACTCCGCGCTCGCGACCGACATGAAGCGGGCGATGGGATGGGAAGGGCACAAGAGCAACAAGAGCCTGCTGGCCGCGGCCCGGAAGCTGCAGGGGTCGGTCATCACGATCGGCTATTTCGCGCCGGGCGACGACAATCTCCGCCACATGAACATCAGCCTCGTCACCCTGTCCGACGTGCCCGAGAACCAGGGCATCGTGTACTGGCGCTTCAGTCCCGAACTGGAGAAGCTGATGTCCACGCGAGGCGAGCGGTTCCTGGTGCAGTTGAAGGTGCTGGCCAAGCTCACCTCCGGCTACAGCCACCGCCTTTATCAACTGCTCTGCGCCAATGCCGACCGCGAGACCTTTTCCTGGACGGTGTCGGTGGGTGATCTGAGGCAGGTGCTGAACGCGGCCGCGACGAGCTACGACTCGTGGGCGGCATTCGAGCGTCGCGTGCTCAAGGTGGCCGTGGACGAGATCAACCGGTATGCCGCCTTCCGCGTCCGCTACGAGTTGATCGCGGACGAGCGGACGCGACGGCGGACCCATGTGACCTTCGTGGTGGAGGGGCCGACCAGCGCTCTTCCGCCCGCCAAGATGGAGGCCGAGCCGCAGGACCTGCCGGGGCAGCTCACCCTCGACCTGCCGGCGGTCGATCCGGCTTGCGAGATCGATCCGGCAGCGTTGGCCCGCAGGCTGACGGCCCAGACCCGTGAGCGTCTGCGCGCCGACTACGGCCATGCGCCGATCGACGACCTGGTGGTGGCCTGGGCGGAATGGTGCGCCCGGCACGGCGTCAAGGTCGACCGGCCCGCCCGGGTGTTCGAGCGCTGGCTGACCACCATGTTCGGGGACCTGGTCCTGGCCGTGCAGCAGGGCCGCCCGGCGGATTGGACCGAAGCCCTGGGCCGCGACCTGGACCAGCCCAACTGCAGGGCCATGTTCGCGCTCAGCAACATGGTGGCCCAGCAGCGCCAGCGATGGCTGAACCTGGCCCGGCGCAAGGCTGCCGACAGGTCTCTCCGGTCGAAGCTGCCGGGGACGTCGGTCGAGGCGGTCCATTTCCACGAGTGGGTCCACCTCGTGCTCGACGAGTTCGCCATGGCCCATCCGGTCTGAGCCGCCAAGGCAGGGGAGAGGAGGGCGAGCGCCACCGGCAGCGTGATGAGATGGACGGGAGCGCCGGGAGACCGGCAGGAGGTTTGAGGTGAAAGTCCTCTACGGTGAAGGAGTAGCGACCCACACCGGCCCCGAGTCATGCGCCGCGACCCGTGAGGGTCGGGGCGAAGCGTTGACAGGGGAACACGTAGGCCAGCCATTGAGCGGCGAAAGCCACCTTCGGGGTGCCGATGCCCTCCGTCCGGCAGAAGGCAACACGCCCGGCGTCGCGACCGCGAGACGCCGGACGGCCCCGCGTCGTCGTAGACCCTGGCATGCGTCGATGCCTCCTGCACGGGAACCGGGAGATCTCCGGGGCCGTCTGCGTGAGCCGCACGCAGACCGCGGTGGGAAGACCGGAGGTCGTCGCCACCGATGAACGGCCCGGAGAAGTCGGACTCGCCCGTAGTAGCGGAGAAGCTGGCGAACACGGCGGCCATGGCCGCGGCGGAGCCGGTGGAGCGAAGGGGCGGGACCAAGGAGAATGCGGACCCGCAAACCACGATCCGGACGCAGAGCCGGGAAGCCGTGTCACGTGCGCAGGCCCGCATACGAGAGGCTGTTGCCAGGAACAGACAGGAAAAGCTCACTGCGCTCCTGCACCACGTCAGCGTGGACGTGCTGCGGGCGGGGTTCTTCAGCCTGAAGAAGACCGCCGCACCCGGCATCGACGGCGTGACATGGGCCGACTACGCGGAGGATCTGGAAGCCAATCTCGCGGACCTCCACGCCCGTGTCCACCGGGGAGCGTACCGCGCGCTGGCCTCCCGCCGACGGTACATTCCGAAGGCGGATGGCCGGCAACGGCCGCTCGGCATCGCCGCCCTGGAGGACAAGATCGTCCAGGCGGCGGTGGTGGCGATCCTGACGCCGATCTATGAGGCGGAGTTCCTGAGCTTCAGCTATGGGTTCCGTCCCGGGCGCGGACAGCACGACGCGCTGGACGCGCTTGCGTACGGGATCGGGAAGCGGCGGATCAACTGGATACTGGATGCTGACATCCGATCGTTCTTTGACACGATCGGCCATGACTGGCTGATCCGTTTCCTCGAACATCGGGTTGGTGATACCAGGGTCGTCCGGCTTATCCGTAAATGGCTGAAGGCAGGGGTGCTCGAAGAGGGGCTCTGGATCGAGACGCAGGAAGGGACGCCGCAGGGCTCGGTGGTTTCGCCACTCCTTGCAAACGTGTACCTTCACTACGTCTATGATCTCTGGGCGCAACAATGGCGAGGCCGTCACGCGACCGGCGACATGATCGTGGTGCGCTATGCGGACGATACCATTGTCGGCTTCGAGCACCAGCACGACGCGGAGATGTTCCTTGCCGACCTCGCGGCCCGCCTCGCCCGGTTCGGGCTGGGGCTCCATCCCGACAAGACACGGCTCATCGAGTTCGGTCGGTACGCCGTGCCGAACCGACGAGCGCGTGGACTTGGCAAACCGAAGACCTTCGACTTCCTGGGATTTACGCATTACTGCGCAACCCAACGAAGTGGCAAAGGCTTCGTGCTGGGACGGGCGCCGATCCGAAAGCGGATGCGAGCGAAGCTGCGAGAGATCAAGGACCACCTCCGGGCGACCCGCCACGACGGGGTCGATGTCCAGGGAACCTGGCTCGCCCAAGTCCTGCGCGGCTGGATGGCCTACTACGCCGTGCCCATGAGCGGATCGGCGGTCTCCGCCTTCCGGCACCACGTGATCGAGCGATGGCTCCGCGCCATACGGCGCCGGGGGCAGAAGCATCGGTTGCCGTGGGATCGGATGAAGCGCATCGCCGACCGCTACCTGCCCAAACCACGCATCCTGCATCCCTGGCCGGAGCAACGGTTCCTCGTCAGCATCCAAGGTAGGAGCCCGGTGCGGTAGCACCGCACGCCGGGATCTGTGCGGGGGGCGGCTGGAAACAGCTGTCCCTACCGCGACCCTCCCGCATCTGGCACGTCAGTGCCACGTAGCGGATAGGTCCCCTTCATCACGGAGATTGTGCGATGTCTGCGGCATTCATCGGTCTCGATCTGGCGAAGTCGGTGTTTCAGGTTCACGGTGTTGATGTTCAGGGCAAGGTGGTTGTGACGAAGCGGCTGCGGCGGGACGCGGTGCTGGCGTTCTTCGCCAACCTGGCGCCGTGCGTGGTCGGGATGGAGGCCTGTGCCGGGTCGCACTTTTGGGCGAGAGAGATTGCCCGGCTTGGTCACACGGTACGCCTGATGGCGCCGCAGTATGTCAAGCCTTACGTGAAGCGCCAGAAGAACGACCGGGCCGACGCCGAGGCGATCTGCGAGGCGGTGCAGCGGCCAAGCATGCGCTTCGTGGCGGTCAAGAGCGAGGAGCAGCAGAGCACGCTGGCGATCCACCGGGTGCGCGAGACGCTGGTTGCTCAAAAGACCCAGCTGATCAACGCGTTGCGCGCTCACCTCGCCGAGTTCGGCATCATCGCCCCCCAGGGCGCCGGCAAGATCGCGCAGCTGACCGCCGTGGTGGCCGACCCGGAGGACACCCGGGTTCCCGCTCTGGCACGAAGCGTTCTCCAAAGTCTTGTCGACCAACTGCGCGACACCGAACGCCGGATCGAGGACCTTGATGCCCGGCTGGCCGAGCAGGCTCAGGCGGACGAGGTCTGCCAGCGGCTGATGACGGTTCCCGGCATCGGCCCGATCACCGCGACCGCACTGACGGCGACGATTGGCGACGCCACGGTCTTCGAGTCCGGCCGCCATCTGGCGGCTTGGCTCGGCCTGGTGCCGCGCCAGACCTCGAGCGGTGGTAAGGAGCGCTTGGGGGGCATCTCCAAGGCGGGCGACGGTTATCTGCGCCGGATGCTGGTGAATGGCGCGCGGGCGGTAATGCGCTGGCAGGGCACGAAGTCGCCGTGGCTGGCCGGGCTGCTGAAGCGGCGGCCCTTCAACGTCGCGGTGGTGGCGCTGGCCAACAAGCTGGCCCGGATCGCCTGGGCAGTGATGGCGCGCGGCGAGGAGTACCGCAAGCCTGCCATGACGGCCGAACCGGCGACGGCGTGAGGCAGCGATGAAGGCGCCATCCGCACTGGGGATCCCGACCAGAGCCAGGATAGCACCGTGCTCGCTCCGGCAAGGCCGAGCCGCCTTCGGTGGTGGCCCTGGCGGGCCAGCCTTGCCGTTCGCTGCGCGCGGCGCTCCTGATAAAGACAGGTCGGGGCGGAGAGGTGGTCCCGCTGATCGAACAAAGAGGTTGTCAGAAGGAAGAACTGGATGAGCAGTTCCGCCCGGTCAGCTCCCTGACCAGGGCCACCCCCTCACCTTCGGTTTGCGAGGGCACTCGCGACGTGATGACACCATAGGTCGGACCGGGATTGGCAGAACCCGCCTGCAACAGCGAGCGAAACAGCTCGACAGCGTGATTGGGTGTCGATCCGCGGATCTCATCAGGGCCAGCAGTCCTGCGGACTGCATAAACAGGCCGAATAGATGGCAGCAACCGGCTTTTGATGTCGCAACGTTCCAGGAAGCTCTTGCAAGGCGGGGGCCGTCCATAGATGTTGCAGGGATATGCGGGATCGCGTAAGGGACGACCTGTTTCGATGTTCCGGATCCCGCCTTCATGCCGCATAAAGCCAACGCTGCTCGCCGCCACCATATTCCGCGGCCGAAGCGGCGGGTGACGAACTGGGTGGTGTACAACGAGGCGCTGCGCCGGCGGGCCCGGACGCTGGAGTTGCCGGCGCAGACCCGCGCCACCGGTGGAGCGATCCACCTGCTGGTCGACAGTTCCGGGCTGAAGCTGGGTGGCCCGGGCGAATGGCTGGTCGAGAAACACGGCACCAGCAAGCGGCGGTCATGGCGCAAGCTGCACATCGGCTTTGACGCGGTGACCGGCCGGATCGTCGCCTCCATCCTGACCTACCGCGACGTCGATGACGCTTCGCAGGTTGAGCCTCTGCTCGACCAGATCGCCGAACCGATGGAGCTTTTCCTGGCCGACGGCGGCTATGATAGAACCGGCGTCTACACCGCCCTGGAAGAGCGCCATCCGGACGCGAAGGTGATCGTTCCACCCCGTGCTGATGCCGTGCTCAGCGCCACGGCGGAAACCGAGCCCACCCAGCGCGATGGCCACATCCAGGCGATCGCTGACAAGGGGCGAATGGCTTGGCAGCGTGACAGCGGCTATAATCAACGGGTCGGTGTCGAGGGCCAGTTCGCGCGCTGGAAGCAGGTCATCGGTGATGGACTGCGCTTCCACAGCGACCAGGTCCGCGCTACCAAGGTTGCCGTCGCCGCCCGGGTGCTTAACCGAATGCTCGATCTTGGACGCCGGGACTCCGTCCGCGTCGCATGATCACGCTGGAGAATGGGGCCTCCTTGGTTCTGTTGCAGCTTTTCGCGGGTCAGCGGATTGGATAGAAGGGCGTGCTTTGGGGCGAGGGAAGCGACCACGGCATGCGGAAGCGCAAGAACCCGTTCAAGGGTCGGCAGTTCACGTCGGAGGTGATCCTGTGGTCGGTGCGCTGGTACTTGCAGTTCCCGATTTCCTACCGCGATCTGGAACTGATGCTGCGGGATCGGGGCGTGTCCGTCGACCACACGACCCTCTACCGCTGGATCCAAGCCTACGCGCCGGAACTGGAGAGGCGGTTGCGGCCGCATCTGCGCCCGACGAACGGCTCGTGGCGGGTCGACGAGACCTATTTGAAGGTCAAGGGCCGCTGGGTCTACCTGTATCGGGCGGTCGACAGCCGCGGCCAGACCATCGACTTCCGGCTCAGCACCCGACGCGACGCCCAAGCAGCCAAGCGCTTCTTCAGAAAAGCCCTGGCCCGCCCGAACACGGTCAACCCACGCACCATCACGGTCGACAGGAACGCCGCCTATCCCAAGGCCGTGGCCGACATGAAGCGAGACAAGCAGCTCTGGCGCTTCGCCAGGCTGCGTCAGGTCAAGTATCTCAACAACATCGTGGAACAAGATCACCGGCGAGTAAAGCGGCTGGTTCGTCCCGGCCTGGGTTTCAGGAGATTTCGAACCGCGTGGCGCACCCTGGTTGGTTATGAAACTCTGGCGATGATGAGAAAAGGACAGGTGAAAGGGATTGGTGGGGACGACATCGTCGCCCAAGCCGCCTTCATGAACGCGCTGTTCAACGTTGCCGCCTGAGGATGATCTATACCTGCGACAGTTTCGTCTCCATCAAAATTTTGCAACAGAACCGGAGAGCCTGCTTCCACCAGCCTCTCGCGTTCACGTCGGCACCCTCCAGAACCCTGCCGGTAGCCGCCTCCAGGATGCCGTCCGGATTGATGAAGCCGATCCAGGCGTAATCGGGATAGGTATCCTGCAGTCGCTGAAGAACGCTGCGCCGGGAGTCGCGGGAAGCTTGCGGCGATCTGACAACCTCAAGACTCGCCACGACGAGAAGGTCGCGGTACCGCTCAAACATGCCCCGATCGAGTTTGTCGGCCACTTGTCCGGCATATTGGTGAAGTTGCGCACCAATCATGTGCTGGATGCGCTTGCCTGCTTCAGCCTGGAGCAGGGCCGCAGTCCCGACGGTGAAGGTCAACCCCACACCTCCAAGACATGCAGCAAGGACTATCCTCAGACTAAACCGCACGCGATGCTCCTTTCGGGATCAAACACCGAAAGTCACGATATCATACATCAGTTGATGAACGCATAACCTATTTGCCCTAGGATTGTTCCGGAAAGTGGCCGAGACCAGCTAGCGCTTGTTTCGCCTGTACGACTCAGGTCACATGTTTTATATGGCTAGGAATATGGGCGATCCGCTGCCGCACCAACATGTTACTATCTGCCTGGAGGCTAGTTATGCTTGTTAAGCCTCATGTCCTCCTGGTCGATGATGAAGTTCTCGCCATCATGGCTCTGGAGCAAGAACTTCTTCAAGGAGGTTTTCGCGTCACAACGGCGCTTAACGGGAAAAAAGCGCTTGAACATTGGCGTCATGATCATTTTGATGTTTTGGTGAAAGATCTTAGAATGCCTTTAATGAGTGGCAATGATTTGATCCAACAACTTCGCAGTGATTACCCGAAGCTACCTGTTGTGGTTATCAGCGGGTATATCACCGCAGAAATTTCAGGCGAATTGAATAAAATGTTTGGGCGCCCACTTGTCATCATGGCCAAACCGGTCCGACTTGAAGATATCATCCAAGCATTAAAAAAATTACTAACTGAAACAGGACAGTAAATCCATGTAATCACCGCACTTTGGTTCGTTTGCGCATGCCCATGCAGGGCACGGTCATGAGGCAGCCAAATCCAGGCGTTGTGAGTTCCGGCAGGGTCGGCGTGGATATTCGGTGCGCTTTTTCCTGAAGATCTAGACGTATGCGGTGCAGTTGGAAACGTCCTAGTGCGCTGACGCATAAAAAAGATTCAGAAAGCGACTTGCAAGATCGTGTTCAGACTGCATTCTTGCCGCTCTCGGTGCATCGCTTGTTTGCATCAGTGTACTAGCGCCAGTAGGTTCTCTATGCCCTGTTGAATAACGGTGGGTCTCGGACAGGCAGCGTACCTTCAGATTGTGCATTAGGCGTTTTGGCGCCTGCGATGCCGTACCAAACTCAGCCCAATGCCTCCGACGGCGATCAGTGCCAGCGTTCCCGGTTCCGGGACCTCCGCGACTGTGACCGGCGTGAGCAGGAAGGCATTCAATTGGCCGTTGGGATTGGCGCCGAAACCAGTGATCTGCCCGGCGTCGTTGATCCCTTCTCCACTCCAGAGGGTCCATCCCGACTCCGGAGGGATCAAATCGTTCAGGTCGAACAAGCCCGTGCCATCCCATAGGAAAGCCCGGTCGACGCTGCCCGCAGTAGTGCTTTGTCCCGTCACCTGGCCGCTGTTGTTGATGCCCCGGCCGGCGTTGAAGACCCCTTCGGCGAGGGCGCCTAGGTCCTGCATGCCGGTGGTTGGATCCCACAGGAACGCATTGAAGACGCCTACACCGGTGCCGCTGCCTCCCGTCACCTGGCCTCTATCGTTGATATCATCGCCGAAGCTGTTCGCCCGGCCAGTCGGTCCCGCGAGCGTGCCAAGATCCTGCATACCGGTCAGCGGGTCCCATAGGAACGCATGGTTGCCGAAGTTCTCAACGCTGCTGCTTCCCGTCACTTGGCCGCTGTCGTTGATGCCGGAGCCGACGCTGATTCCGGGAAACTCCTTGCTTAGGGCGCCGATGCTCCGTATGCCGGTTTCCGGGTCCCACACGAACGCATTGACGATGCTCGGGCCGAAGTTGCTGGCTCCTGTCACCTGGCCGCTGTTGTTGATGTCGGCACCATCGCTTATCTCATTCTCGCCGCCGCCGCCTGTACCGAGGTCCCGCATGCCGGTGGCACTGTCCCACAGGAACGCACGTTGGCTATCGTCTGCGTTGGTGCTGAACCCTGTGACTTGTCCGTTGTCGTTGATGCCAAAGGCCTGGCTGACGCCGCTGCTTCCGGCAAGTGACCCGAGGTCCCGCATGCCGGTCTCCGGGTCCCACAGGAACGCACGGGGGCCAGTAGGGGTCCCGCTGGTCCCTGTCACCTGGCCGTTATTGTTGATATCGAAACCGCCGCTGCCTCTACCGCCGGGGAGCGTGCCGAGATCGGTGATGGTGTAGTTTGGGACGGCGAGTGCCGGGACGGGAGCGAGAGCAATGGAGCCCAAAAAGAACAGGTAACCCAGGTGCATGACTAGGTGCATGAACTGCCTCCGTGCAGGTATATGGCCGATTTTTACGGTCTTTTTATGTGAAACTTAGAAAGTGCAGCTCAGTATGATGGAGGAAGCGCATGGCGGGGTGCGCGCCGTAGGGCACTATGCTTGAGGATAACACCGCAGCGGTCTCCGGTCCAAAATCGACCAATTGAAGATCTGACTACCTGTCCGACAACGGTGGGTTTTGAATAGTGCCGACAGAGCCCGTTAAAAAAGCCTCCGCAGCAAACACCGCGGAGGCTTTCGTTCAGCTAGGCTAATGGTCAGGCGGCCCGGACGGTTGCGATAAAGCTCGCGACTTCACCGCGCAGCTTCTCTGCCTCGCGTGCCAGGCCTTCGGAAGCGCCGAGCACCTGCGATGCGGCGGCTCCGGTCTCCCCGGCGGCCTGGGTCACCCCGGTGATGTTCACCGCCACCTCGTCGGTTCCCCGCGCGGCTTGGCTGACGTTGGAGGAGATGTCGCGCGTGGCGGCGCTCTGCTCCTCGATCGCGGCGGCGATGGTGGTGGTGATCTCGTTCATCTGGCCGATGATCCGGCCGATCCCGTCGATCGCCGCCTGCGCGCCGCCCGTCGCCCCCTGGATCTCGCCCACCTTCGACTTGATCTCCTCGGTCGCCCGTGCGGTCTGGGTCGCCAGCGACTTGACCTCCGACGCCACCACCGCGAAGCCCTTGCCCGCCTCCCCGGCCCGCGCCGCCTCGATGGTCGCGTTCAGCGCCAGCAGGTTGGTCTGCCCGGCGATCGTGTTGATCAGCTCGACCACCTGGCCGATCTGCTCGGCAGCCTGCACCAGCACCTTCATGGTCTCGTTGGTCCGCCCGGCCTCGGCCACCGCCTGGCCGGCGATCTGGCTGGAGCTGCTGATCTGCCGGCCGATCTCGGCGATGGAGGAGGACAGCTCCTCGGTCGCCGCCGCCACGGTCTGGACGTTCGCCGAGGCCTGTTCCGACGCGGCGGCCACGGCGGTCGCCTGCTGGCTGGTGGTGTCCGCGGTGTGGGTCATCACCGACGCGGTGCTCTGCATCTCGGTCGCGGCCGAGGCGACCGTCTCGACGATGCCTTTGACGCTGGCTTCGAAGCCGTCGGCCAGCTTCAGCATCGCGGCCTTGCGCTCCGCTGCCGCGCGGACCTCCGCCTCGCGGGCTTCCTGCTCCATCTCGCGGGTGCGGATCATGTTGTCCCTGAAGACCTGCACCGTGCCGGCCATCTGCCCGATCTCGTCCCGGCGCCCGACCGCCGGGATCGCCGCATCGGTGTCGCCGTCGGCGAGCCGCCGCATGGCCTCCGTCATGGAGATTACGGGGATAGCGATGCTGCGCCCGATCAGCCAGGCGAATGCCAGGCCCAACATGACGGCGGCGGCGCAGAGCACGACAGCGGTAGTCTTGGCAGCTTCCGCGTCACCGGTGGCCTCCGCCTCCACCTCGGCCTTCCTGCCTGCTGATATCGCGTGGATGTTGCCGGACTTCTCCCGGAGCGAAGCCATGGTCTCGGCCATGGAACCGTTGACCAGGCTTTCCATCTCCAAGGCCAGCGACGCCAGCTCCGCGAAACCCTGACTATAGCGTGCCAGCAGCACTCTCGCATCCTTCAGCCGTTCCCCCTGTCCAGGGGCGGTCAGATGCGTGGCCAACTTGCCGAGCTGAATATCGACGCCGTCAAGTTCCTTGGCAACGCGTTCAGCTTCCTCCTTCTTCTTCGAACCGAGGAAGCGGGCAGCGACAACCCGGGCCAGCAGGAAGTTCTCTCCCGCCTGGGCCGTCTCAGCAATCACCTCGGTATTGCCGCTGGCAATTTCCGCCAGGCGCATGTCGGTCAGCATCTTGCGCAGCTTGACGCCGACATCGTTCAGGATCTCACCTTCGAGTGCATTCCGGCGAGCACTCTTCTCGATCACACTCTTGAAAGAGGAAGCGTAAGCTGCCTTCAATTCCAAGATGTCGTCCGCGGCTTTGACATTCTCCGGATGCGTCATCAACCCCTTTGCCGCGAGGAGCGAGTTTTCGGCGTCGGCCCAGCTTGTGTTGAATTCGGCAACGTCGGCATCATCGCCGCTGGCGAGGAACCGCCGGACTGCCAGCCGCGCCTCGATGAAATCCGTCTCCGCGACCGAGATGCTGACAGCGATTCGGGACTGCGTGGTGTAGGCTCGCAGATTGTTCTGACCGTCCTGGGCCGAGAACCAGGACATTCCACCGAGCCCGGAAAGAAGGAGCAGCAGGGCACCGAAACCGGTATAGATCTTGGTGCGCGTTTTGAGGTTGCCGAAGAAGCTTGAGGAACTCTTCTCTCCTACCATGCTCTGTATGTTCATTTTATACCTTGCCGATCATGTTATACCGCATCCGGTCTGATCGCGATTAAAGCAAGAATATATTAAGCAAGTCTTCACAATATTCCGGCGGTGCTGTGAAGACTCCACAGATTACCTGCGGCGGCCTTGCCGGCTAAAGCATGCGTCGAACTGCCGATGGTGGAGAGCAAACAGGCACAGGAGGTCGGGGTCAAACATGTCCGGTGTCACCCGAGCATCGCCCTTGAGCAGGATTTCGACGGCATCCTCATGTGCCAGGGCGGCTTTGTAGGGCCGCTCGGCGCGCAGCGCGTCGTAGACATCGCACAGGCGGACCATGCGGCCGCTCAGCGGGATCTCCTTACCTTTAAGAGCATGAGGGTAACCGGTGCCATCATGATTTTCGTGGTGCGACAAGGCCATTTCGGCGGCGAGTGGGCAGAGGTGGCGCAGGCGTGCATAGCCGAAGCGGACATGCTCCTGCACGATCCTTCGCTCCGCCTCGTCCAGCGGACCACGTTTGAGCAGAATGTTGGCCGGTACCCAGAGCTTACCGATGTCATGGACCCTGGCCGCTTCCCGCCAGCGGATGGTTTTTGCCGTGTCGAAACCGGAAAGCCGGCACAGCGTCCCGACCAGATCACCGACCATGACGTTATAGGCTCCCACCTCATGGGCATCCTCTCCGAACAGGGTCAGAGCCTCGACAATCCCGAAGGATGAGACGGCAGCATCGTGGATCAGTGTGTCGGCCATAGGCTTAGAGTGCCTAACATAACCATCGTTCGACGAAGCGGAAGGTGATGAGGGCTGCGGCGAGGTGGTTGAAGGCGGCAAAGATATCGATCCGGCGTTCGTAGCGCACGGAGGTCCGCCGGAATTGGGCGAACCATGCCAAGGTGCGTTCGACCTTCCAGCGGTGCCGGCCCAGGCGCTCGGTGCTGTCGATGCCGCGCCGCGCGATCCGGGGAATGATGGCGCGTCCGCGCAACGCACGCCGGCAGCGCCGGAAATCATAGCCTTTGTACCGCTTTCAGCGTTAGCTAAAGCTCCCGCATGCAGCTTGGCGGGACGGCGGCGGGGCCGGCCGGCGCACTGGCGGATGGGCGGGATGGCATCGACGGTGGCCTCCAGCATCCGGCTGTCGTGGATGTTAGCGGCCGACAGGGTCACGGCCAGCGGGATGCCGTTGGCGTCGATGACGACGTGGCGCTTCGAGCCCGGCTTGCCGCGGTCGGTCGGGTTCGGCCCGGTCTCCCGGCCCCCCTTTTTGCCGGGACGCTGGCGCTGTCCAGCGCCGCCCGGCTCCAGTCGATCGCGTTGGCCTTGCCCAGCCGGTCCAGAAGAACGTGGTGCAACCTCTCCCAGACCCCTGAGGCCTGCCAGTCGCGCAGCCGCCGCCAACAGGTCATGCCCGAGCCGCAGCCCATCTCCTGCGGCAGCATCTCCCACGGAATGCCACTTCGCAACACGAACAGGATGCCGGTCAGCGCCGCCCGGTCATCGACCGGCGGCCGACCGCCTTTCGGACGGGGCGGACGGGACGGCAACAGCGGCGCCACGACCGCCCACAGCTCATCGCTGACAAGGGGTTTCGCCATGCCCGTCAGATAGGCGGCGTCAGCCTCTCATCAAGGTTTTGTTAGACGCTCTTAGTCATTTATCCGGGGCAAGTGCTAAGCTATTAAATTAGCTTTCATTTATTAATAATTTACGAAATCCCGACGATGAAGTGTTGTGAATGTCGAGCACTGATGAGGCTTTCACGCCTTCGAAAGCGGTAGGGTTTCGGGTAAATGAGGTGGCTCCGCTTGTCTGAACAGATTTTTCGGCGGATAAGTGGAGCACCTGCCGGGTTCAGGCTGCCGCGATCTGCGGAAGCGGGGTGAAGTAGGCCTGATCGGGTGTTTGCCGGTCAAAGGTGCGTATTCCGGCGAAAGCGCCCTGGCGTTTCGGTTCAAACCGCCCACCGTTTCGGTGATTTCGCCCACCCGCCCCATGGGACGGGTGGGTGGGCGGCATCGTGATCCATCGTTTTCATCTTATGCTGGTATCGTCGCTCGTGCCAGGGGTCACGATGGCGTTGCAGATCTGGCTGTTTTCTGGTCTGCCGCCCGTACCCGGCGCATGGACTCGCCCGTGAGCTCGATGCGCAATGCCCGGTGAACGACGCGGTCGAGGATCGCGTCGGCGTAAGTGGCATCGCCGATCGACCGGTGCCAGTTCGCCACGGGGATCTGGGTTGCCAGCACCGTGGCGGCACGGTCATGCCGGTCGTCGATCACTTCCATCAGGTCGAGCCGCTGAGCCGCAGTGAGCTCGGTCATGGCCCAGTCGTCGATGATCAGCACCTCCAGGCGGGCCAGGCGGCGCAGGACGCGGGCGAGCGAGCCGTCGAGCCGGGCGGTCGCCAGATCGTCGAGCAGGCGCGTCAGCCGGGTGTAGAAGACGCCGTAGCCTTCCCGGGCCGCCTGGTTGCCCAGCGCACAGGCCAGGAACGTCTTGCCGATGCCGGTCGGGCCGGTCACCAGCAGCGGCTGGTGCTCGCGAACCCAGCGACAACTCGCCAGATCGCGGATCAGCGTGCGATCGAGGCCGCGCGGCGTGCGCCAGTCGAGATCCTCCAGGCAGGCGGTCTGGCGCAGCCGGGCCCGCTTCAGCCGGCTGGCCAGGGCGGTGTTGGCGCGCTCCGCCGTCTCGCGCTCGACCAGCAGGGCAAGCTGGTCGTCGAAGCTGAGCTGGTTGCGCTCGGGCTGGCGCTCGAGGTCTTCCAGGCCGCGCGCCATGCCGTACAGCCGCAGCCGGCGCAGAGCCTCGTGGGTCGGATGCTTCATGCTCTCGGGTCTCCTTGTTCAGTTCCGGTAGTAAGAGGGGCCGCGCAGGTTGGCGTGCTCGCCCAAGCCGTCGGATGAGGCTGGCGGCGGACCGCCGCTGGTGAGCCAGCGCTGGACGTAGCGCCAGGATCGGACATTGGCTTCCAGGGCGGCCTGACAGGCTTGTTCCAGCCGGTCGGCGCCGTGGGCGCCGCCGAGCCGGAGCAGGCCGAGACCGGCACGCACCGCCTGCTCGCGATGTTCCGCCGCCGCCAGGATGCGCTCGAACAGCAGGGTCGCCGCCGAGCCGACCGCGGCGAACTCGGCCTGAAGGTGTTCCGGCGTGTAGCGGGCCACCGCGCGGTGGGAGGCCGGCTGGTGAGCTTCCAGCGTCGTCCGGCTGCCGGCCGAAGCCCGGGGATGGCAGGCGACGCGCCGCCCGCGCAGGAAGATGCTGATCAGGGCGGCGGTCGCGTGGACATCGACCGTCTTGCCGATCGCGGTGTAGGGCACCGAGTAGGCGGCGCCGTCGATCACGACATGGTAATCGGGCGCCAGCTTGTAGCGGCTCCAGGTTCCCGGAACGAAGCGGTCCGCCGGCAGCGGCCGCAGATGGGCACGCTCCCGCTCGGCCAGGATCCGCGCCCGGCAGCTGTCCTTGTCGCCGCTCAGCGGTGCTGCGTTCAGCATGGCCAGGTGCTCCCGGATCGCGGCGTTGGCGGCGTCGAGGCTGACGAAGACGGTGTCGCGGATCGGCGCCAGCACGCGCCGTTCGACCTGCAGCACCGCATTCTCGACCGCTGCCTTGTCCCTCGGCTGACGCACCCGCGTCGGGACGACGGCGATCCGGTAGTGCTGGGCAAGGTCGTGGTAGCCGGGGTTGAGGGTGGGATCGTAGAACGAGGCGTGGCTGACGCCGACCTTGAGGTTGTCGGGCACCAGGCGGGCCGGAGCACCGCCCAGGTGCTCCAGCAGCCGGACGTGGGAGGCCAGCCAGTCCTCCGACCGCTGCGTCCAGGTCGCTTCGGCGTAGATGTAGCCGGAGTACGGCAGGCAGGCGACGAAGATCTGCGCCGGGCGGGCATCGGCGCCGACCCCGATCATCAGGGTCATGCCGGCGTAATCGACTTCCAGCGCGTCGCCCGGCAGATGGTCGCGCCGCATCCGGGGAACTGCCCGGGCGGCCTGCCAGTCCCGGAAGCGCTGGACGAACTGGGTGTAGCGGTAGCCGTCGGGATGGCAAACCAGATACTCCTGCCAGAGCAGTTGGAGCGTCACGCCCCGCCGGCCCAGGTCCCGCTCCACCGCTGCCCAGTCCGGCAGGGGACGTGGCTGCGCCGGCGGTGGCGGGAACAGACGCCGCTCCAGCTCCTCGTCGCTCCACTCCTTCACGTCGCCAAAGCGCAGGTCCGCGCTCTCGAGGCGGCGCAGGTAATCGCGCACCGTCGTGCGCGGCATCCGGCATGCCGCCGCGATCCGGCGCACGCTCGCCCCGAACTCATCGCGCAGCCGCAAGACTTCCCTGATGCGTCGCATGTCCGATCTCCCTCGCGGCATCCCACCCTCCCTGCCCATTGTCGCAAGGACCCCAGTGTAGATGCCGATACAGGATCAGACGCCGCCCATCTCTACTCCCACGTGTGGGCGAAATCGCCGAAACGGCAGGGCGGTTTGAACCGAAACAGGGGGGCGCTTTCCCCCGAAATCAGAGGGCGGATTCAGCCGAAATATGCATCAAGGCTGGAATGTGGCCTGCGGGAGTTGTAAAAGCCGAAGTAACTGGCGAGCGATTTCCGCGCCTCGGCCACGGTATTGTAGGCTTTCAGGTAAACCTCCTCGTACTTGACGGAGCGCCAGAGCCGCTCCACGAACACGTTGTCGCGCCATGCGCCCTTGCCGTCCATGCTGATGGCGATGGCGTTGTCGGTCAGCAGGCCGGTGAACGCAGCGCTGGTAAACTGGCTGCCCTGATCGGTGTTGAAGATCTCCGGCTTGCCGTAGCGGGCCAAGGCTTCCTCGACCGCCTCGACGCAGAACCCAGCCTCCATCGTGATCGACAGCCGCCAGGACAGAACCCGCCGGCTGAACCAGTCGATGACGGCAGCGAGATAGGCGAAGCCGCGTGCCATGGGAATGTAGGTAATGTCCATGGCCCAGACCTGGTTGGGACGCGTGACCGGCAGATTTCGCAGCAGATATGGGTAGATTTTGTGCCCCGGCGCCGGCTTCGAGGTGTTGGGCTTGCGGTAAATAGCCTGGATCCTCATCCGCTTCATCAGCGTGGCGACATGACGGCGGCCGGTTTGGAAACCTTCGGCAGTCAACAGGTCACGCAGCATGCGGCTGCCCGCGAAGGGGAAGTCCAGATGCAGTTCGTCCATCCGGAGCATCAGCGCGAGGTCGGCGGCCGAGGCCGGCCGAGGCAGGTAATAGACGCTGCCCCGGCTGACGTTGAGCATCCTGGCCTGTCTGGTGATCGGCAGATCATGCGAGCGGTCGATCATCGCTTTGCGCTCAGCAAACCCGCTTTGCCGAGCGCGCCGGCCAAAAAATCGTTCTCCAGCGTCAGCGCTCCGATCTTGGCATGCAGCACCGTCAGATCCACCGCCGGCCCCTGACTGTCGCCGCGATCGTCCGATCCAAATACCCCGGCTGCCCCGTCGAGAAGCTGCGCCTTCCACTGCGTGATCTGGTTGGGATGAATGTCGAACTGCTGCGCCAACTCGGACAGCGTCTTCTCGCCCTTGACGGCGGCCAAGGCCACCTTCGCCTTGAAGGCCGGTGTGTGGTTCCGACGTGGTCGTCTTGTCATTGCTTCTCCTGTCCGGCACGCATACTGGCCGCTTTCAGGCAGAAACTCCACTAATCCCGATGTTCAGATTTCCTGAGCCAGCTCTAACACGAGCTCGGCTTCACACAGTTTTAAGTCACCGTAAAGCATAATCCCTCAGGTTTCGCACATTTCTGATGGGCATGATGCATCCTGTGCTGATCCGCAGGCATGGGAAGTCTCTCATGAGTCTGGGCAAGATCGTCTGGACGGTGTCCTTCGTGCTGGTGCTGTGCAGCATGCCGATGTTGATCCCCGACCTGATCGGGATCCAGCGCTCGGTCGAGGTCTCCAGTGGTGCGGGGGACCGGTACGATGGCGAACTCTCCGCCGATCTGCTGCGCTTCCAGGTGGCTGTCCGTGACCTTGAGCCGGGCAGTCAGCCGGAGGTGATCGAGGAGGTGATCGAGGAGGTGGTGCTTCGGCTCGACAACGTGTTCACCCGGCTCAACGCCTTCCCGGAGCCGGACAGCGCCGGCTGGTACACCTGGGCTGCCGGGCGCGAGGCCGGTGCGGCGGAAGTCCGGCGGGTCCTCGACCAGATCGACCGTGACCTGCCACTGCTCCGGACCGATCCGGCCGCTTTCCGGGCAGTGGCAGACCGCAGGGCCGAGGAGGCGGTGGCCATCCACTGGCGAATGCAGCTTGCCATGGGAGAGCAGCAGAACACGCTCGTCGGACGGCTACAGCACCAGGTCAGCGTCTTCCAGATGAAGCTGCTGGGCTACGGCGCCGGCTTCATCGTGCTGGTGGGGGCGCTGGCATGGCTGATGCGCAGCCACATGCGCTCCGAGAAGGAGCTCCAGGCAACCAACCGGCAGCTCCGGGACCTGAGCGAGAGCCTCGTCGTCGCACGTGACGCGGCCGTGCGGTCCAACGCGGCCAAGTCCAACTTCCTGGCCAATGTCAGCCACGAGCTGCGCACGCCGCTGAACGCCATCCTGGGGTTTTCGGAAGCGCTGGCGAGCGGCATCTTCGGCCGTCTGCCCGGCCGCCAGGCGGAGTATGTCGGCGACATCCACCTTTCCGGTCAGCGCCTGCTGGCGCTGATCAACGACATCCTCGACCTGGCCAAGCTCGACGCCGGCAAGCTGGAGCTCCGGGAAGAAGTGGTCGCCCTGGACAAGCTGGCGGCCGAGGCGATCCGGGGGCTGCGGGAAACCTCCAGCGCCGCCGGCGTCACGGTCGATCTCACGTCGGTCGCCGGCGGCGTGATGGTATTGGGCGACCCGCTGCGGCTCCGGCAGGTCCTGGACAACCTGCTCTCCAACGCGGTCAAGTTCACGCCCACGGGTGGGCGGATCGAGGTGGCGGTGGAGCGGCTTGCCGACGGCCACACAGTGGTCATCGTCACCGACACCGGCATCGGCATTCCGGCCGGGGACTTGGCGCGCGTCTTCCTGCCGTTCGAGCAGTCCGACAGCCGGCGGGCGCGTCCGGCCCAGGGGACCGGGTTGGGACTGCCGCTGGTGCGCCAGCTGGTGGAGAGCCATGGCGGTACGGTCGGGATGTCGAGCGAGCCCGGTGTCGGCACCGAGGTGACGGTCGAGCTGCCGCCCGAACGCGCGCTCCCGGCAGAGGGTAACCCACGATCGATCATAAAGGGGAATTCCGCCGCGAAGGGTTGTCCTCGCAACACGGCATGATACAGGTTCAGAGGTGACGAAGGGCTACTGGGCGGATTCAAGCGGTCGTCGCAACAGCCGCTGTCTGCTTCGCTTTATGGATGGCTCTGAGGAATTCGTCCAGGGCCTCGGCAGGCGTTTTCCAGCCAAGAGTTTTGCGCGGCCTGGTGTTGAGGGCGAGCGCGACGGCTGCCAGGGTGTCTGCATCATGCATGCTGAGGTCGGTGCCTTTGGGAAAGTACTGACGCAGCAGCCCGTTGGTGTTCTCGTTCGTGCCGCGCTGCCAGGGGCTATGAGGGTCACAGAAGTAGACCTGGATCCCGGTGGCGATCCGCAGATGGGCGTGTTGTGCCATTTCCGCGCCCTGATCCCAGGTCAGCGACTGCCGCAGATGCTCGGGCAAGGTGGTGATCGTGCGCGTGATGGCGTCGCGGACCGCTTCGGCGCCATGGCCGGCGAGCGCCGGCCCGTTCTTGACACGCGGCCCACTGGCGTGACCCGGCATCGGAGGCAGGTGGAGCAGCAGCGTGAACCGCGTCATGCGCTCCACCAGGGTGCCGATTGCCGACCCTCCCAAGCCGATGATGAGGTCGCCTTCCCAATGCCCCGGCACCGCCCGGTCAGCCACCGCCGCCGGGCGCTGGCTGATCATGATCTCCGGGGCGATGAAGGTCTTGCCCCGTCTGCGGGTGCGGGCCCTCGGAACGCGCAGAGCCCGGCCGCTCCTCAGGCAGGCGGTCAGGTCGCGGCGCAAGGCTCCCCGGCCATGAATGAACAGCGCCTGGTAAATGGCCTCATGGCTGATGCGCATCGTCTGGTCCTCGGGAAAGTCAAGCCGCAGGCGGCGAGCAATCTGTTCCGGGCTCCACGCCCTGGCCCACCGCCGGTCCTGCCGGGGTCCGTGACGGCGGCCCTTCCACGTCACGGCCGGCCCGTGAACCGCCGTTCCGTCCGGAGTGACGACCGTGCCGGCCAGACGATCCTGCACGTACTGCCGCAGCGCCGGGGTGACCGCCAGCTTGGCCGGCTTTGGACGGCGCGCTGAGCGGTCACGTGTCAATCGGCTTCGAATAACCAGCCAGCATCGGCGTCCAATATCCAACCATTCTTTTGGTTGTAGAACCTCTTGTCCAGGGAGTCCACCGGAGGGACCCGCGCGCTGCGGAGTGCCCGTCATGACCGACGTAGCGGCGCGTGTGGGAGGGAACCTGTGGGCCCCCCGGACAAGGCACGGGCGGAAGGAAGGTCAGGAGCGGTTCTTGAACCGCCAGCTTTCGTTCCCGGTCTCCAGGATGTCGCAGTGGTGCGTCAGCCGGTCGAGCAGGGCAGCCGTCATCTTGGTGTCGCCCCCGAAGACGGACGGCCACTCGGCGAAGCTCAGGTTCGTCGTGATGAACACCGACGTCCGGGAATAGAGCTTGCTACATCGACCAACACACTGCGTCAGGAGATTCCACTCAGATCGAATGGATCCGGGTGAGTGCACCGCACCATCCCTGGCTTGGACGGGTTGTTCGTGTAGTGCGGCGGTTGCGACGTGACGACGGAGTGGATCTGGTCGTTGAAGGGGAGGGATGGTCAACGGCAGATGATGCCGCTGGGATGGACCGAAGCCGCCCGTGTCGAGGAACCCATCATGCCGGTCCTGCGCTTGACGCCCGGAAGCCTGCGCGCCCTGGTTCGGTTGGTCAAAGCCTGCCGCACGTCCCTGCCTGCGGAGGCTCGCCATGCCAACCCCGATCCCGATGTTGTGGAACATTCTGCCGCCGGAGGCCCAGAGCCCCATGGTTGCGCTGTGGAGCGATCTGCTTCGGCGCCGGCTGACGGGCCGGATGGCTTGCAAGGAAACGCCCCATGACCCCCTCGCCCAAGATCGAACCCCGCCATCAGCGACTGCAGGCGATCGTCTACATCCGCCAGTCGACACCGAAGCAGGTGCAGAACAATCAGGAAAGCACCCGGCGTCAGTACCAGCTGGCCGAGCGTGCACGACAGATGGGATGGGCGGCGTCACAGATCCGCGTCATTGACGAGGATCTCGGCCTCTCCGGGGCGAGCAGCCGTCGGCGGACCGGCTTCCAGAGCCTGGTCGCAGCCATCGGCCTGGGCGAGGTCGGCATCATCCTCGTCACCGAGGTGTCGCGCCTGTCCCGCTGCAACAGCGACTGGCATCGCGTCATCGAACTGTGCGGCGTCTTCCGCACCCTCATCGCCGATGAGGACGGGGTCTACGACGCGCGCGACCCGAACGATCTTCTCCTCTTGGGTGTCAAGGGCACCCTCTTCGCGGCCGAGCTGCACATCCTGCGCGGCCGCATGCGGGGCAACCTGCTGAACAAGGCGCGCCGGGGAGAACTCGCCCTTCGTCTGCCGGTCGGCTTCCGTCGGCGGCCCGACGGGGTCGTGGTGCAGGACCCGGACGACGCCGTGCGCCTGGCGATCGCCACGGTGTTCGAGCGCTTCGCCGTGCTGCGCAGTGCCCGGGCCGTGCATCGCCACTTCCTGGAGAACCGGCTGGCTCTGCCGCGGTGCGCGCAGACCGGCGCCACCGCCGGCAGCATCACCTGGGTGCGGCCGACCTACCAGATGATCCAGCAGATCCTCACCAACCCGGCTTATGCCGGTGTGTTCGTCTACGGCCGGCGACGGCGCGAAGCGGTTCCCGGGGATCCGCCCGAGATGGTCGACCGACGTGTCGCCTTGGCGGAGTGGGACATCGTCGTGCCCGATGTCTACCCGGGGTACCTGACCTATGACGCCTACCTGGCCAACCGCCGGGCGTTGAAGGACAACCTCTACAACTTCGCACAAAAGGGGCGCGGCGCTCCGCGCGAGGGGATTGCCCTGCTGACCGGATTGGTCGTCTGTGGCCGGTGCGGACGTCGGATGGCGGTGAGCTACGGCTCGGAGTATCACAGCTATCACTGCCGGCGTGCCCAGGTCGATTACGGGGAACCGCTGTGTCAGTCCTGCCCGGTCGGGACGCTGGACACCATCGTGAGCGCCGCCTTCCTCGATGCGATGGAGCCGGTCGCAATGGAGGCCACCCTGGCCGCCCTGGAAACGCTCGAGCGTGAGCAGGAGGCCGTCGACCGGCATTGGCAGCTACGCCTGGAGCGTGCCCGCTATGAGGTGGCGCTGGCACAACGCCAGTATGATGCCGTCGACCCGGACAACCGCCTGGTCGCCCGGGAGCTGGAACGGCGCTGGAACACGGCGTTGGGCGCGCTGGAGGCGTTGGACAGCGAATATGCGCTGGTGCGGCGGACCGACCTGATGCCGTTGAGCGCCGCCGAACGGGAGGAGGTTCGACGGATCGCCGCCGATCTGCCGGGTCTGTGGCGCGCGGAAACGACCATGCCGGTCGACCGCAAAAGACTGCTGCGTCTGGCGGTGGCCGCCGTGACCGTGACGGTCGACCGCACAACGCGCCGGGTCGACGTGGTCATCCTGTGGACCGGCGGCGCCACCTCCACGCACGCGGCGTTCCTGCCGCCGATCGGCATCCATGCCACCACGGACGCCGCGGTGATCGCCCGCATCCGGGAGCTGTCCAGGAAGTTGCCCGACCATGCGATCGCCCAAGCGCTCAACGTGCTGGGCCTGCGCACGCGAACCGGAAAGGACTGGACCTATGAGCGGGTCCGTTCCATGCGCAAGCAGCACGGCATCCCGACCGACTGCCCGATCAAGACCGGCCCCCTGGAGCCCCGGGCGGACGGCCGGATCTCCGCCAAGGCGGCGGCGAGGCGGCTGGGCGTCACGCCGTCGCTGGTGCAGGTCTGGGTCCAGCACGGGGTCCTGGCGTGCGACCAGCGCTGTCCCTGTTCGAAGCAGTGGATCCGGTTGACCGACGCGGACGTCGCGCGGCTCGACGGCTCCGCCGACGTGAGCGGGTTGCCGACGCTCACCGAAGTGGCTGAGGACACCGGCCTGGAGCGCGACGCAGTCTGGACGCGCGTCCGCCAGGGAGACTACATCCCCATCCGAACCCCGCGTGGCCGCGGCCAGTGGGAATGGCGCCTGAAGGAGCGTCCAGCCGGCAACGAGCCCGTTCCGCCGTGCGCCATTGGAGCAGGCCGACACAGAGGAGAGCAGTATGGATAACGATCTAGCAGCGTATGGAACAGCAGCTGGCCGCCATTCTGGGAGAACGGCAGGTAGCCAAGCTCGTCCAGCACCACCAGATCGACGCGGGTCAGCTGGTCGGCGAGCTTGCCGGCCTGACCGGCCCGAGCCTCGCCCTCCAGCCGGTTCACCAGGTCGATGACGTTGAAGAACCGGGCGCGCGCGCCGCGGCGTACGCAGTTGGCGGTGATGGCGATGCAGATGTGCGTCTTGCCGGAACCCGTCGGAACGACGGCATACTGCCCGATACCAGGGGCAGGACGCGACCATCCACTATCCTTTTCACCCGCGCTACGGCGAGCGGGTGAGCGTTGTCCGGCACCACAGCTTCCGCGGCGTCACCATGCTGGTGGTCCGGCAGCCGGACGGAACGCTGACCCATGTGCCGGAATGGATGACTCTCCCCGCCGCCGGCGACGCCGACATTCGCGATACCCCGCGTTTCCCTCTGGCCGTCCTGCGTGACCTGCGCCTGACCGCCGACGCCGGCCTATCGTTGGTCTCCGGTTGGGATCAGGGAGGGCGCCATGGCACGAGGCGGAGTATCCGCGCAACGGGAACTGTTCGGGACGACGGAGCTGGCGGCCAGCCTGCCCTCGGAGGTGGCGAGGCGGCTCCTGCCGCTGCTGGAGCAGCTCCTGACGGAGGTCATGGCGGCCGAGGCCGCAGCGACGGAGGGGAGCGATGAGCAAGATCACGCCTGACCACCTGGCGCGACAGGCCTACGTCTACGTGCGCCAGTCCAGCCCGGACCAGCTTCTGCACAACCACGAGAGCCGGCGCCGGCAGTACGGCCTGGCCGACCGCGCCCGCCAACTCGGCTGGTCCGAGGTCATGGTCATCGACGACGACCTCGGCCGCTCCGGGGGCGGAACCGCCCGGCCGGGCTTCGAGCGGCTGCTGGGGGCGATCTGCGAGGGCCGGGTCGGCATCGTGCTCGCGCTCGAGGCGTCGCGCCTCGCCCGCAACGGCCGGGACTGGCATACCCTGCTGGAGTTCTGCGGCCTGGTCGGATGCCTGCTGGCCGACGAGGACGGCGTCTACGACGTTCGTTTCCCGAACGACCGGCTCGTGCTGGGCATGAAGGGGACAATGAGTGAGATGGAGCTCGCCGTGCTGCGCCAGCGTTCACTCGAGGCCCTGCGCCAGAAGGCGCGGCGCGGCGAGCTGTTCTTCAGCGTGGCGGTCGGCTACGTCAAGACCCGACATGACCGGATCGAGATGGACCCGGACGCGCGGGTCCGCGAGGCGATCGCCCTGGTGTTCCGCAAGTTCGCCGAGTTCCAGAGCATCCGGCAGGTCCACCTGTGGCTGCGCCAGGAGCAGATCCGGCTGCCGGCGACCGATCCCGTGGCCGACAGCCCGCGCACCGTATGGAAGCTGCCGGTCTACAACACTGTCCACCACATGCTGACCAACCCGGTATACGGCGGGGCCTACGCGTTCGGCCGGACCGGCAGCCGGGTCACCGTCCGGGACGGGCGCAAGCGGGTGGTCCGTGGCCATCGCCGGACCCGGGACGACTGGGAGGTGTTGATCCCGGAGCACCACGAGGGCTACATCTCGTGGACGGAGTTCGAGAGGAACCAGCAGCTGATCGCCGATAACGCCAACAGCAAGGGGCTGATGGCCCGCGGCGCGGTGCGCCGCGGCGACGCGCTACTGGCCGGCCTGCTGCGCTGCGGCCACTGCGGCCGGCGCCTCCATGTGTCCTACAGCGGCACGGAAGGGTTCTGCGTGCGCTACAACTGCCGCGGCGCCCACATCAACCACGGCACCGAGCGGTGCATCTCGTTCGGCGGCCTGCGGGTCGACGCCGCCGTGGCGGCGGAGGCCCTGCGCTTCCTGGCCCCGCTGGGGCTTCAGGCGGCGCTGCAAGCGATCGAGGCACGCGAGGCGAATGCCGGCGAGACCCGGCGGCAGGCCGAACTGGCGCTCTCCCAGGCCCGCTACGAAGCCGAGCTGGCCCGCCGCCAGTACGATGCCGTCGATCCCGACTACCGCCTCGTCGCCGCCGAGCTGGAGCGGCGCTGGAATGACCGGCTGGTGGAGGTTCACCGCCTGGAGGAACAGCTCGCGGCGCTCGACTCCGGCCAGGCGGCGGCGCTCACGGCGGAGGAGCGCGCCCGACTGATGACGCTCGGCGCCGACGTCGAGGCGCTGTGGCATCACCCCGGCGCCACGGCGGAGACGCGCAAGCGCATCCTGCGGACGATCATCGTCGAGATCGTGACCAAGGTCGTGGGCGAGACCATCGAGCTGGTGATCCACTGGCAGGGTGGCGATCACACCCGCCTGAGCGTGGCGAAGAGCCGGACGGGCCAGCATCGGTGGGGAGCCGATGCCGAGACGGGTGATCTCATCCGGGCCCTGGCCCGGCAGCAGCCCGACGCGGGCATCGCCGCCATCCTGAACCGGGCCGGCCGGCGCACCGGCAAGGGCAATACGTGGACCGAGGCGCGGGTCCGCACCTTCCGTAACGCCCACGGGATTGCCGTCTACCGGGCTGGCGAACAGGCCGAGCGCGGCGAGCTGACCCTGGAGCAGACGGCGGAACGCCTGAAGGTCAGCAAGATGACGGTGCTCCGGCTGATCGGCAGCGGAATCCTCCAGGCGCGGCAGGTCTGCAAGGGGGCTCCCTGGGCCATCCCCGAGGCCCAGCTGGCGGGGCTGGAGGTCCGGGGCGTGCCGTCACGCCGTCCGGTAACACAGGATCCGGATCAGCGGACCCTTGACTTTCAATGACATAGCGAGGTGGGCATTATGACGCGAGAGCGGTTCCGCCGACGAACACGGCGTTGCGCTGGGTTTCCAGGAAGCCGCCGTCGTGCAGGTCGCACACCAGCGCTTCGTTCACCGGGCTGGCCGCGAAGTCGAACTCGGCAAGCGTCCTGGCCAGCGGCAGCCTGGCCGCGCCGAGCTGGTAGCGGATCGAGCGCGCCTTCTTCTCGGCGCGCTCCGCGGCCAGCAGGTCGCCCAGGATCTGCTGGACGGTGCGCTGCCGCTTCAGGCCGTCGGCCATCACCTCGTCGTAGACCGCGCGCATTCCCGCCAGGCTGAGCTCGGCCATCATCGCCATCAGCTCATGCCGCTCCATGACAGCCCTCCCGTGCCGCGCGCAGGCCGTCGTAGCGCGTGCAGTCGGCGGCCGGTTCGATCGTCAGCGTCAGCGCCGCCGGCACTGCCACGGGCGCCGTCGGGGTGACGTCGTGGCGCCGGGCGAGGATGTTCAGGATGACGTCCCGGCTGTGCGTCCCGCTCGCCAGCGCCTCGCGGCAGGCGGCCTCCACCGCGTCCAGGCCGTCGGTCAGGATGGCGGCGAGAATGCCGACGAACTGCCGGTCGGCTTCGTCGGAGCGGCCCAGCCGGGCCCTCACCTTGGCCAGGGCCGCAGGCAGCTCCCACTGCCGGAACGGCGCCCCGTTGCGCAGCGCGCCGGGCTTGCGGGCGAGAACCGGCAGGTAGTGCAGCGGATCGTAGATCGTGTGGCCGTGCCCGAAGGCCCGCCGGTGCTCGGCCACCACCGTGCCGTCGCACCACGCCACGAGCCGGTCGGCGTAGGCGCGCACCTGCACCGGCTTGCCGGCGGCGGCCGCCGCCACGCTGTAGCGGTTGCGCTCGAAGCGGATCAGGCAGGTCTTCGACGCGCTGGCCGTGATCTCGTGGAAGCCGTCGAAGGCATTGGCCACGGCGACCAGCGCCGGCCGCTCCGCCTCGAACACCGCCCACACCGTCCGGTCGGGGAACTCGGGATGCGGTGCGGTGCGCGCCCACGCCTCCACGGCGTGGCGCAGCCGCTCGTTTACTTCCTCCAGCGTCGCTGCCCGCAGGCGTGGGATGAACAGGCGGTGGCGCAACGTGCCGACCTGGTTCTCGACCTGCCCCTTCTCCCAGCCCGAGGCCGGCGTGCAGGCCACCGGCTCGACCAGGTAGTGCGAGCACATCTGGGCGAAGCGGCGGTTGAAGCGCCGCTCCTTGCCGACGAACACGGCGTCAACCGCCGTCTTCATGTTGTCGTAGATGCCGCGCTCGCACAGGCCGCCGTAGAACGCCGCGGCGCGGGCGTGGGCGTCGAACACCATCTCCTGGGTCTGGCGCGGATAGACCGCCACGAACGGCATCCGGCTGTGGCACAGGCGCACGTGGGCCACCTGCACCTTCGTCGTCACCCCGTCCAGGACGATCCACTCCTCCGCCCAGTCGAACTGGTAAGCCTCGCCCGGTGCGAAGGTCAGCGGCACGAATGCCTCGGCCGTCGCCGCCGGCTGGCGCCGCTTCCACCGCGTGATGTAGCGCCGTACGGCGTCGTAGCCGCCCGCGAACGATCAAGTCCCCAGGCGTGGTGTAGGAGCGCCCGTTCCGGGGCAGGCCCGCAGGGAGGCGTAGCCGACCGGAGGGCCTGCCCCGGAACGGGCGGTCATCGTGGTTCTCGGGTAAAGTCTGGTCACCACAACACATACCTGATCCAAGGTGACCACGATGACCGACGAGATGATGACGCTTCGCTCGATGCTTGAAAAGGGCACAGATGCGGATGTGCTGCGTGAGATGATCGGCTTTGCCGCCCAGCGGCTGATGGAGATGGAGGTTCAGGCGGTGACCGGTGCCGGTCACAGCGAGCGCTCGGCTGACCGCCTCGCACAGCGCAATGGCTACCGGGATCGCGACTGGGAAACCAGAGCCGGCACGGTGGAACTGCGCATCCCCAAGCTGCGCAAGGGCAGCTATTTTCCAGGATTTCTGGAGCCGCGCCGGATGGCGGAGAAGGCGCTGACGGCGGTGATCCAGGAGGCCTACATCCAGGGCGTTTCGACCCGCGGGGTGGACGATCTGGTCAAGGCCATGGGCATGAGCGGCATCTCGAAGAGCCAGGTCAGCCGGTTGTGCGAAGAGATCGACGACCGGGTCAAGACGTTCCTGAGCCGTCCGATCGAAGGCGACTGGCCATATCTCTGGATCGATGCGACCTACGTCAAGGTCCGCCAGCAGGGACGTATCGTGTCTGTCGCCGTGACCGTCGCAGTGGCGGTCAACACCGACGGCCGGCGCGAGGTGCTGGGCATGGACATCGGTGCCTCGGAGGCCGAGACCTTCTGGCTCGAATTCCTGCGCAAGCTCAAGCGTCGCGGTCTCGCTGGCGTCAAGCTGGTGATTTCCGACGCCCATGAGGGCATCAAGGCAGCCGTCCAGCGCGTGTTCCAGGCGACATGGCAGCGCTGCCGAGTGCACACGATCCGAACGCAATCGACGCCTTGCGGTTCAGTTCCAGAGTGGCGTTCCAATGGGCGGCGATCAGCAGGACGCGCCGCCGCCGCTCGCCGGCTCCCTCGGCTTGGCGGTGCTAGGGTGCGAAGGGTACATCCGAACGAGGTGTGCCCATGCCGCGAACCAGAAGCCCGCCGGCGGCGCGGGACTGGACGATCCGGTCGGTCTTCGTCCGTACACGCGACGGCTCCGCCCGTCTCGCCCGCGCCTATCGCCATCTGCTCCAGACTGATCAGCCCGAACCGCCAGGGGACGGCTCCGACAGTCCCGATTCGATCATTGAAGGAGGAGCGCCATGCGCGCCGCCATCTATGCCCGTGTCTCCACTGAGCGCCAGGAACGCCAGCAAACCATCGACAGCCAACTCGACGTCCTCCGCGCCTGGGCCAACACCGCGAACCACGAGTTGACCGACGCCCATGTGTTCCGCGATGAGGGATACAGCGGGTCGCGCCTCGACAGGCCTGGCCTGGACGCCCTGCGCGATGCGGTGCGCGACGGGGAAGTCGATGTCGTTGCCGTTCTCGCCCCTGACCGGCTGGCCCGGCGCTACGCCTACCAGGTGCTCCTGCTGGAGGAGTTCCGCCGGGTGGAGTGCGCGGTCGAGTTCCTCAACCGCGCGATCTCCGACGATCCGGGCGACCAGCTCCTGCTTCAGATCCAGGGCGCCGTCGCCGAGTACGAGCGAGCGCTGCTCGGTGAACGCTTCCGGCGCGGTAAGCTCCAGAAGGCGCGGGCTGGGCAGTTCATCGGTCCCCGCGCGCCCTACGGCTATCGCTACCTGCCGCGCCATGACGGCGCCGCCGGTCAGCTCGTCGTCGATGAGGCGGAGGCCGAACTGGTGGGCCTGCTTTATGGCTGGCTCGCCGATGAGGGTCTGACCCTGCGCCAGATCCTGAGGCGGCTGAACTTCGGCCCTTGGTTCCCGCGCTGCGGCCGGCGGCCCTGGTCGCCATCCACCGTCCACCATATCCTGTCGGATCCCGTCTACACCGGGACCGCCTATTCGAACCGCTACGAGTACCTGCCGTCGCGCAAGCCGCGCAGCCGCAAGCCGTCCTACTCGGGCAAGGGGACCCGCCGGCTCCGGCCCAGGGAGCAGTGGATCGCCATTCCCGTTCCGCCGCTGATCGATCAGGACACCTGGGACCGTGCCCAGGCCCAGCTGGCGCGCAATGCCGTCCTGTCATTCCGGAACAACCGGAAGCATAATTATCTGCTGCGCTGTCTGCTGACCTGCGGGGAGTGCGGCTTGGCCATGTACGGGATCACCAGAAAGGCGGCGGATGGGCGTGAGTTCGGGTATTACCGGTGCGCCGGCAAGGACTGCGTGTCGACCGCCCGATCCTCGCCGTGTCCGCGGGCGCAGGTCAAGGCCGACGATCTGGAGAAGACGGTCTGGGACCATGTCGTCGGCCTGCTCAGCGATCCCGACCGGCTGTTCGCCCAGTTCCAGGAGTTCGCCGGGGAGGCTGGTCAGGCTGCGGCGCGTGGTTCGGACGCCGAGCGGAAGCTGCGGACACGCCTGGATGGGCTGGCGCGTGCGGACCGGCGTCTGCTCGACGCTTACCAGTTGGAGGTGATCAGTCTGGAGGAATTGCAGGAGCGGCGCCGGCAACTGGCCGATCAGCGCAAAGCCCTCGACCTTCAAATCGAGCAACAGCGCCGCCTGTGCGAACAGCGCGCCAAGGCCCAGGCAGTCATGACGGACCTGACGGCGTTCTGCCAGCGGGTTCGGCCCGGTGGGACTATCGGGAATTCCGTGCTTGGCGGGGCGGGTTCACTATCAGGCGGTCATCGCCTTTGCGAACCGGTCGCCGAAGATGACAGCCATCTGGGCTTTGGCGGCCGTCCATTCCCGGGGCGGCATCTTCCAGTCTTTCTCCGCGCGGTTCAAGACGAGAAACAGGAGCTTCAGCGCGGCTTCGTCATTGGGGAAATGCCCCCTGGCCCGGACCGCCCGGCGCAGCTTTGAGTTCAACGCTTCAATGGCATTGGTCGTGTAAAGGATGCGCCGGACCTCGCGCGGGAAGGCAAAGAAGGGGATGACCTCCTGCCACGCCCGCCGCCAGGCCTTGCCGATGGCCGCGTATTTTTCGCCCCAAGGCCCGGTCTCAAAGGCGGTCAGGGCCATCTCGGCGGCCTTGTCGTCGACAGCGTCGTAGACCGTCTTCAGGGCGGCGGCGATGGCCTTGCGGTCCTTCCAGGACGCGAACTCCATGCTGTGGCGCAGCAGATGAACGACGCAAGTCTGAACAATCGTCTCCGGATAGGCAGCCGCGATCGCCTCGGGAAAGCCCTTCAGCCCATCGACAACAGCCAGCAGGATGTCCTCCACACCCCGATTCTTCAACTCGTTCAGGACGCGCAGCCAGAACTTGGCGCCCTCGTTCTGTTCGATCCACAGGCCCAGCACTTCCTTGGCACCGTCGGCCCGAACGCCAATCGCCACATGGATGGCCTTGTTGCGGACCAGACCTTCGTCGCGGATCTTGACCCGGATGGCATCCAGGAACACCAGGGGGTAGATCGCCTCCAGCGGCCGGTTCTGCCAGGCCGTCACCTCCTCGATCACCGCGTCCGTCACCGTGGAGATCAAATCGGCTGAGACCTCAATGCCATAGAGCTCCCGCAGGTGTCCCGTGATCTCCCGGGTTGACATGCCGCGTGCGTACATTGAGATGATCTTCTCGTCAAAGCCGGGGAAGCGCCGCTGGTATTTGCCGATCAGCGCCGGATCGAACGTCCCCGACCGATCGCGGGGAATGGACAGACCCATCGAGCCGCCATCGGTCAGCACCGTCTTGTGGCCGTAGCCGTTGCGACGGTTGCCGCTCTCATCTCCAGCCAGATGATGATCCAGCTCCGCCTTCAGCGCCCGCTCCGTCAGCGCCTTCTTCAGCTGGTCGAGCAGGCCGTTCTGGTCGAATGCCGTCTTCGCATCGGCTCCAGCCAGCAGTTGGTCAAGGATCGCGTCAGGGATAACAGGATCTTTGCGTCGGGCCATTCAGGGTCTCCTTCTGTTTCAGGATAACCCCGCCAAGCACGGAATTCCCGATAGTCCCACCGACAAGCCGGGCTCGAAGCGCCACGTCGTCATCGACGCCAACGGCATCCCGCTGGCCGTGACCCTGTCGGCCGCTAACATCCACGACAGCCGGATGCTGGAGGCCACCGTCGATGCCATCCCGCCCATCCGCCAGTGCGCCGGCCGGCCCCGCCGCCGTCCCGCCAAGCTGCATGCGGGAGCTTTAGCTAACGCTGAAAGCGGTACAAAGGCTATGATTTCCGGCGCTGCCGGCGTGCGTTGCGCGGACGCGCCATCATTCCCCGGATCGCGCGGCGCGGCATCGACAGCACCGAGCGCCTGGGCCGGCACCGCTGGAAGGTCGAACGCACCTTGGCATGGTTCGCCCAATTCCGGCGGACCTCCGTGCGCTACGAACGCCGGATCGATATCTTTGCCGCCTTCAACCACCTCGCCGCAGCCCTCATCACCTTCCGCTTCGTCGAACGATGGTTATGTTAGGCACTCTTATCGTGTAGCCCGGCACTCTCACCTAAACCTACCCATCTCAGTGCTGCTTTATGCCTTCCGGTCATAGGTATGTTCGAAGGAGAGCAGTCGACCACCGATAGGTTGTGAGATGATTTCAGCTTGCGCTACTAGTGCATTGACGCCGACAAGGGATTCACACAAGGGCGGCATTGTGCGAGTCTGGGGTCATGGCCCAGACAGTCAGCGTCATCGTCAGCCCTGAGGACCGCGCGCGGTTGGCCGCCGTCATCGGGGACCGCAGCCGCCCGCTCAAACACACGCAGCGGGCCCGTATCGTGCTTCTGTCGGCGGATCGGCTGCCGGTCCTGGAAATCGCCCGGCAGACCGGGGTAAGCCGCCCCTCGGTTTGGCGCTGGCAGCGTCGCTTCGCCGAGAAGGGCGTGGACGTGCTGCTGCGCGAACCCAGCCGCAAGCCGGGCAAGGCTCCGGTCCCGGAGGAGACGGTTCGGCGGATCGTTGCCCTGACCTGCGCGGAACCGCCCGGAACGGCGACCCACTGGACCGGGCGGGCGATGGCCGAGGCGGTCGGCCTGAGCCTGCGCACGATCCAGCGGATCTGGGAGGCGCATCGGCTCCAGCCCCACCGCATCCGCACCTTCAAGCGGTCCAACGATCCGGCCTTCGCCGCCAAGGTCGAGGACGTCGTCGGCCTCTACATGGACCCACCCGCCCACGCGGTGGTCATATCCATCGACGAGAAATCGCAGATCCAGGCGCTCGACCGCACCCAGCCGGGACTGCCGCTGAAGCCGGGGAAATGCGGAACCATGACCCACGACTACAAGCGCCACGGCACCACCACCCTGTTCGCGGCCCTGAACGTGCTGGACGGCACCGTGGTCGGCCGCTGCATGAGCCAGCACCGTCATCAGGAGTTCATCAAGTTCCTCAACGCCGTCGAGCGCGCCGTTCCGGCGGGCAGGATCGTCCATGCCATCCTGGACAACTACGCCACCCACAAGCACCCGAAGGTGCAGGTCTGGCTGGCCGATCACCCGCGTTGGGTTTTCCATTACACGCCCACCTCGGCGTCCTGGCTGAACGCCGTCGAGGGCTTCTTCTCGACCCTGACCCGCAAGCGCCTGAAGCGTGGCGTCTTCACCTCCGTCCCCCAACTGGAGGACGCGATCCGCCGCTTCATCAAGGAGCATAACGGCAAGGCAAAACCCTTCGTCTGGACCAAGCCCGCCGAGACCATCCTGGAAAAGCTCAGGCGCCTTCCCGCTGCATCCCTTCAATGAGTCGCTGCACTAGCTACTATGGGGGCTGACTTGGCGACGCTCAAAGGGAATGCCAGCAACAATACGATCAACGGCACATCATCGGCTGACTCAATCTACGGCTATGCTGGCAATGATACGCTGTACGGCAAGGCTGGGAACGACCTGATATGGGGCGGCATCGGCTCCGACAGGCTATTCGGTGAGGCTGGTAACGACACTCTACGCGGTGAAGCCGGCGATGACTTCGCCTATGGCAGTGACGGCAACGACCTGATCTACGGCGGAACTGGCAACGACACGCTCCACGGCGATGCCGGAACGGACACGATCTATGGCGAGGCTGGTATCGATACGTTGAAAGCCGGTACGGGCATCGCAAAGTTGTACGGCGGTGACGGCAATGATAAATTTTATTATGACCCAACGACAGCGAATATCAGCTCGCTCGGAAATTATTTGTCAACAACGACAATGGATGGTGGTCTGAATTATGACACTCTCAATGTTTACAATAAGGCTACTTACACAAAGAATGGCGTTACCCGACCAGCGGTAACTGAGATTAGCATTGAAGGCTATGGGGACGATGATCGTATCGTTTTCGGCGGAGATCTGCGAACTGATCCATGGATACTGGCTGGAACATTTAAGAACATTGAAAGAATAACAGTCACTGGACCGGGTAGCCTAGACTACTTCGGTTCAATCGATGGTGATGATCAGATGACCATTGTTGGCACTAGTTCAGCAGATTACTTTTTCAGCTCCTGGGGCAAAGACATAATGGACGGTGGTGCCGGTAATGATGTATTTACTCTTGCAGAGGGCAATATAGATGATGTTATTTATAGCACTTCGACTGACAGTGATAAGTTCTGGTTTGATGTTTATGGAGGATCTGGAGCAACTATCACCGGATTTAATGGCGTAGGTAAAGCAGGAGGTGATGAGATACACTTCAACTTTGTAGATAGATTTTTCTATCCAAATCCTAGTGAAGCACTAGCAGGACGCGGAAAAATGGGCCTTCGCAGCGCCCTTGCCTCCGCTGAGGCTTGAAGAGGGCGCTTAGGACGCCCGTTTTGGTCGAGATGGAGCGGTTTGCCTCGATCCAGGGCTCGCGGAGCCGCCGTTGAGGCGGACTCCGGACGTGATTATGCCGCAGCCAGCAGCTTGGGCAGGCGGATCAGGTTGTAGGCCGCGGCGGTCAGCGTGAACATCCAACCGACACGGGCCGTGCCGCGATGACGCGCTTTGCGCAAGCCGGCTCCCTTGATCCAGCCGAACACCTCTTCGATCCGCTTGCGGATACGCAGGCTGACGGCGTAGCCGGGGTGGCGGGTGGTCCGGCCGTCGATCGCCGAGCGGCGGTTGTTCGTGTTCTGGGCGACGTGCGGGGCCGCGCCCAACTCGCGCATGTTCGCCACGAAATCCCTGGTGTCGTAGGCCTTGTCGGCCCCGACCGTGATGCGGTGGCGGCCCGGAATGGCCTCGACCATGGCCACCGCCGCCTCGCGCTCGGCCAAGCCGGTGGCCGCCGTCAGCCGGACATCCACCACCAGGGCGTGGCGGTTCTCCATCAGCGCATGACCCATGAAGGCCAGCTTCGCCGGCTGCCCGTTGCCCTTGCGGTACAGCCGCGCCTCGGGATCGGTGGTCGAGGCGTGGGTCTCGTTGGAGCGCTTCTCGCCATGGAAGTCGCGTTCGCCGTTGCGTCCCGGCCCCGGCGGCTCGCCGCTGCCGTCCTTGGGCCGGAAGCTCTTCACCGAGGCCCACGCCTCGATCAGCGTGCCGTCCACCGAGAAATGCTCGTCCGACAGCAGCGTTCTGACCCGCGGCTGATCCAGCACGGTAGCCAGGAACTTGGCCGCCACATCGCCGGCCAGCAGCCGTTCACGGTTCTTGGTGAACACCGTCACGTCCCACACCGGCGCGTCCATCGACAGGCCGACGAACCAGCGGAACAGCAGATTGTAATCGAGCTGTTCCATCAGCTGACGCTCCGAGCGCACCGAGTAGAAGGCCTGCAGCAGCAGCGCCCGCAGCAGCTTCTCCGGCGGGATCGATGGTCGCCCAATCCTGGAGTACAGCCCCTCGAAGGCCGGCGACATCACCTCCAGCGCCTCGTCCACGATGGCCCGGATCGGCCGCAACGGATGGCTCGCCGGAACCCGCGCTTCACAGCTCACGTAGCTGAACAGACCCTCGCTGCGTTCGTCCAATCCCCGCATCGTCCCCTCGCCGGCCGCAGTCTAAACCACCGAAGAGAATCACGACCGCCCGCCCGTGCACAGCCCTTTTTCCGCAGCCTGCTAGGAAAATACGAAAACGGCAATACCACAACGTTGACCCTGGGGGAAACTACTGTAAAAGTTGATAAGGTTGGTCTGATTGAGAACGTGGACTATTTTTTCCACATGTCTGGCTGAAGCTGCATTGGCGCTCGTCTCAATCACACGGAACGAGTTCGCCTTCTACGGCAACACCCGGCGGGCCTACGCCGCCGACTGGCGCCACTACACCGCGTGGTGCGCCCGCCGCGGCCTTGAGCCGCTGCCGCCCGCGCCCCAGGCGATCGGCCTCTACCTCGCCGACCTCGCCTCCGAAACCGGCGCCGGGCGGGGCCGGACGGCGGCCACCGTCGAGCGCCGCCTGGCCGGGCTGGGCTGGACCTTCCGCCAGCACGGCTTCACCCTCGACCGGGCCGAGCGCCACGTCCGCGAAGTACTGGCCGGCATCCGCCGGGCCCACGGCCGCCCGCCCGGGCACAAGGAAGCCCTGCTCGGCAGCGACGTCACCGCCATGGCGGCGCTGCTCGGCCCCGACCTGCGCGACCGCGCCCTGCTGCTGTTAGGATTCGCCGGCGGGCTGCGCCGCAGCGAGCTCTTCGGGCTCGACCACGGCCCGGACGAGACGCCCGAGGCGACCGGCTGGGTCGAGGTGCTGGAGGCCGGCCTGCTGCTCCGCGTCCGGGGCAAGACCGGCTGGCGCGAGGTCGAGGTCGGCCGCGGCCGGCGAGCTCTCTCGCCCAAAAGTGCGACCCGGCACACGCCTCCATCCCGATCACGCAAACGGGCAGGTTGGCGAAGAACGCCAGCACCGCATCCCGGCGCAGCCGCTTCGTCACAACAACCTTGCCTTGGGCATCAACGCCGTGAACCTGGAACACCGACTTCGCCAGATCGAGACCGATGAATGCTGCGGACATTGCGCAATCTCCGTAATGAAGCTGACCTATCGATCATGTGGCACTACCTGGCCAGATGCGGAGGCCGTCCATCCCATCACGCTGTCCATCTGTTCAGCACTGACTGTCGGTGTAGCAGAACTTTTCAACCCACCATGGCCCGCCGCCTTGACCCAATTATGTAGCGTCTGCTCCGACAGGCCGAGATTCTTGGCGACCGTCGCCACCCGCTCGCCACCGGTGACCAGACGAACGGTCTCTTCTTTGAACGCCAGCGTGTAGCGTGCCCTTGCTGATCTCGTCATTCCGCCTCCATCCTCTCGCCGATCTCACCCGGCTATGGGAGGCGCTGTACGGGGGCAAGGTCACATCTCGAAATAGAATCCTGGTCAGTACGCCTCGTCTATGAACAGTTCTTTGATTGAGGTCATTTTTACAGTAAACAGAGTGCAATCAATCTCTGATAGTTATAATATAAACATTTTCTAGCAGTTAGATTTATTCTGCTGCTTCGAAATCCTGCTGAATCAAGGTTGAGTCTCCGACGATGGTAGGGCGCTCAGTCCGGCACGGAATGCGGGAACTTTCCATTTCTCGCATCAGAAAGCATAATTGAGCGCGTATACCAGCAAGACGTCGAGCATGATCTGGGGGCCAAAGCCTAACGGCGGCTTCGTCAATCGAGCGGATAGCTTCATACAAGGCGGTTCGGTGCATTGCCCGTCCTTTCCAATTAGCCGTAGGACCTAAGAAGTATGGTAGGCTAAATTAGTTAACAATATGTCAATAGGCATATCGCGTAGAGCTTGGGCCAAGTAGCCACCATTATGCGCCGAGGCGCTGCGCAGCCCGCCTACCGAACGAAACTGCTCAGCGTGCAGTTGCAAAGGCACAAGCCATTGGCCGTCGCGCTGGTGTCGGCGTGATACAGGTGGAGCTGGCGGTGAACGGGATCGGCATCGTCAACTTGCTGGACCTGATCCGAGAATTGGGTAAGCTTGACGAGAGGCGTTCGTCCAGGACAACCAGTGCCTGTCAGCGGCGCGCGGCACGGTGCGGGGGCTGCATTTCCAGATCCCGCCGTTCGCCCAGGACAAGCTGGTCCGCGTGCTCCGCGGCAGCATCCTGGACGTCGCCGTCGACCTGCGCCGCTGGTCGCCGACCTTCGGCCGCCATGTCTCGGCCGTGATCAGTGCGCGGGAGGGAAACCAGATCCTGGTGCCCGTCGGCTTCGCCCAGGGGTTCTGCACGCTTGAGCCGGACACGGAGGTCTTCTACAAGGTCTCCGCCCCGTACTCGCCCCCTCATGACCGCGACATGGCCTGGAACTACGGCGAACTCGGCATCGACTGGCCGGTGGCGCCGGGCGACGCCGTGCTTGCGGCCAAGGACAGGCTGCTTCCGGCCTTCGCCGACCTGCCGGACTGCTTCCCCGCTGACCGGCGGAGCTTCCACAGTCTTCCAAGGTCTGTACCTTTCGATCACGGTATTTCATGCGATGAAGATCATCATCACCGGCGCCGCCGGTTTCATCGGATCGGCCGTCTGCCGGTACGTCCTGGAGAACACGGGCGCCTCGATCGCCTGCCTGGACAAGATGACCTATGCCGCGCCCCCCGATACGCTCAGCCGCATCGTGACGGCGACCGCGCGGTGTTCGAGCAGGTGGACATCTACGACCGGGCGGAACTGGACCGGGTCTTCGCCGAGCACCAGCCCGACGCGGTGATGCACCTGGCCGCCGAGAGCCCTGTCGACCGCTCGATCGAGGGCGCGGGCGTCTTCATCCAGACCAACGTGGTCGGGACGTACCATCTGCGCGAGGCGGCCCGCCAAAACTGGTCGGCCCTGTCGGACGAGCGCCGCGCCGTGTTCCGCTTCCATCACGTCTCGACCGACGAGGTCTACGGCTCCCTGAGTCCCGACGGCCTGTTCACGGAGGAGACCGCCTGCGCGCCCACCTCGCCCTATTCGGCGAGCAAGGCCTCGGCCGACCATCTGGCGCTGGCCTGGCACCATACCCACGGGCTGCCGGTCGTCGTCAGCAACTGCTCCAACAATTACGGCCCGTTCCACTTCCCAGAGAAGCTGATCCCGCTGATGATCATCAACGCGCTGGAAGGCAAGCCGCTGCCCGTCTACGGCACTGGCGAGAACGTGCGCGACTGGCTGTTCGTCGAAGACCATGCCGCGGCGCTCTGGCGCATCCTCACGGCCGGCCGGGTGGGCGAAAAATACAATGTCGGCGGCAACGCCGATCGGAGCAACCTGCAGGTCATCCACGGCATCTGCGACACGCTGGACGAGATGCTGCCGGCCGCCAGGCCGCGCCGCACCCTGATCACCCACGTGACCGACCGTCCCGGCCACGACCTGCGCTACGCCATCGACGCGTCCAAGATCCGGCGCGAATAATTGGGCTAGCAGCCGCAGGTCACGTACGAGGCGGGCTGCGCCGGACCATCGAGTGGTTCCTGTCCAACCAGACTTGGTGGCAGCCGCTGCGCGCCGGGTACGACGGCCGGCGCCTGGGCCTGGGCGCCGCGGTGCCGCCCCGCCGGCTGGAGGCCGTGGCGTCGTGACCGGCGCCGTGTTCGAGGAAGCGCCGCGCACCCTCCTGGTGTTCGGCAGCCGGGGCCAGGTGGCGACCTGCCTGCGTGAGGCGGCGCTGCCGGCGGGCTGGGCCGTCCGGACCGTCGGCCGCGCCGAGCTGGACATCGCGTCCGAGCCGGACGTGGACCCTATAGTGGCGGAGAGCGGCGCCGCCCTACCGCGAGGACGATCCCATCGCCCCGATCAGTGTCTACGGCGCCAGCAAGGCGGCCGGCGAGGACGCCGTGCGCGCCGCGGCGGGGCGCCACGCGATCGTCCGCACCGCCTGGGTCTACAGCCCGCACGGGCAGAACTTCGTCAAGACCATGCTGCGACTGGGCCGGGAGCGGCCGGAGCTCGGCATCGTCGACGACCAGCACGGCTGCCCGACATCGGCCGCGGACATCGCCGACGCCCTGGTCGCCATGGCGCTGCGCATGACGGAGCCTGGCGCCGGCGGGCATGACGCCCTGTACGGCACCTTCCATTTCACCGGAATGGGCGCCACCACCTGGTACGGCTTCGCCCGGGAGATCTTCGCGCTGGCCGCCGGCCACGGCCATCCCGTCCCTGGGCTGCGGCCGATCGCCACCAGCGACTATCCGACGCCGGCGGCCCGGCCGAAGAATTCCGTGCTGGACTGCTCCCGCCTGCGCGCGGCCTACGGCATCGAGGCGCCGCCCTGGCGGGACAGCCTGGCCGCCTGCATCGCGCGCCTGTGCCCCCAATTCCTGGAACAAACCGCATGAAGGGCATCATCCTGGCCGGCGGCTCCGGCACCCGGCTCTATCCCGTCACGCAGGTCGTCAGCAAGCAGCTGCTGCCGGTCTACGACAAGCCGATGGTCTACTACCCGCTCAGCACCCTGATGCTGGCGGGCATCCGCGACATCCTGATCATCACCACGCCCCACGACGAGGCGCAGTTCCGGCACCTTCTGGGCGACGGCAGCCAGTGGGGGATCTCGCTCAGCTATCAGGTCCAGCCCTCGCCGGACGGCCTGGCGCAGGCCTTCGTCATCGGCCGCGAGTTCATCGGCCGCGACCCCTGCGCGCTGATCCTGGGCGACAACATCTATTACGGTCATGGCCTGTCGCAGAAGCTCCAGTCCGCGCGGGAGGGCAGCTGCCAGGGGGCGACCGTGTTCGCCTATCTAGTGGGCGACCCGCACCGCTACGGCATCGTCGAGTTCGACGCCGCCGGCCGTGCGGTCCACATCGAGGAGAAACCCGCCAAGCCGCGCTCCCACTGGGCCGTCACCGGCCTGTATTTCTACGACAACCAGGTCGTCGACATCGCGGCGTCGATCCGGCCGTCGGCCCGCGGCGAGCTGGAGATCACGTCGGTCAACGAGGTCTACCTGGAGCAGGGCCGGCTGTCGGTGGAACAGCTCGGGCGCGGCTTCTGCTGGTTCGACATGGGCACACACGAGTCGCTGCTGGAAGCCGGCGAGTTCGTCCGCACCATCGAGAAGCGCCAGGGGCAGCGCATCGCCTGCGTCGAGGAGGTGGCCTACCGCATGGGCTTCATCGACGGCGCCAAGCTGGAACGGCTGGGAGCCGCACTGGGAAAGAGCGGGTACGGCAGGTATATCCTGTCCCTCCTGGAGGATGCCGCCGTCCCGTAGGGCGGCGGGGTCCGCCGCATCCCGGGGCAGAGTTCAGGGTGGAACGCTTGGGCCCGACCGTGCGTCGATCCGGCGCATGCCCGGATGCAGGGCCGAGACGGCCGCCGCTGCGCTGGCCGCCAGCGCGAGGGCCAGGGCGAACCGGGCGGGACCCAGGACCGCCACGGCCGGACCCGCAGCCAGGGCCGCCAAGGGTTGGGCCGCCATGATCATCGCCCTGACCCGGCCCAGCACATGGCCGCGCGCGGCCGCGGGCACCCGTTCCTGGATCGCGGTCACCATGATCGGGCTCAATGGCCCGGCTCCCACGCCGATCAGAGCCGGACCGAGCAGAAGACCGATCGCTGCCGGCAGGAGGGCCAGCGCCCACAGTCCCGCGGCGAACAGAACGACTCCGGACGCGAAGGTCCTTCGACGGGAGAGACGGTGCCCGACCAGCGCGAAGAGCAGGCTGGATCCCAGGGACGTCGCGCCGAGAATGCCCAGGAACAACGCCAGCCGGTCCGCTGCCACGCCTTCGGCGACCACCAGCGCCGGCGCCAGGATCTCGTCGAGACTGGCATAGATGCCGACCAGCGCGATGCCCAGCGCCAGCAGGACGGCGAGCGCGGGATCGCGGGCGGGGCGCCCGGACGCCCCTGACGGTGGGCCGCGGCGCCGGCGCGCAAACCTCGGGAAGGTGGCGAGGTCGACGAGACACACCAGTGCGAGGATCGATGCCGCCGCTTGCAGGACCAGGGGCAGTCCGCCGGCCTCCACCAGCAGCACGGCCGTGGCGGGACCTGCCACGTAGGAAATCCCCATCGCCACGTCGCTCCAGGCGTTCGCCGCCGGCAGGGGAATGCCGGCAAGGCGGGCGATCTCCGGCATGCGCGCCGATTGCGCCACGATGCCGGGCGCGGCGGCGAGGTTGGAAAGCGCAAGCATGCCGACCACCGGCCACAGGCCCATCCCCGGTACCTCGGCCAGGAGCGCCGCGCCCAGGACCGCCAGCAGCCCGCCGGCATCGCCGAGCAGGAGGACTCGGCGGGCGCCGGCCCGGTCGATCAGCCGGCCGCCCAGCGCCGTGCCGATCACCGCCGGCATGTGCAGGCAGAACGCCGCCACCCCCGCCACCATCGTGCCGTGCCCGCCGGAAATGAGGACCCAGGGCAGGGCCATCGCCAGCAGGGTGATGGCGAACACCGACAGGGACCCGGTCAGCATGGTCCCGAGCAAGGGCAGGCGGCGGGCGGGTTTCACGGGTTCGCTCCGCGTCCAGGACCGCACCGCCCAGCGGACCCCCGGCGAGCGCCGCAAGGCGCCGGGCGATCCGCGCCGGCATGACCCAGGCCCGGATCTGGTGCCAGGCCGGAGAGGATCGTCACCATCGCAATGCTCCCGAGAGGTCCTGCGCCGGGCTTGGCGGAGTCGCGCGACGCGGGGACGGGGTGGAGGGGTCAGGCCGGCGGGTCCGGCAGGAAGCGGACGAGCACCCGCTGGCCCAGCGGCACCTGCGGCGGCTCCCCGTCGAACCCGACGGTCACCTCCAGGACCCGCATGTCCGCCCTGTCGCGCGGCTCGTAGGTGGTCACCCGCCGCGGGCCGTAGGCTTTGCCGATCCGCAGCACACGGCCCCTGGCGATCGTCTCGGACTGGCTGGTCTCCAGCGCGATCTCCGCCGCTTGCCCGACCCGCAGCAGCGGAGCGACCGTCTCGTCCGCCTCGGCGCGCACGATCGCCGCCGTCCCCGGTGCGAACCAGAACAGCGGCGTGACGTTCAGGGTCGAGACACCGTCGCCGGGACGGACCAGCCGGCGGACGATGGCGCCGTCGGCAGGCGCGGTGATGGTGCGGACCTCCCGCTCGTAGCGGGCGGAGCGGACATTGGCTTCGGCGGTCGCCTTCTCGGCCCGGCGCAGGGCCAGTTCGGCGGCAGCCAGCCGAGCCTCCGTCTCCGCCTCGTCCAGGGATTTCCGCGATGCGGCGTCGGTGCGCGCCAAGGTCGCCAGCCGGTCGCGTTCGCGTCTGGCCCGGTCGACCTGCACGGCCTGGGCCTCGACCGCGGCTTGACGTTCCGCCAACTGCGCCTCGGCGATCCCGATCTGGATCCCGGCGGCGCGGTCGTCCATCGCGGCGAGCGGCTGGCCCTGGCGCACGGTCTCGCCCTCCTCCGCCAGGACGGCACGGACGACGCCATCCCTCTCGGCCGCGATCTGCACCAGCCCCCCATCCACGTCGACGAGGCCCCGGGCGACCGGGACGATGCGGTCGGCGACCGCAGGCCGGACCTGCGGCGCCTCCTGTCGCCCGGACAGGGTGAAGCCGGCGAGCAGCAGGCCGGCGGTGACGCCGACGGCGGTCAGCAGGCGGGTCCGGATGGTCATGGAGCCGTCTCCAGCAGGGAACGAGGTCCCCCGGCGAGGGGGGCGGCCGGCGCGTGCCGCTCGTCGGCGGTGATAAGGCCGTCCTCGATGCGGATGACCCGGTCGGCATGGTCGATCAGCCGCTGGTCGTGGCTGACGCAGAGCACGGTGGCGTCCCGATCATGGGCCAGGGTGTGCAGCATCCGGGCGATGCGCGAGCCGTTCTCCCGGTCCAGCGCGCTGGTCGGCTCGTCGGCGAACAGCAGCCCCGGATCCTTCGCGATGGCCCGGGCGACGGCGACCCGCTGCTTCTCGCCGCCCGACAACTCCTGCGGGTAGAGATGGGTCTTATCCGCGAGCCCCACCACCTCCAGTGCGCGTCGGGCGCCGAGGTCCGCGGCGGACCCCCGCCTCGTCGAAAACTGAAGCGGATAGACCACCTGCTCCAAGGCGGTCAGCGCGACGAACAGGTTGAAGCCCTGGAACACGAATCCGCAGTGCTCCAGCCTGAACCGATCCATCGCCCGGTCGTCCAGGCAACCCAGGTCGACGCCGAGCGTCACCACCCGCCCGGCGCTGGGGCGCATGAGGCCGCTGGCGATGGCCAGCAGGGTGCTCTTTCCGGAACCGGAAGGACCGACGATCAAGGTCATCTCGCCGGGCCAGATTTCCAGGGTGATGCCCTTCAGCACGCGGGCGGTGATCGCTCCGCTGGTGAAGGAACGCTCGACCGACGACAGGGCGATGGAGGGTGCGCGCGCCGGCCTCATCGCAGCAGCTCCGCCGGCTCGGTCCGGTACAGGGGACCCAGCGAGAACAGGCCGGAGACGAGGCTGACGAGCATCGTGAACAGCGCCGTGCCCAGGATCGACCATCCGGTGAAGGCGACGGAAACCTCGGCGGCCGCCGCGGCCCACCAGACCCCGGCGGCTCCCAATGCCGTGATGCACAGGCCGGCGACGCCGACCCAGAACGACTGCTCCAGAACCACGGCCCGCAGCGCTCCCAAAGGGATGCCCAAGGCGCGCAGGGTCGCGTATTCGCGCAGCGATGCCAGGATCGCGGCCCGCAGGGTCTGGCTGGTGATGGCGACGCCGACCAGCAGGCCCAGGACGGTCGAGAACAGGAATCCGACGCCCGTGCCGGACTCCAGCAGCCAGTACGACTGCGACATGATCGACAGCTCTTCCGGCGTCATGGCCCGGAACAGTCCGGTACCGGATCGATTCAGGCGGGCCTGGACGGTGGCTGCGTCGCTGCCGTCGGCCAGCCGCACCAGGAGATAGGAGGTGCCGCCATCGGTCGATCCGGTCAGGCTTCGGAACGTCTCTTCGGCGGTGAAGATCGTGGCGCCTCCGACGGAGCGGAAACCTGTGACGATTCCCGCCACCGAAACCCGGCGGCCATTGATCTCGGAGTCGCCCGCACCGTCCTCGGAAAGGCCCAGCTTGCCGAGGTCGGCCCGTTCGACCAGGACGCCGCCGGGCCGCAGCAGGGCGCGGCGCAACCCGTCCGGCACCGTGCGCGGGAAGGCCAGGCTGCCCTCGTCGACGTTCAGCCCCACCAAGGTCACCGTCACCCGGCGGCCGTCCGGCGCCCGCCAGTCGGCATAGCCCAGCAGCAACCGCTCGACGCGCTCCACACCCGGCTGGGACCGGACACGGAACTCGACGCGCTCCGGCATGTCCCGGGCGAGGTCGAACGACTGAACCGCGGCCTCGCCGACCCAGAGGTCCGCGCCGGACCGGTCGACCACGGTGGTGACGGTCCTGAACAGCCCGAGGAGCAGGGCCAATTGCACGATCACGAGAAGCCCGGAGAAGGCGACGGCCAGCACGGCGGCCAGGTAACGCCGCCATTCGTAGGTCAGCGAGCGGCGGGCCAGCGATACGCCGGACGGGGCGGGAGCGCCGGTCATGGGCAACCGTCCCCGGGAACCGAGAGGATGCGGCCTATCGCCGCCTTCAGGGCCGGCAGGGCGGCCGCGAAGTGAGCCGAACCGTTCAGCGTCGCCTGCCAGAGAGCCCCGTCGATCAGCGCCAGCAGCATGGCGGCCGTATCGTCGGGGTCGAGATCATGGCGGAGGGCACCCTGGCCGAGGGCGGCGGCGATCGCCGCCGAGAGGGTGCGTCGGCTCGCCCGGTCGGCCTCGGCCGCCCGCTCGCGCAGGGAAGGCTGGCGGAGCAGTTCGGCGCCGATCTCGGCATTCAGGACAAGGTCGCGGTCGGCGATCCCGGCGGCGAACCGGTCGAGCGCGTCGAACAGCGCCGCCCGAAAGTCGGCCGCCTCTGCGAGCGGTTCTATCAGGGCGCGGGAGAAGCCGGCCTGGTTGTCGATGATGCCGGCGATGATGTCCGCCTTGGACCGGACATAGTGGTAGAGCGTGCCCGGACTCATTCCCGCCTCGGCGCAGATATCCTTCATGCTGGTGGCATGGAAGCCCTGTCGGACGAAGCAGGAGACGGCGGCATCCAGGATGGCCTGACGGCGCTCGGCGTTGAGATCGGGGTCACGGCTGCGCATGATTTCACCGAATGATTATTCGACGAACAAATATTCGCCTTTTCAAGCCGCCGTCAAGCCCCTCGAACGGGGAAGCGCGGTCACGCATAGAACCGACGCGAACAAACGGTAAGCGGACAAAGCCGGAACGTCATGCGGCCAGGAGGTCGGCTGGAGTGCGCAACGGGCGATAGCTCGGCGTGCCCGGAACCCGCTTTCCGCTCCGGGGACAGTCGCCGGTCGGGTTGATGCGCTGCCATCAGGGGGGCGCGAGGTGCCCCGGCAATCCGCCGGGGATGTGCTCTCCGCGGGCGCATAGGGTGCCGATGGCCCGCTCCCTGTAGACGGTATTCCACAGGATGCTCGTGGCCACGCACGACCAGGCTGAGGCCGCCGGAGCGGTGCCGCTGGGTTTCCGGCGTCTGGTCGGGTAGCGGTCGGAGACGTGGGTGTAGAAGGAGGCCGCCGGGCCGGATCCTCTGTGCGGGTTGACTGCGCCGGCCACCTTGCCCCGCCAGGCGAGCGGGAAGTGCTGGCTGTCGGAACTGGAAGCTGTCCCGCCGCCGAAGTTGAACCGCACCGGGTTTACCGGAGGTCCCATTTCTTGAGAGACTGGGGTCATCATGACGAAACAGGCATCACCCGAATACGCCCCTGAAGTCCGCGAGCGCGCGGTGCGGATGGTGTTCGAGCACGAAGGGGAGCACGCCTCGCAGTGGGTGGCGATCAGCTCGATTTCGGCGAAGATCGGGATGAAGCGGAGTCCTGCGGCACCCCGGTCGTCGAAACCTTTGCCGCCGGCCTCCGTCAGGATCAGGCGGCGATGCAGGCCGTCAGCTTGTAACGCAATCTCCAGAAGACCACGAGAAACACGATATCCATCGGGACCTGGACCCGATTCAGCGTTGTGCCGGTCCGCTCGTTGAACAGACGCCCACAATCCCGGCATCGAATCCGCCGGAAGCCATGAACCGTTCGCCCTCCCGCTCCGCAGTTGCCGACGGGTGCCAGTGCTGGCCCTCCATGGCGGCTCTCTTGATCCTCAAGATCGGACTGGGAACCCATCCACTGAGGGCGCTTTCGGCAAGCCGCCCCGGGAGCTGACAGAACCTATATGGTGTTCTTCTTCGAATTTCAGAGGAACGGCGCTTCTATTCGCGTCAAGTCTTCGTCCAATCCTCCAGCCGCAATCCGGCGATACGCCCGAACTCGGCGGTGTTGTTGGTGACGAGCGGCAGGCCGCGCGCAAGCGCTTGGCCGGCTATCAGTACGTCATAGGGGCCGATCGGCGTGCCTTGCCGCTTCATGTCCGCCCTGATCTCACCGGCGGCGCGCGCGTCTTCACGATCGAGGTCCAGAATGGCGATGTCGGTGAAGAGCAGCCGGAGCGTTTCGAGGTTGAAGTCGACCTTCTGGCTTCTGTAAGCGCCGAAGTAGAGTTCATGCGCGACGATCGCCGATACGGCGAGCGCGCCGGGTTCGGTCGCCTCAACCCGGCGCAACAATGTTTCCGACCGGCGCGTCGTCAACGCGATGACGGCGTTAGTGTCGAGCAGCCAACCGATCACTGAAACGCCCGGTCGAGATCGGGACGCTCCTGCTGATCGGGCTGCTCGCGGCCCTCGGCCATGAAGTCGTCGCTGAGGCTGCGGTCGATGGCCGCGTGCAGCGATGCCCAGCGCCTGGAGGAATCGGCCCTCGGGCGCAGGATCACGGCATCGCCCTCGCGAGAGACTTCGACCTCATCCACGGCGAAGCGGAAATCCTTCGGCAGCCGGACAGCCTGGGAGTTGCCGGACTGAAAAACCTTGGCGATATGGGGCATGGCAGCCTCCTGTTTATACGTGACCGTATATACATCTTCACGCCTGCCGATACAAGGCCGCTACGGCTCGGCGCCGCCCAAGGACGCGATGGCCGCTGCGCGCCGGATTGACGATGAGGAGCAGACGATGGCGATTGCCTTTCGTCTCCAACTCCTCGGTCCGCCGGCGGCCGATCTGGTTGAGTCACGCCGCCCTGGCGACGTGCTCGGTTTGAGCATAGTAGCGTGCTTCGGCCTCGGCAGGCGGAATGTTGCCGATGGGTTCGAGCAAGCGCCGGTGGTTGAACCAATCCACCCATTCCAGGGTGGCGAACTCGACGGCTTCAAGGTTGCGCCATGGCCCGCACCGTCGGATCACCTCGGTCTTGTAGAGGCCGTTGATCGTTTCGGCCAGGGCATCATACCGCCTTGGGCGTTAGCTGAAGCTCCGTAGCTGTCGCCGACGCTGCCGACCGACGGCTCGACACCGGCCTCGGCCAAGTGCTCGGTGTAGCGAATGCTGACATATTGCGGCCCACGATCGCTGTGGTGGATGAGGCCGCTACCCTTGGCTGGCCGGCGATCATGGAGCGCCTGCTCCCCGCTCCTGGTCGTCCGTCCTCGGGCCGGGCCGTTTCCCCTGGTCGCGCTCGGCCTTCCGGTTCCGCAGCGTCTCCGCCGTGCAGCCGATCTTCGCCGCGATCGAGCTGATCGCCGCCCACTGCGAGGCGTGCTCCCCCTCGTGATCGAACACCATCCCAACCGCGCGTTTGCGGACTTCAGGGGCGTACTTGGGTGATGCCTGTTTCGTCATGATGACCCCAGTTTCTGAAAAAATGGAGTCTCCGGTAAACCCGTCGCGGTTCATCGACCATCCTTGACAGGTTGGTGACAGCTTTCTCTGGTAAGACTCCGCCAACGCAAGGGGTGACCGATGGATCAGCGAACGGCTGCTCTCGTTCGACCCCTAAACAGAACCATGAATGGAGGACAAAGATGCTGCCCCCGAGGCGCGCTCCCTAGACGAACAACCCATACAGCCTTGCAGAAACCCGCAGCAACAGGGGAATCCGGGGCCATCGCTCCAGATCTCATCTGCAACCAGATTTGATCCGGTCCGACCTGCGTCCGCGTGACGCGCCAGCTACAGCCAGGCGATTTCGCGGCTGTGAACGGATCGTCTTTGTCCGGAGTCCGAGAAGAATTTCGGCCCGTCGAAGCCGGCGCACACGCACGACACTATCCGGAAGCTCAAACCGGGTCTTCCGACTACGCACGTGCCGAAGGGGCCTCAAGCTCTGGCGCCTTCATCAGCAAGACTTTGATGATGCAGTGATAATCAAGGGAGGACGACATGCAGGTCACGGGCATGCTGCACGGCTCCAGGCTGCTGCAGTTCGCCGGGTTCCCCACCTCCGAGGTGCTGGGACCGGCCGCGAGCGAGGGCGAGATCAAGGACCTGATCAGCCGCCACGGCTCCGTGTTCATCAAGCCGGTCTTCAAAGGCGGCGTCGGCAAGAAGGGCAAGGCCGGCCTGCTCGGCCGGGCCAAGGACCTTCAGACGGCGCTCAAGGAAAAAGAACGTCTTTATTTTGCCGAGCATAGGGTCGGCAACAATCTCTACAAGGCCAACGGCGTGACCTTCGAGGGTGCCGTTCCGGCAGAGCACGAGATCTACTTCTCCATCACGGACAGCACCCGGTTCCGCGCGCCGACCATGACGCTCACCCATCACGGCGGCATCGATATCGAAGAGCTGGACAAGAGCCTGGTGGCGAGCATCCCCTTCGATCCCTTGACCGGTCTCAAGGCATTCGTGGTCGCCAATGCCCTGACGGAACTGAACGCGCCCAAGCAGATCATCTCGCCGCTGGTCCAGCAGCTGCCCAAGCTCTGGGAGCTGTTCCACAATTTCGGCATGACCACGCTCGAGCTGAACCCGATCCGCATGCGTCCGGACCGCCAGGGCCGATTGACGCCGGTCGCCTGCGACTTCAAGTGCGGCTTCGACCGGGACGACCCGCGCTGGAACCGGCTGAACCTGCCGAACGACCTGTTCGCCGTGGACTACTCGGATTTCGAGCAGGAGATCAACCAGCTCCGGACGTACCAGGGCCAGAGCGACGTCTACGTCATCAACTCGGCGGGCACGATCCTGGCCCCCACCTTCGGCGGCGGCGCCAACTCGATGGTCACCGAGATGCTGGGCGACAACGCCATCATCTCCTCCGACTTCGGCGGCAATCCGCCCTACGAGAAGATGCGCGAGGTGGCACGCATCTGCTTCAAGCACTGGCTCAAGCAGACCGACGTGCTGTTCATCATCGGCGGCAAGTCGAACAACACCGACATCTTCGAGACCTTCCGCGCCATTGCCGACGCGCTGCGCGAGCACTTCAGCAAGAACGGCCCGACGCCGCTCTACGTCGTGGTCGGCCGCGGCGGTCCGAACCTGGTGCGCGGCATGGGCGCCCTGCGCGACACCCTGGAGGCGCTCGGGATTCCCTATCACATCTTCGGTTTCGACAGCGACATGAGCGAGGTCGTCGGCTTCGCCCGTCGGATCGACGAGTGGATGAAGTCGGGCGGACGCGAGCAGATCGAAGCGTCTTTCAAGGGCTCCCGCGCAGCCGCGTAAACCAAGTTTGGTTCAGGAGGAAATGCCGTGTTCAAGCAAGGCATCGGCGACTTCAAATACTATGTCGGCATCAACTCGCTGTCACAGATCGCGACGCGTCAGGACCGGGTCTGCGTCCTGAACATACTCGGCGGCGAGTCCAAGGACGTGACGCCCGTAGGCCATGTGTATTCCGGTGGCAACGTGGTGTTCGGCACCTCGCCCGGTCGGAGCGGGCAGGTGCTGGAAACATCGCTCGGGCCGATCCCGGTCTACAACAGCGTGCGCGAGGGCCTGGAGGCGGGACACCGCTTCAATTGCGGCGTCATCTACCTGCCGCCGTCGGCGGCACGCGACGGCGTTGCCGAACTGATCCGGGTTAACCCGGAACTCGACAAGATCTTCATCGTCACGGAGAAGCTGTCGGTCCACGACAGCCGCGAGATCCGGGCGATGGGCCAGCAGAACGGCATCGACATCTTCGGCGGCAACAGCTTAGGGGTCGCCGATGCCTGGAACCAGGTGCGGATCGGTGGCGCCCTGGGCGGCGACAGTCCGGCCGAGGCGCTCAAGAAGGGCTCGATCGCCATTCTGTCCAACTCCGGCAACTTCACCACGACGATCGCGACCTATCTGCGGATGGCGGGCTGGGGAACGACTACCGCGATTTCCAGCGGCAAGGACATCTACATCCACTACGCCGCCCCCGAGTTCGCCTTCGCCCTGGCCAACGACGCCCGCAGCAAGGCCGCCGTGCTGTATTCCGAGCCGGGCGGCCACTACGAACTGGAAGCCGACTTCAACAAGCCGGTGGTGGCCTGCGTCGTCGGTCGGTGGAAGGGCAAGCTGACACGTGCCGTCGGGCATGCGGGGGCCATGGCGGGCGGCGACGATGATGCCGGCGCCAAGGAACAGTGGTTCATGGCGAAATTCGGCGTCGATGGCATCTTCACGCCCGACAACCCCGTGTTCTCCGCACGTGGCGCCGTGGTGACCAACATCGCCCACATCCCGGCGGCGCTGACCGCGGTGATGCGCGAGAATGCCACCCGGCCGGACTTCGAGCCCGAGGGGAGCCTGGCACTCAAACCGTGGTTCGCCTCGACCCGGGGTATCGGCCTGCCGAAGGATCTCGACCTGCCGGTGGTCGAGGCGGTCGCTCCCTACGATGAGCAGATCGCCCAACTCAATCGGCAGGTCGGATCGGTGTTCCCGCGGCAGTCCCTGAAGGACGCCTCTGGCGCATCGCAGCTCGATCCCAAGACCCAGGTCGCCACCCTGCACGGGGTGTCGATGCTCGATGCCGCCCAGTACCCGCTCGAGACCAACATCGCCCTGGCGCTGGTTCATGAGGCGGGTGGAGAGAACGACCGGGCGCTGGTCAATGTGGCGGTCGGTTCGGCCCTCAACCTGCACGGAAGTACCGTGCTGGCGGCGGCCCAGGCTGCCCGCGACGATGACAACGCGCCCAACGCCGTCCTGGCCGCCGCCGCCTGCCTGGTCGGCCCCAAGCGGATGGAGCCCGCGCGCCGCGCGGCCAAGCTTCTCGTCGAGCGGTTCTCCGAGGCTGGCCTGAAGGACGCTCTGGATGAGGATTTCGACTTCACTTCGGTGATCCTGGACGAAGAGGCACGCTCCCTGCTGGTTGGCGGCCAGCCGGACGCACGGGCTGAAGCCATGCTGAAAGGCTTGCGGGAGCGGGGAGGCCGGTCCGCCTTTGCGCGTTACATCGAGAGCCTCGACGCCCATCCGACCGCGGATGGCGCGCTGGCCGCGATCGCAGTGACGCTCGCCTGGGGGCCGCTGATGCGCCGGCGCATTTCCCGGCTCACGGTCGAGAACCTGCCCTGGTGGATGAGTCTGTTCGGCACCCTTCTGGGCGCCTCGGTCGAGGCCGACCGGCACGAGGCGGAGCGGTTCTGCGGCGTTCCGAACGACGACATCCTGGGTCGCCGCTCGCTGACGGAGGTTGCATACCTGGCGCTGCTGGGGCAGGAGGGCAGGCGTGAGGACCTGTTCGCCTTCCAGACCCTGATCGGCCTGCTGCTGACCGGCAACGGCCCGGGCGCCATCAGCATCCAAGGGGTCAAGGGAGCGGTGTCGGCTGACGGTCCGGAGTCGCCGGAACGGGTGCAGCTCAACAAGGCCCTGGTCGGGTTTCTGTCCCACTGCGGCTACGCCCATGGCGGCAACGGCTACGAGGGCATCGCCTTCCTGCTCGAACAGTTCCGCGATGCCGGTCTGGAAAACCCGGCGGACCCGAACCACGGGCTGGACCTGAAGGCGCTGGCCAAGCGCTACACGGACGAATACGCACGTTACAAGTCCGACCGGAAGAATTCGGGCAACCTGGACATCCAGAAGATCCCCGGGGTCAACCACCCGGTGTTCAAGGACAAGCCAGTCAACCATGACCCCCGCGAGGTGTTCATCTGGAACCTGATGCGGGGCCGCGGCGAGTACAACGTCTTCCACGACTACTACCGCGCCCTGGTGCAGGCCCTGTTCGATGCCGGCGTTTCCCGCACCGTCTACTGCGTCAACATCGACGCGGTGATCGCGGCGCTGCTGCTGAAGATCCTGTGGCAGCCCTACCGCAGCGGCACCTGTCCGGCCTCGGCGCTGGAGACGGCGGCGTTCACGCTGTTCCTCTACGCCCGCATGGTCGGAAGCGCCGCCGAAGCCGACGACCACCTGAACCGGGGCCGCAACATGGACACCCGCACCCCGGCTTCGCAATGCAGGTTCGTCGCCTGACCTGAACAGCGACACTAAAACGTGCCGGAAGGAGAAGTCATGCCATTGCGCGCAGCAATACCTGACGGTCCGGGTCGGCACGACGAATAGACTTTCCAACCTTGAGATCTCGGTCGCCGACCACCGGTCGGTTGCCGGCCTATCGCCCAGAACAGAACATCTTCGGAGGAACTCCTATGCGTACGTTGTTCGCCACCACCGCAATCGCCCTTCTCGTCTCCGCCGGACCGCTCCAGGCCTTCGAGCCCTCCAGGCCTGAGTGCATCGCACCGGCACAGCCGGGAGGCGGGTTCGACCTGACCTGCAGGATCGCGGCCGAGGCCCTGATCGAAGGAGGTCACATCACGCGCCCGATGCAGGTCAGCTTCATGCCGGGGGGCATCGGCGCCATCGCCTACAACGCGATGAACACGACCCGCGCGGAGGATGAGAATGCCATCGTCGCCTTTTCCGGCGGCTCGCTGCTCAACCTCGCATTGGGCAAGTTCGGCAAATTCGACCAGGACGACGCGCGCTGGGTGGGCTCCGTCGGTACCGACTATGGCGCCGTCGTGGTCCGGGCCGATGCCCCCTGGGCGTCGCTGGCCGAACTGAGTGAAGCGATCAAGAAGGATCCCAAAAAGATCGTGATCGGTGCCGGCGGCACGGTCGGCAGCCAGGACTGGATGAAGGCGGCGCTCCTGGTCAAGTCGGTCGGCGTCGATCCCAGGCAGATGCGCTATGTCGCCTTCGAGGGCGGCGGCGAGTCCTCGACCAATCTGCTGGGAGGTCATATCCAGGTCTACACCGGCGACATCTCGGAGCAGCAGGCCAATCTCGAAGCCGGTCTCGTGCGCGTACTGGCGGTGATGGCGCCCGAACGCCTGCCCGCCCCGTTCGACCAGATCAAGACAGCCAAGGAGGAGGGACTCGATCTGGAATGGGAGATCATCCGCGGCTACTACATGGGTCCGAAGGTCAGCGACGAGGCCTATCGGTGGTGGGTCGAGACCTTCGAGAAAATGCACCAGGAGCCGAACTTCGCCCAGGTGCGGACGGACAAGGGACTGTTCGAGTTCTCGCTCGCCGGCGATGAGCTGGATGCCTACGTGAAGCGGCAGGTGGGCGAGTATCGCGAGTTGGCCAAGGAAATGGGACTCGTGAAGTGAGCGACCGCATCTTCAGCGTCGCCTTGCTGGCCATAACCGCGATCTATGCGGTCATGGCCATCTCCATCGAGGTTCCGTTCCAGTACGAGCCGCTCGGGCCCCAAGCCTGGCCGATACTCCTCGCGATCGTCGTCGGTATCTGCGGCGTCATAGTCCTGGTGCGGCCGGACGCCGAACCGGAATGGCCGCCGCGGACGGTCCTGAGGCGGGCCGTCATCCTGCTCGTCGGGCTGGTGCTTTACGCGGTCCTGCTGGAGCCGCTCGGATTCATGATCACGACCACGCTGGTCTGCGGCACCTTCGCCCTGATGCTCGGCGCGCCGAAGATCCCGGCCGTCGTGTTCGCCCTCGTCATGGGGGTGCCGGGTTAGTGGCTCTGGACCTCGGCTCTGCAGCTCAATCTTCCGCTTGGCGCCATCTTCCATTAGAGGTCGCACGACATGGACACATTGATCGCTCTCGGCAATGGGTTCGCTATCGCGGCGACCCCGTTCAACCTCCTCATGATCCTCTCAGGATGTCTGCTGGGCACCATCATCGGCGCGCTGCCCGGCATCGGTCCGATCAACGGCGTGGCGATCCTGATGCCGATCGCCTACGCCCTCAACTTTCCACCGGAATCGGCATTGATCCTGCTGGTCGGCGTCTATTACGGGGCCGAGTACGGCGGGCGCGTATCGAGCATCCTCCTCAACGTGCCCGGGGACGCGGGCGCCGTCATGACGACGCTCGACGGCAATCCCATGGCACGCAACGGCGAGGCAGCCAAAGCGCTGACCATGTCGGCCATCGCCTCCTTCGTCGGCGCCACCTTCGCCATCGTCCTGCTGACCCTGATCGGTCCGCTGCTTGCGTCTGTCGCGATCGCCTTCGGCCCGGCGGAGTATGTCGGGCTCATGGTTTTCGCCTTCGCGACGCTCGGCGCCATGGTCGGCTCCAACTCGGCCAAGACGCTGATCGCGGCCGGCCTGGGCCTGATGATCGCGACGATCGGCGTCGATAGCGGCACCGGCGTGGACAGGTTCACGCTGGGCTCCCCCAACCTGCTCGACGGCATCGACTTCCTGGTGGTGGTCATCGGTCTGTTCGGCATCAGCGAACTGTTCGCGCTGATCGAGCAGCACGGCGGAGGCCAACTCATCAAGGCCTCCGGGCTTGGTCGGGTCGCGGTCTCGATGAAGGACGTGCTGGACGTCAAGTGGACGATGATACGGTGTTCGATCATCGGCTTCATCATCGGTGTCTTGCCAGGCACCGGCGCCTCGGTCGCCAGCGCCGTGGCGTATGGCACCGAGAAGCGTCTCGCCGGCGAGAGCGGCCGTTTCGGCAAGGGTGATGTCCGAGGCCTGGTCGCTCCGGAAGCGGCGAACAACGCGTCCGCGGCCGGATCCATGGTGCCGATGCTGACCCTGGGAGTGCCAGGCTCCGGCACCACGGCGATCCTGCTGGGCGTGCTGCTGCTGTTCAACATCACGCCGGGACCGCTGCTGTTCACCCAGCATCCGGATGTGGCATGGGGCCTTATCGCCTCCATGTACATCGGCAACATCGCCCTGCTGATCATCAACATCCCGCTGGTGGGACTGCTGGTGCGGATGATCATGCTGCCGACGGCCTATCTGGTCCCCGTCATCGCGACGCTGACCTTCGTCGGCGTATTCTCCGTCGCCGGGCACAGTTTCGATCTCTACCTGATGATCGGCTTCGGCGTGTTCGGATACATCCTGCGCAAGCTGGACTTTTCGCTGGCCCCTGTGATCCTCGGCGTCGTGTTGGGCGAGATCTTCGAACAGAACCTGCGTCGCGCCCTCTCGATAAGCGATGGCGACTGGTCGATCCTGTTCCAGACGCCGGCGACCATCATCCTGTGGATGATGGCTGTGGTCATCCTGTTCGCCCCCCTGCTGCTCAAGCGGCTGAAGCGCCAGGAGCCGCGGTTCGCTCACGCGGACACGGTGGGAGAGGAATGAGCTTTCCCTCATGAGTTCCCGATGCCGGGTAGCTCGTGCCCCCGGCATCGGAGTTCCCTTTGAAGAGTAGAACCATGAATATGCCCGCTCTTGGCAAGCTTCTATTCACGGTGGCGCTCGGTGCCGCGGGCGGAGGGGTGCTTGCATGGTTCGGCGCCCCTGCGGCCTGGCTATCCGGGGCCATGATCACGGTGGCTGCCGGGGCGGCATCGGGTCTGCCCGTCGGTATTCCCGATGGGGTGCGCACGCTGGTGTTCATCCTGCTCGGCACCTCCATCGGCAGCGCCGTGACGCCCGAGACGATCGCGCAGGTCAGGGCATGGCCGGGCAGCCTGGTCATGCTGGGTCTGGCTGTCGCCGCCATGACAGCGAGCAGCACTATCCATCTGACCCGGGTGCGTGCATGGGAGAGTACTACGGCACGGTTCAGTTCGGTCCCGGGCGCCCTGTCCCAGGTCCTGGTCATGGCGCTCCGCACCAAGGCCGACATCTCCCGCATCGCCTTCGCCCAGAGCCTTCGGCTGTTCGTGCTGGTGGCGGCAATGCCGTGGCTGCTTGCCGGCGGCGGGTTCAGCACGACCGGGGAGATCGCCGCGGAACTCTCGCTTGCCGACAGCCTCCTGGTGCTCGCGGCCGGCGGCGTCACCGGCCTGATCCTTGAACGCCTTGGGGTGCCCGGTGGCGCGCTGCTCGGCGGGATGCTGGCGAGCGCCGTCCTTCACGCGGCCGGGATCGTCGAGGGGCGGTTGCCGACACTCCTGTTGATCATCGGGTTCGTCGTGACCGGCTGCGTCATCGGAACCCGGTTCCGCATCGTGTCCCTGGCTATGCTGCGGGACGCCCTGCGCGGCGCGCTGGAAAGCGTCGGACTGGCGCTGGCCGTCTCAGCCCTGTTCGCTTTTCTGGCCGGCCGGTGGCTGGGCCTGCCGTTCGGGCAACTTTGGCTCGCCTACGCACCGGGCGGCGTGGAAGCGATGACCATCATGGCTTTCGCGCTCGGCCTCGATCCCGCGTTCGTGGGTGCCCATCATGTGGTGCGCCTGATCTGCCTCAGCATCTTCGTTCCCTTATGGGTGCGGAATTTGCGATGACCCCGCCATCCGACCAAATCGGCTCGAGCTCAAGGACTTCAGGCGAACCCACAGACGTGCCGTTCGTCACATCGCCTGATCGATCATGGCTATAGCCAATCCATCAATCCTGCGAAGAATGGAGGAAAATTATGACAGACAAGGAAGCGGCGAGGGAGGCCAGTTCGATTGAAATCCCTGTTACCAGAAAACACGGAACACCGGGCAAGGTCGCCTTCACCGTCCTGATCAACAACAGATCCGATACCGCAACCCCGCGAGGCAGCGTCACATTCTACGACGCTGATTCCGGAGATGCCGCGGGCGTGCTCTTCGGCGCGATACCGGCCGGAAGGTCGGACGGCAAAACCGTTCAGATCGCCGGGCTGCCGGAAGTCGTCATCGTTCACTTCGAATCCGGTCCTGACACGGTATGGAACGGGGTGATGAACGGCCCGGACATCCCTAATCCGGTAATCATCAACCTCACCTGATCCCGAGCTGGAACGACCCGAAGTGAACCCGGGCGAGCGATCGTTCATGGCTCGGGTTCAATTTCAGCGATCTGAAGAACTCAAAGGGACAGTCATGGTTGGCAATGGCCGCCATCAGGCTCTTCCAATAAGGGAAGAGGATATGGGCGGTGATGGTCAGCAGGTGCTCGAAGAACCGATAGCGTGCACCGCCGGAACGCTGCTGCCAGGTCCTCAGCCGCGGCGACCGCCTCCAGCACCTTGATGAACAGCCCGTCGACAGCGACGGGATCATTGCCGTCCAGCATCGAGCGGATGTGGTTGTCGCTCGGCATCGCCGTCATGCCCAGAAGGGTCCGGCAGTCGGAGCGGCCATGGCTCTTGGACAGGATGCGCTGGTGGTCCAGGAACGACGGGCTCTGCATGAAGAAGATCGAAAAGCCCGCCAAGCCCGGCGCGGACCTTCCTCAACTCCGACAACAGGTCTTCGAGCACGTTCATGGGGCTGTCGGATCACGTTTGCCCCCTCCAGGAAGAACCTTGATCGCCGAACCGAGGCACTTCACCGCACCCGCCCGCATCCGCCACCCTGAGATCGCGATTCATCCGCGTCGAGAACCGCTGATCCCGTGCATGACACGCGATATGACGGAGGAGAAGATGATAGTCTTGCGAAGGCCGTAGGCGGCTTGCCGGGGAGGCGGATGAATCCGGCTCGATCTCGACAGAGCGCTTGGGGCCGGAAGGAAGTGTCAACCCGGATCGGTTGCAGGGGCCATGGTCAATCTATTGGAATGCGTCGCCAGGTGCCGCAGCTACCGCGGAGCGGCCCTCATCCGAAGAACACCCGAGGTTCCTGGCTGCGGCCTGTATGACGACAGCCTGGATCCGATCCCCGGCACTCCAGATCCGGGAACGGAATCGGGCCCGGCAGGTCTTCACCTGAACCGGTCGGCGCAAAGCCGTGCCGGCAGTCGGCTTCGTCTTGCCTCGTCCTGGCACTCATGGGCCGTCTTGTTGCGGGCATTGGGCTTGGCATCGTTACTGGGCTGGCTGCCGGTGGCTGCGGTCAGCCAGGTCGTCACATTTCCCGCGCCGATCGGTGAGCGGGAACGTTTGCGGATCGCTGCCGCGACCGACCGGGAGGTGATGGAACCGCTTATTGCCGGTTTCCAGCAACTCCATCCCGAGATCGCCATCGACTTTTTCGAGATGAACACGATCGAGGTGTACGAGGCTGTTCAGGACGAGAACCGCGAGGACTATCCCGATCTGGTCATCAGCTCGGCCGCGGACCTTCAGGTGAAGCTGGTCAACGACGGATATGCTCAACCCTATATCTCGCCGGCAACGCTGGCACTGCCCGGCTGGGCCAACTGGCGCGACGAAATCTTTGGGTTCACCTTCGAGCCGGCGGTGATTGTCTATAACCGCGCCCTGGTGCCGGAGACGCAGGTACCCCGTTCGCGGGACGCTATCATCCAGCTTCTGCGCGGGAACATGGACCAGTATCGCCGACGCGTCGCCACCTACGACATCCATGCCAGCGGCATCGGGTATCTCTTCGCCACTCAGGACTCGGTGACGTTCAGCCAGTTCTGGCAACTCGTGGCGACCCTGGGGAATGCTCAGGCCCGGCTCGTGGGGAACACCGAAACCATGTTGAACATGATCGAGCATGGAGAGGTGCTGTTCGCCTACAATGTCCTGGGTTCCTACGCCCAAGCCCGGGCAAGAACGGAGGCTTCCATCGGCATCGTCCTGCCGGAAGACTATACCCTCGTCATGTCCCGGACAGCCATGATACCGCGTAGGTCACCGTACCCGCACCTGGCCGGCCGCTTCATCGATTACCTGCTCTCAAGAGAAGGACGGGAAGTTATTGCGACCCGCTCGGCACTCTATGCAATCTCCCCGGAAATCATGAGCAAGGCGTCGGCTTCCTCCGTACGCACCGAAGCCGCCGGCCCTATCTTGCCGATCGATCTCAGTCCGACTTTGATAGTTTTCCTAGATCAGATCAAACGCGAACAGTTCCTGCGTCAGTGGCAAATGGCGTTCCAAGTTCCGTAAAACCACGTTATGGGCTGAATCTGAATGTAGCGGGAGACGTCTAGCAGGTTGCGGAAACGGGCTGTGCACGGGCGGGCGGTCGTGATTCTCTTCGGTGGTGGAGACTGCGGCCGGCGAGGGGACGATGCGGGGATTGGACGAACGCAGCGAGGGTCTGTTCAGCTACGTGAGCTGTGAAGCGCGGGTTCCGGCGAGCCATCCGTTGCGGCCGATCCGGGCCATCGTGGACGAGGCGCTGGAGGTGATGTCGCCGGCCTTCGAGGGGCTGTACTCCAGGATTGGGCGACCATCGATCCCGCCGGAGAAGCTGCTGCGGGCGCTGCTGCTGCAGGCCTTCCACTCGGTGCGCTCGGAGCGTCAGCTGATGGAACAGCTCGATTACAACCTGCTGTTCCGCTGGTTCGTCGGCCTGTCGATGGACGCGCCGGTGTGGGACGTGACGGTGTTCACCAAGAACCGTGAACGGCTGCTGGCCGGCGATGTGGCGGCCAAGTTCCTGGCCACCGTGCTGGATCAGCCGCGGGTCAAAACGCTGCTGTCGGACGAGCATTTCCCGGTGGACGGCACGCTGATTGAAGCGTGGGCCTCGGTGAAGAGCTTCCGGCCCAAGGACGACGGCGGCGAGCCGCCGGGGCCGGGACGCAACGGTGATCCCGACTTCCATGGCGAGAAGCGCTCCAGCGAGACCCAAGCCTCGACTACCGATCCCGAGGCGCGGCTGTACCGCAAGGGCAACGGGCAGCCGGCGAAGCTGGCCTTCATGGGTCATGCGCTGATGGAGAACCGCCACGCCCTGGTGGTGGATGTCCGGCTGACGGCGGCCACCGGCTTGGCCGAGCGCGAGGCGGCGGTGGCCATGGTCGAGGCCATTCCGGGCCGCCACCGCATCACGGTCGGGGCCGACAAGGCCTACGACACCAAGGATTTCGTGGCGAACATGCGCAAGTTGGGCGCGGCCCCGCACGTCGCCCGGAACACGAACAACCGCCGCTCGGCGATCGACGGCCGGACCACCGGCCACCTCGGCTACGCCGTCAGCCAATGGATCCGCAAGCGGATCGAAGAGGTGTTCGGCTGGATCAAGGGAGCCGGCTTGCGCAAAACGCGTCATCGCGGCACGGCCCGTGTCGGTTGGATGTTCACGCTGACTGCCGCGGCCTACAACCTGATCCGCCTGCCCAAGCTGCTGGCTGCGGCATAATCACGTCCGGAGTCCGCCTGAACGGCGGCTCCGCGAGCCCTGGATCGAGGCAAACCACTCCATCTCGACCAAAACGGGCGTCCAAAGCGCCCTCTTCGAGCCTCAGCGGAGGCAAAGGGGCTGCGAAGACCGCTTGTCGGATACGATCAAGTCCCCAGGCGTGGTGTAGGAGCGCCCGTTCCGGGGCAGGCCCGCAGGGAGGCGTAGCCGACCGGAGGGCCTGCCCCGGAACGGGCGGTCATCGTGGTTCTCGGGTAAAGTCTGGTCACCACAACACATACCTGATCCAAGGTGACCACGATGACCGACGAGATGATGACGCTTCGCTCGATGCTTGAAAAGGGCACAGATGCGGATGTGCTGCGTGAGATGATCGGCTTTGCCGCCCAGCGGCTGATGGAGATGGAGGTTCAGGCGGTGACCGGCGCCGGTCACGGTGAGCGCTCGGCTGACCGCCTCGCACAGCGCAATGGCTACCGGGATCGCGACTGGGAAACCAGAGCCGGCACGGTGGAACTGCGCATCCCCAAGCTGCGCAAGGGCAGCTATTTTCCAGGATTTCTGGAGCCGCGCCGGATGGCCGAGAAGGCGCTGACGGCGGTGATCCAGGAGGCCTACATCCAGGGCGTTTCGACCCGCGGGGTGGACGATCTGGTCAAAGCCATGGGCACGAGCGGCATCTCCAAGAGCCAGGTCAGCCGCCTGTGCGAAGAGATCGACGACCGGGTCAAGACGTTCCTGAGCCGTCCGATCGAAGGCGACTGGCCTTACCTCTGGATCGATGCGACCTACGTCAAGGTGCGCCAGCAGGGACGCATCGTGTCTGTCGCCGTGACCGTCGCGGTGGCGGTCAACACCGATGGCCGGCGCGAGGTGCTGGGCATGGACATCGGCGCATCGGAGGCCGAGACCTTCTGGCTCGAATTCCTGCGCAAGCTCAAGCGTCGCGGTCTCGCCGGCGTCAAGCTGGTGATTTCCGACGCCCATGAAGGCATCAAGGCCGCTGTCCAGCGCGTGTTCCAGGCGACATGGCAGCGCTGCCGGGTGCATTTTATGCGCAACGCCATGGCGCATGCTGGCAAGCAGGGCAAGCGCCTCTTCGCCGCGTTCATCGCCACCGCCTTCGCCCAGGACACCGCCGAGGCCGCCAAAGTCCAGTGGCGCCAAGTCGCCGATCAGATCCGCGCCAAAGTTCCCAAGCTGGCAGCCCTCCTGGACGAGGCGGAAACCGACGTGCTGGCCTACATGACGTTCCCAAAGGAACATCGGGTCAAGATACACTCGACAAACCCGATCGAGCGCCTGAATGGCGAGATCAAGCGCCGGACCGACGTTGTCGGCATCTTTCCGAACGAGGACGCCATTACTCGCCTCATCGGCGCTATTCTCCTGGAGCAGAACGATGAATGGGCCGTCCAGCGCGCCCGCTACATGACACTGGAAACTATCGCTCCACTCGGCGATGATAGCCCCATCATGCTGCCCGCCGCAGGGGCATGAGCAACCCGGCCAGACTGCTGGGAACCAGGATGATTGGTGACGCCAATCCTACACCACGTCTGGGGACACGATCTCGGATACAACCCGGTTAGGCGCCGGGGACTCCGCCCCTGCCTCACGAAAGGAGGTGACGCCATAGATCGGCCCGGAATAAACGTTAAGCGGGCAAGCCATGAACGCTGCTGACTGAGACAGTCAAGGGCTGGTCAGATCTTCCGGAAACCGGGCTCTGCGCCCGACAAAGCGACTCCAGGTGGTCACGCCCCGGTCCGGCACGGTGAGCCGCGGCGGCATCTCCCCGGTGAACGCCAGGAGCCCCGGGCGGAGCAGCGGCTTGACCGTTTTATCCCCGATCACCGTGATGTCCGTGTCGTTTGAAGCGACCAGCCGCCAGCCCAGTGTGCCCGCTGCCAACCGATAGGCCGAAGCGTCCTCGCCCCTTGCCTATAGGCAGCTCTAACAGGCCGCGGAAAGCGTTCTTGTCGGACGGTACAACGAGGCCGGGGTTGACGGGCTGGGCGATCTGCGCCGCTTCAACCCCGGCTCCAGACCGCTGCTTGAACCGCCCCGGGATTCCCGGAGGCCGATTTAGTTGAGTCACGCCGCTATGGCGACGTCCTCGGTTTGAGCATAGTAGCGCGCTTCGGCCTCGGCGGGCGGGATATTGCCGATGGGCTCGAGCAGGCGCCGGTGGTTGAACCAGTCCACCCATTCCAGGGTGGCGAACTCGACGGCTTCCAGGGTGCGCCACGGTCCGCGGCGCCGGATCACCTCGGTCTTGTAGAGGCCGTTGATCGTCTCGGCCAAGGCATTGTCATAGGAATCGCCAACGCTTCCCACGGAGGGCTCGACGCCAGCGTCGGTGAGACGCTCGGTGTACTTGATAGCGACATATTGCGACCCGCGATCGGAATGATGAATGAGACCGCTGCCTTTGGCAGGTCGGCGGTCGTGAAGCGCCTGCTCCAGGGCATCCAGCACGAAGCCGGCGTGGGCGGTGCTGGAGACCCGCCAGCCGACGATCCGCCGGGCAAAGGCGTCGATGACGAAGGCCACGTAGACGAAGCCCTGCCAAGTCGCCACATACGTGAAATCCGCCAGCCACAGGGTGTTCGGGCGGGGCGCCCGGAACTGACGGTTCACCCGGTCGAGCGGACACGGCGCCGCCAGGTCGCTTATCGTCGTCCGTACCGTCTTGCCGCGTGTCACCCCCTTCAGCCCCATACGCCGCATCAGGCGGGCTACCGTGCAACGCGCCACGGCAAGGCCTTCCCGCCGCAACTGCCGCCAGACCTTCCGGACCCCGTAGACCTGGAAATTCTCATCCCAGATCCGCCGGATAACCACGCTTATCTCGGCATCGCTTCGCCAGCGGGCCGGCGCCTTTGACGGGTCAGTCCGCCGGGCGGCATGGGCGCGGTAGGTCGACGGGGCGATCGGCAGCACCTTGCAGATCGGCTCGACCCCGTGGACGGCGCGCTGCTCGTCGATGAAGGCGATCATTTCCGGAACGGGCGGTCGAGCTCCGCCTGGGCGAAATACGCCGATGCCTTGCGAAGGATCTCGTTTGCCTGGCGCAGCTCACGGACTTCGCGCTCCAGCGCCTTGATCCGCTCCTGCTCGTCCGTTGTCGGACCAGGCCGCTTGCCCTGGTCGCGCTCGGCCTGCCGGACCCAGCCCCGCAGCGTCTCCGCCGTGCAGCCGATCTTGGTCGCGATCGAGCTGATCGCCGCCCACTGCGACGCGTGCTCGCCTTCGTGCTCGAACACCATCCGAACCGCGCGTTCGCGGACTTCAGGGGCGTACTTGGGTGATGCCTGTTTCGTCATGATGACCCCAGTCTCTCAAGAAATGGGGCCTCCGGTAAACCCGGCGCGGTTCAAGAATGCGATGCACCGAATACTTCGAGGGCACAGGAGGATGGCTGGACCATATCGTGGCGACCCGGGCGATGACCGAGCTGCGACCGGAGACGGTTCGCGTGTCGGGGTACTGCGCGGTCGCCCGATGCGCGCCGCTAAGCAGGTCCGCGATGCCGGCCGCCTACCGGCACCTGTCCGACCACTGCCCAGTAGTGGTTGATCTGACCAACTCCGACAGAGATTGATCAGGATCGCGGCGCGCGAAGACATGGCTGTGGCCGGCCCTGCGCGGCGCCTGTGGTCCGCTGCCTTGGGCAGCCCGATGACCTCGACCAGGAGATCTCCGGCGGTGGTGGACACCGGCCTGGGACGCCCCGTTCCAATGCTGTGCCCAATATCCGGGCGGCGGGACTGCAGGGACTTCACCGCGCCGCCGAGTTCCCGAACGGGTTCAGCGCCTTGCGCGCCGGATGAAGCCGCGGCAAGATCGCAACGATCCGATATCGAGGAAAGATCTGCTCCCGGCGGCTGTGAGGATCGAGATGGAGCGCGATGTATCCACTTTGGCTCTGTTGCTGCTCATCGAAATGGTGTTCGGAGCCATCGACCGGGCCCTGGCGCCCTATGAGGCGGCTTTCTTCGCCTGGGGCGGCTGGATCACCATCGGCGTTCTTGTGATATCTGCCTCGGTCCAGCGCTTTCGTAGACGCCGTCAAGATACAGGTCGAGGGCGGTCAGGATCAGGGTTGTCCGACGATGCCCGGTTTCCTCGCTGAGCGTGTTCAGCATCTTCACCGTCTCCGGGGTTAGCCAGAGCTTCTTCGACAACCCGGCCTTCATCGCCGGCTGGTAGTTGATGGGGGTGCCGGCCCGGTATGTCCGGACCAGCAGGGGCACCGCGTTCTCGACGATGGCCCCGGGCTGATCCTTTATCCTGTCCCAGACTGCCGATGAGATCTTTCCGAAGTGTACGCCGATCTTATCATCGCGCTGGGGCATAAAGCTTCATCTCCTGGTTCTGAACTCGTCCAGAGGGACATGCCGGGCGAGGATGATGGTGATCTCGCGCGGCTCCACCTCTATAACCGGCGGGATGTCTAACTGTCTCCGCGCCCACTCGTCCATAGGGTTTGTCGCGCGATTAGCGAAAATACCGGCAATAGCCGCCCCCATACCTCCTTCGCCGCTGGCCGTGATGGCGGTCTTCGTGATGTCGAGGATCGAGGCGGCGGCGACGTAGCCCAGCTTGCGCCAGAAGTGGGCGTTGACCTCGCCGCTCAGTCCGGCCGTGCCGTCCGGATCGCCGGCCACGGTGTCGTCGAGGTCGATCGTGTCGTTGCGCGGGGGCGGGCGGGTCAGGCCGGTCCACACGATGCCGAGGCGGGCCTGGCCCTCGGCAACCGCGGTCTGGTACCGGCCGACGAAGCGCGTCCCGCGGGGCATGGCCAGGCAGGTCTTGTCGGCGCTCCAGATATCCCGGGTGACGATGGCGGAGACGGTGCCCGGCGACTCGCTGGTGATGCGCTGCTCCGTCATGGCGGGAATGCTGACGCCGGCATTGACCTGGCAGGGGAACGGATCGGTCAGCGAATGGCGGCTGTAGAGCCTGCTGCCGGACGCGGCGGGACCGCCGCCCGGTTCCGTATCCTCGACCGCGCCGGCGGCGGCGACCGGCACCGCCGCGAGATCGGCCATGCGGGCGGCCTTGAGCAATTCGGCCCGGGTCGGGCCCTGCGGCCGCATCCCTTCCATTCCGATGGCCGGGGCGGCCGGGGCCTGGGCCGCCGGTTCGGGGGCCGGCGGCGGCACCGGTTCCGGTACCGGAGGCGGCGGCTGCTGGACCACCTGGGTGTAGTCCAGCGGCAGGCCCTGCAGGGGGCGCGGCGGGCTCGTCCGGGGCTCCGGCTCGATCCGTCTGCTTTCCGGCTCCCCCAGCAGCAGCGAGGGGCCGATGGTGACGGCGCCGAGGACCGTAACGGCGACGATCCCCATCACGACGAACGGCCATTTGCGCAGGGTTTCGACCGGCGGGCGGGGATCGTCCACCGGCCGCGGTGGCTCGGCATAAGTCATGGGATGGACCTTTCGATGCGCAGTGTCGCGGTGTCGGTGCGCAACTCGAGGACGGCGGGGACGCCGTCGACCAGGTATGCGCCGTCGATCATGGTCGGGCTGGCCGGACGTGCCTGGTCACCCTCGATCAGCCAGACCGCCGGCGTGGCGAAGCCGGCGGATTGGGGAAATTGGATGCAGGTGTGCATCCCGTCGTTGGAGACGTCGCCGGGGCGAAGGCCGAAGGCGCCGGGATCCCCGGCGAAGGCGTAGTTGATGTCGGCCTTCTGGCAGATCATCTCCGGCGCCGTGGGATCGGCGGGCGACAGGAACCCGTAGGGATCGGACCAGTGGACGGCGGGGATGTGCGTGCTGGCCGTCGGCTGGATGACCACGCGGTAGATGCCGCGGCTGGTCGTGACCGTGCAGGTCTGGCGCGGTGCGGTCATCTTGGCCTTGACGTGCCAGACCCACGCCTTCGACGGCCCGGTGCCCAGGTGCGACCATGACTGCGACAGGATCACGCCGCCGTCGCCGCAGTAGGCCGGACGCGGCTTCTCTCCGGGGGTGAATTCGAACGTCGAGACAGCTCCTTCGGGAATGTAGACCAGGTAGCTGTGGTTGGGATGGTAGGGCGGGGCGTAGGTCACTCCCTTGAACCATTCCCGGCGCGGCTTCACCAGTCCGTCCCTCAGCGCGGTGACGGTCGCCCTGACGGGGTCTTCGGGAGGCAGCTTGGGTAAGGTTTCCGGCGGCGGCGGTCTGGCCGCCAGGACCGGCAGGGACGGGGCGGCCGACGGGAGAGTGGGCAGGGGAGGCTGGTATCCCGGTGAGGGCGAACAGGCTCCCGAGAGGCAGGACAGCAAAAGAACGGCGGCGCGTCTCATCGATACCATCCCTGTTCCGGTCTGACTACCGTACTAATGTAGTCACGCGGACACGGAAAGGTGGCTCAGGTTCCCGGAGAGGGGGTCCAGTAGAAGCCTTCGATCACGAAGCCGAAGATATTGGCCTCGGCCTCCGCCTCGGTGCGGGGCGTGTGCTGCTCCAGGTCGATGTCGGCCGTCATCGGGATCTGCGCGACGAGCTGGGAATGGCGGTAGACGCTCTCGATCCAGTCCACTCGGTAGCGCGTTCCGGTGCCGGTGGGCGTCACGTTCTGGACGCGCACCATGCGGGCGTTGCCCGCCCTGATGAACTGGTCCACCGGATTCGCCGCCATGTACTCCGCGACACGGTGGTATACCGGTTCGCTCATGTAGATCTGGGACGTCAGGTAGTTGTGGTTGTAGGCCACGGCGTCGGCCGGGACCGACCGCCAGAGCGGGATCCACCATTTAAGGAACTGGCGCCGCTTGGTTTCGTCGACCACCAGCTCGCCGTCGGTGATCGACACGCTGACCACGTCGCCGGTCGTCCGGGAGGTTTCGATGGTCGCGAACTTGAGGTCGCCCAGGCTGGCCAGCAGGTGCTTGTCCCAGGTCTGCAGGGCGGCGAATCCCGTCATGGCGATCAGGCCGAAGCCAAGGAACCACGCCGCCTTGGTCGCTGCGGCACCCTGGCCCTCGTAGGCCCAGCGGGCCCGCTTGTACTCGTCCTCTTCCTTCCACTTGCTTCGGCGAAATCCGAACATGGGAAACTCCGATCATGAACGGGGTGGGGGTAGCTGGCGCGGCGGCGGCGGCAGGGCGCGGCGCGCTTCCAGCAGGCGTGCCGCCGTCCGGGGGAGGTCGCGGGCTTCGGTCCATGTGGCGTCTATCGGCGACCGGTTCAGCAAACGGGCGACGGTGGCCGGTGCTTCGGCGGCACCCCCTTCAACGGCGTGTCTCATGCCCGACGAAGCGGCGGCGCCCGAGGTCGAAGTGGGAATGCTGGCGTATCTCCCGGCCGTGGCAGCGCCGGTCAGCCTCAAAGCTCCCAGCGTACCGAGCCCGACCGTTCCGATGTGGCCGACCATCGACGCGGCAGTGGCTGCGGCACGCCCTGCGAGCTGGCCGGTGTCATGCAGCGACAGGGTCGGCACGCCGGTGACCTGCTCCTTGGCGATATCCGTCGTATACTTGAAGAGCAGTCCGAAGAAAAACATTACCACGAGCAAGGCAAGGCTTTGGTCAACTTTCAAGTGCCCGCTGAGATCGAGCGCATCCAGAGTCATGAAGAACAGCCCAGTCGTTAAGCCTAACACCAACATCTGAACACCATAGGCCAAAATGCGGGCAAGACCGGGCGCTGCCATAAATCGTGTTCCCTCAAACATCAGGAATGCTAAAAATACCAAGGCCACTACTGCCGCTAGCTTGAACACGACGAAGAAAAGCATAATCCACGCAGCCATGAAAACAGCCATCAAAATCGTCCCAATACAACCAACCAACAGCAGTAAATGAGCAACAGTATCTTCGGTACTGCCAAAAATCACGCGCATCCAGGAGACATTCTCGGCGTACATCCGATTTGCAATCTCCATTGCGCGTATTATTACAGCGCTCGGAGCTAATTGGAGTATATTGAAACCTGCAGCGTTTGCGCCAAAATCGCCCATCTGCGAGACATAGTTGTCAGTCAACGGCATCCATTGCCCTGATACGAAGATGAGAACCATTAGTTGAATATATCGAATTACGAATATCGCGAACGGCGATAAACTCCGCTGCCACATGAACTTTATACACGCAAATACGAGGAGTAAAACTCCAACAATAAAGTATATTGGCTGCAAAGCAGCGTCGATCACACCTCCGACGGAAGTGATCCTATCGAGCATACCGCTGACAGCTTCATTCAGATGGCCGTATTCAGCGGGCATTATCATCATCCTTTTTTGAGGATCCCAAGAACGGCTTCTTGAGTTCGCAATTATCGCACTTCGTTAGAGTAGACATGAACTCTGAAGACTTCTTTCCTTTCTCATCGTCCCAGCATGCGGCAACCGTCAGGCCCGCGAGAACGAGTGCAGCCGTTGTCAAGTGTTTCATGATGGTGCCTCCTGTCTAATCGCCCAGGAACGGGCGGCTGATGTTGCAATTGCCGCAGACGGCGAGCGTGCTCATGAACTCCTCCGCCGTCGCGTTGGCGGCGGTTCTCCTGGCCTCCTCGCGCAGACGCACCTCGGTCACGGCCCGCTGGTGACCCACCGTGGCCGCGGTCAGGACGTTGATCGACGCGATCGTCTCGCCCTGGATGGCGTTCATGGCCTGGAGTTCGGAGCGCAGGCCCGGACCGGCACGACCGGCCGCCGCATGGTCCATCGCCCGGCCGAGAGTGCCGGCCTGTTCCTGGACCGCCCGGTTCTGCAGGGCGAGCGACCGGAGATGCGCGTCGCGTTCGTGCCGGCGCAACCCGTCCTCGATCCCGACCAGTCCGTCCGGCGGCAGGGGCGGGAACATGTCCGGATATGTTTGCCGATACTCATCCTCGATCCGCGGTTCGGACAGCAGGAACCCCGCCCGGTCCAGGCCGGGCAGGGTCCTCGCCATCAGGCCGTCGAGGCCGGCCGCGTTGTCGGCCGTGCCGGCCGCGATGTTGCGCCGTTCGAGGTCGAGCATCCGGCGCTGCACCTCGAGCTGCCGGCGCTGGGCCGCGAGCTGCTTGCCCAGGCACAGGTTCCCGGCGATCTGGGTCATGTGCTGCGCCAACTGGGCGCCCAGCGTCGCCCTGCCGCCGCTGAAGATCCCGCTGACGATGCCGGCCGCGCCGGCGACCGCGGCGCCGGCGACGTTGCACGACAGGGTCTGGCCGATGCCGTCGATCATGTCCTCGACCGGCTGCATCACCGTGTCGGCCGTCTCGTCGATGGCCCTGTCGATCGCACCGGTGACGGCGCCGGTCGCCCCGTCGATCGCCCGGTTGGCCTGGCGGGTGATCCCGTCGCCGGACAGCAGATCCTCCAGGCGTCGCTGGGAGCGGTAGGCCCCGCGGTCGACCGAGCCCGAGATGTTCGATCCCGTGTCGCCGATGTTGGCCCCGACCCCGTCCACGCCCCGTTCCAGGCGCGAGCCGCCGTCCACGGTGTTGCCAGAACTTCTGATGGAGTTCGGCATGTGGATGTTGGTGCCGCTGCTCACCGGGCCGGTGATGGCGTTGCCGGTGATCCTGTTGTCCACCGCCGAGACCAGGCGCACGCTGCCGTCGATCGCGTTGCCGGTGACCGTGGTGTTCCTGGCCTCGAAGCCCTGCCACTCCGCCGGGAACTCCCGGTCCAGGCGCGAGTTTCCGTATCCCCCGACGCTGAGCTGGGTCGGCGCGTCGACGTCGATCCGGTTGTCGCGGACGACGTTGTCCCGGCTGCCCGCCTTCAGGGTGAGGCCCGAGAACCCGGCCCGGCCGACGATCGTGTTGCCGGCGTAGACGGTGTCGCGGACCGAGACGTTGTCGATCGCTTCCTGGCGCCAGTCGCCGTCCAGGGTGTTGTCGGCGACCAGCACGTCGTGGGCGCCCTGGAACAGCTTGAAGCCGTCCTGCCCGCGTCCGGTGATCGTGTTGCCGGTGAACTCCAGGTGGCGGGCCGGATTGTCCCAGCTCCCCCAGATCTTGAAGCCGCCCACGTCGTCGTCGGTTCCCCCGGCGTTGGCGACGACGACCAGGTCGCGGACCGCCACGTGGCTGATGCGGTTCGCCTGGATCGCCGCCGTGTTCCTGCCTCCGTTGATCACGGCGGTTCCCGGGCCGGCCGCGGCCCGGATCGTGATCGGCGCGCCCTCCCTGCCGTGCAGGCCGCTGAGGTCGACCGACTCGTTGTAAGTGCCGGGCGCCAGCAGCAGGGTGTCGCCGGGCGCGAGGCGCCGGGCGGCGTCGGTGACGCTCTGGCCCGGGCCGATCGTGATCGTCTCGGCCAGGGCCGGTGCGCCGAAAAGCGTCCCGGCGAGAACCAGCGTGATGCGGCGCATCGTTTGATCCTCCTGCTATGCGGCGGCGGCGTCCGTGCCGGCCGCCCCGCGGTCCGCCCGTTCCTGCCGGATGTACTCGGCGGCCCAGCCGACGCCCTTGGCGTCCAGGAATCGCTCGGCGAACCTGTCCGGCTGGTCGGCCAGGATCCGGCGGGCGGCCTTCAGGTCCTCCGTCGAGGTCGAGGCGCAGAGCGCCGTGCCGAGCTGGCCGAGCTCGAGGTCGAACAGGCGCCGGCCGGCCGGGCAGGTGAAGTAGTACTGGCGCTTCGGGCACGCCCGGCCGACGATCCCGATGTCCCGCTCGTTGAAGCCCAGCTGCTCGTAGGGCCTCCGGCCCTTCTCGCTGAGCGCCCGGTCGTTGGGCAGCAGGATGATGTTCGGCACGTTCTCCGCGTCGGCCAGGACCCGGCCGATCGTGCCGTCGAAGGCATCCTTCATGTTCTGGGTGGCGAACACCACGACGACGTTCCTGGAGCGCGCGGCGCGCAGCCACTCCTCGAACTTGGCCGTGAACAGCGCGTCGCCCAGGAACCGCCACGCCTCGTCGACCACCAGCAGGACCGGATCGCCCGTGAACACCCGGCGCTCCACGTAGCGGAACAGGTGCGCCAGGACATGCGGCGCGATGTCGGACTTCTTCAGCAGCTCGGTCATGTCCAGGCTGAGGATGTCGGACAGCGCGATGCGGTCCTCGTCGTCGTCCAGCAGCCGGCCGTAGTTCCCGCCGTCGAGAGCGTAGTGCTGGATCGCCCGCTTGAGCGCCGGGCTGCCCAGGTATCCCGACAGGTGGGTCAGGGTCCGCCGGCGGGGCGGGTTGCCGGCGATCAGGTCCAGCGCGCCGCTCACCTCCTCGCGCACCCCGGTGTCGACCGCCACCCCCTGGTCGCGCAGCAGGCCGAGGATCCAGTCCAGCAGCTCGATCCGCTCGTCGGGGTCGTCGGCGTGGCGCAGCGGCTGGAAGCCGAGCGCCTCCCGGCCGACGGCGCCGACATCGTAGGAGACGCCGCCCAGCATCCGGGTCAGGATCTCGCCGCCGCCCTTGATCGTGAAGATGCACACCCGGGCGCGCTTATAGCGGCGCCACCCGACGCACAGGGCGTTCAGCAGGGTCGTCTTGCCGGCGCCGGACGGCCCCAGGACCAGGGTGTGCCCCAGGTCGCCCCGGTGCAGGTTGATCCGGAACGGCGTCGAGCCGTCCGTCGTGGCGATCAGCAGCGGCGCGCCGCCCAGATGCCCGTTGCGCGCGTCGCCGCTCCACACCGACGAGTAGGGCGCGAAATGGGCCAGGTTGACGCTGGTCCGGATCGGCCGGCGCAGGTCGGCGTAGATGTGGCCGGGCAGGGTGCCGAGCCAGGTGTCCACCGGCGCCACCGCGTAGCTCGTCACCGTCAGCCCCAGCCGCTGCAGGATGTCGGTCACCGTCCGGATCCGCCCCTCCAGCCCGATCCTGTCGCGGTCCCACAGCACGACGTTGAGGTTGGCGTAGCCGATCGTCAGCTCGTCCCGCCGGGCGGCGTGCAGCGCCTCGCGGGCGTCCTCGGCCATGGCGTTGGCCGCCTCGCTGGTCTTCTGCCGGTCGCTCCTCAGCAGGTACGAGATCAGCATCGGGACCATGGCGATGCCCAGCATCTCCCAGTCCCGCAGCTGGCTCTCGATCCGCCGCAGGCCCTCGCCGTGCTCCAGGCCCATCCAGCGCAGCGTGCAGCGGTGCTCGAAGGGCACGGTGTCGAGCGCCGCCAGGGCGGCCGGAACCGTGTCGGGCGCGTTCCTGACCGAGATCACCCGCAGCGGGCAGCCGCCCAGCATCGGCTCCGCGCCGCCGACCACGCGGCAGTCGGCGACGTCGTAGTCGATCCGCGCCTTGCCGTGCGACGGCCGGACCGGGTGGCCGCCGGTGGAGACCGCCTTGTGCAGGAAGTCGAAGGTCTCCGCGTCGTCCAGCCAGCGGCATTCCTTCATGACCCCGTCCAGCAGCCCCTTGACGGTGTCGCTGGCCTGGACGAACTCGTGGAGCTCCCGCTCTCCCTCCTTGCCGTTCCCGCCGGCCCGGCCGGTCACGAACAGGGAGCGCGCCCGCTGCGCCGCCGCGGCGGCGCACCGCCAGACGAAGGTGACGTAGCGTTCGGTCTCGAAATGGGCGCCGGCCCGGTCGTAGGCGTCCCGCCGCTCCTCGTCGAACAGGAACGAGACCGGGTCGGGCCACTGCCGGCGCCGGTCGGGGTCGGACAGCTCTCCCCCGGGATACGGGGCCGCCCCGACCCGGCGCGCCTCGAGGTGCAGGCTCATCTGCCCGCGCACCCGGCGCAGGGCGTCGTGCAGCCGCGCCATGGCCGCGTCCAGGTCGCCCTCGCCCATGCTGGCGGCGTCGCCGCCGCGGAACCGCAGGGTCCGCTGGAACCCGCCGAATTTCAGGAACACGATGCCGCGTCCCGCGAAGTAGGCCCACGGCAGCCGCTCGGTCAGCGGGACGGCGGCGGCGCCCCGGCTGACGCCGATCCTAAACATCGAGGTAGCTCTCCTCGTCCAGGAGGTGCCGCTGCCCGCCCTCGACCCAGAACGGGTCGGCGCGGCCCAGCCAGGCACCGATGCCGAAGATCGCCGCCGACAGCGCCAGGGCGCCCAGGACCAGCAGCAGGGCCGCCAGCCAGGGCAGGAACAGGAACCCCAGGAGCGCCGCCACCGGCGTCAGGATGGCGATCAGGGCGACGTGGATGTGGCAGCCGAAATAGTTCGGCGGCACCTCCAGGCTCTTGTAGGTGCGCCCCGTCTCCACGGGTCAGAACGCGCTGGTCAGGCCGGTCAGGGACTGGACCAGGGTCGGCGCGTTGGCCATCATCGCGCCGCCGATCACGACGCCCAGCACGCCGCCGGCGAAGCCGATCAGGTTCCGCATGAACAGGAAGACGCAGGCCAGCAGGAAGCTGAACAGGGCGATCGCGACGCCGGCGACGAAGGCCCAGTTCAGCACGGTGCTCATGCCCTGCTGGAAGGGTGCCGCGGTGCCCCCGCCGGCGAACTGGGCCAGCGCCGGGGCTGTGGCCAGGACGGCGATCAGCCCGATGGTGACAGACGGATAAGCGGTTCGCATCGGTCTACCTCCCAAGTTTTTGACTACTGATCCGCGGTAGTCAGTGTCGCAGATTTCGCGCCGGGGCGCAATCCCGTCACGCGGGTTCCGTCAGGTACCGTCCGCCGTCGTGCCCCGCCGGCCGGACGATCTCGGCCAGGCGCCGCGCCCCGTCCCGCTCCCGCCGGAGGAAGGCGACCAGCTCCACCGCCTCGGCGATGTCGGCGTGGGGCACGTTGACGGCGACCTGCCCGATCAGCCGGGAGATCCGCGACAGGCCGTGCGCCGCCGAGTTGGCGTGGGCGGTCGACAGCCCGCCGGGATGGCCGGTGTTGCTCGCCGAGATCCATTCCAGCGCCGTGTGGCCGTCGCGGATCTCGCCGATCACGATCCGGTCGGGATTGTGCCGGAGGAACTCGCGCACCAGCTCGCGCGCCGTCATCGGGCCGGTGAAGGCGCGCACCACGTTCGGCCCGCTGCATTTCAGCTCGTCCTGGTCCTGGATGATGCAGGTCCGGCTCGCCCGGAAATCCGGCTCCGCCAGCAGCGCGTTGGCCAGCGTGCTCTTGCCCGCCCCGGTGCCGCCCACGATCAGGATGTTGCGCCGCTCGGCCACCGCGCGGCGCAGCGTGTCGGCCTGGGCCTCGGCCATGATGCCGGCCGCGACGTAGTCCTCCAGGGTGAAGATCCGTCCCGGCGGCAGGCGGATCGAGAAGACGATCCGCCGCACGGTCGGCGGCAGCAGGGCCGCGAACCGCTCGCCGGTCGGCAGGTTGGCCGAGAGCGCCGCCTTCTCGACCGGGTGGCTGTCGATGTCGGCCACCAGCGCCACGATCCGCCGGGCCGCCTGCTCGGACAGGTGGGCGCCGGCCGGCCTGTCCTGCCCGCCGACCGTGATCCAGATCGCGCCGTCCTCGTTCACCGCGATGTCCGTGCACCCGGCCAGGGTCCGCGCCGCGCGGATCGTCGGGCCGTAGGCGTCCTCCAGGTCCTCGAGGCGCCGGCGCAGGCTTTCCGCCCGGTTGGCCGCCGTCAGGTCCGGAACCGCCGGGTCAGGCCGCATCGCCGTCCTCCCGCTCGATGATCCCGACCACCCTGCGGTATTCCGCCTGGTCCCCGTCGGCCAGGGTCAGCAGGATCGAGCGCAGCAGCCGGTCGTGCCGGGCCGACCGGTCGAGCAGCCGGGCGATGCTGGCCTCGACCCGGCCGACCGCCTCGGTCTCGCGGCGCCACATCCGGAAGCCGTCCTCGATCAGCTGCTCCAGCACGTCGTTGCGGCTGACCTTGCGGCCCGCCGACCGGAACCGCGTGGTCGCCTCGGCCACCCGGGACGCCAGGTCGGGATCCAGGTAGAGCTTGACCTCAACCTTCCTCATCCGCCGCTCTCGGGGCCGCGATCAGCTTGCGCCCGCGTTTCGGCCGGGCGGGCGGCGGCGCGGCGGGCTCCGCGCGCGGCGCCGGTCCCGGCGGGTCCGGGGACCGCGGCAGCCCCGGGTAGCGGCCGTCGCGGCCGCGCATCGGGGCCGGCGGCAGGCCGAGGCGGCGGCTCAGCACCGGATCCCGGAAGTCGCGGATCTTGCGGGCGCGGATCACCGGCTGGCCGGTGATCAGGATCAGCTCGTCGCGGTCGGGCAGCGCCCGGACCCCGCCGGCGTCGAGCACCGGCCGCTCCACCTCGCTCCGCGTCTCCGTGTGTGTCCGGCCCCAGCCCGCGGCCGGCCGGCCGCGGCTCACCGAGGTGCGCCGCTCCGCGACCGTGCCGCACGACCGGGAGATCTCCTGCTGGGTCAGGCCGTCGTTGGCGGCGTACGCGACGTGGCAGCGGATGTTGTCGCGGAACTGGTTGTACGGGCCGTAGGGCGCCTGGCGCAGCGCGTTGAGCGACTGGGCGCCCAGCAGCATCGTGGCGCCGCACCCGACGATCTTGGTGATCGCGGTCTGCAGGATCTCCATGCGCAGGCTGGCGAACTCGTCGATCACCAGCAGGCAGCGCGGCTCGCCGTCGAGCGCCGGCTGCTCGCGCAGGATCGCCCCGATCAGCAGCGACAGGAACAGCGATGTCGCCGGGCGCAGCCGGTCGTCCTCGCTCGCCGGCGTGGTCAGGTACAGCGACACCGGCCGCAGCAGCGGGCTGAGCCGGAACAGGTCCCGCATCCGGAAGTCCGAGCGCGCGGTGATCCGCGCCACCACCGGGTCCTCGAACACCGACAGCCGGACGAGCGCGCTGTTGTAGACGCTCTGCCGGTACTTCATGCCCTCGTCGGCGCCGCTGCCGAGCACGGCCCCGCCGAACAGCCCGTTGACCCGGTCGACGGCGACCGGGTGCGCGGCGCTCCGGATGATGTCGCGCATGCCGGCGTCGCCCCGGGAGACCAGGCGCACGACCTCGGCCATGTTCCGGCGGTCGGCCGCCCCGGCGTGGAGCACGTGCAGGATCACGGCGGCGATCAGCCGGTCGGCCGCCGGCTCGAAATGGCCGTCGGCGTCGTCGGGGCGGGGCACCGCCTTGGCGAGGTTGTCGGCGCCGGCGACCGGATTGGCCGGGTCGATCTCGTCCAGGAAATTGAAGTGCACGCCGTCCGGGTTGGTCAGGTCGAGGTTCAGCACGTGGCTGAAGCGCGCGCGCCAGCCCGAGGTGTCGCGGAACAGCTCGCCCTTGCCGCCGTCGTACATCACCATCGGCCCGCCGTAGGTCAGGCAGGCCGGCCGGATCACGCCGGTCCCCTTGCCCGACCGGGTCCCGCCGGTGACCAGCACCGGTTCCTGGTCGACCCAGCACAGCCGCTTGCGGCCGATCCGGCCGATCGGGATGCCGGAGCGCTCCAGCCCGGGGTTGCGCAGCAGCCCCGCCTTCCGGGCCGCGCGGAGGCCGCCGTACCGGCGCCGCTCCCCGGCCGCCCGGCGCAGCCGGTCCGCGACCGCGCCGGCCCCGAACCCGGCCGCCCCGGCGACCGCCAGCGCGCCCGCCGCCCAGCCGGCCAGCAGCCCGGCGTTGGACGATATCCACAGCCGGGCGGCCTGCACGAACGGCTCCGGGTGGGCGATGACCTGGGCGACGGTGAAGTCAGTCATGGCCGCGCCCGTCCCCGCGCCGGCCGGCGGCGCGGACCCGCTCCCCGGCGCGCTCCGCCCGCCGGGCGAGGTGGGCGTCCAGCTCCCGCTGGCTCATCTGGCCGAGCTGCCGGGTCGCCAGCTCCTCGGCGATGCGCCGCATCCCATGGCGGATGAATTCCCGGCCGATCACCAGGTCCGCCCCGGCGTCGTCGACGCCGCGGATCACGATGTGGGCGTGGCGGTTCCGCGGGTGGGCGGCGTCCGCCTTCTCGTGGATGCCGGCGACCCACTCGAGCCGGGTGCCCAGGGCCGCCTCCATCTCGGCCATGAAGGCGCGCGTGTAGGCCGTCATGTCGAGCCGGTGGCCGTCTTCAGGGGCCAGGATCACCCGGAACTGGTGCCGGTCGTCGCGCCACGCCGCGACCCTCTCATGCCCCGGGACGCCGTCGCTCCCGGCGGAGAACAGCTCGGCCGCCGCCGTCCGCTCGCCGGCGCCGGGCCGCTCGACGTAGCGGAGGTGCGCGTGCAGCTTGGCGTATCCCGCGCCGCGCAGCCGGTGGAAGGACACGATCACCGCCGCGCGCCGTCGGTACGGCGACCCGGGCCCGCCCGTCAGCCGGGCGGTGCCGCGCCGGACGGTGGGAGGTTTCCCGAGGCCGGGCAGGGGAGCCCGCCCGCCCGTCGGCGGCACCGTTCCGGGCGCGGGCTTCAGCCACCGCTCGATGAAGCCGTCCCGCGTCCGGGCGAGGGGAACCCGGCCAGCCACTTCACATCCCTCCCGGAAAAGACTACTGTAACGCGGTAGTCTACCCCACGCCGGGGAGATCGGCCAAGGGGTGGGGACACCGGAAACCGTGAAAATAAAGGGGTGGGGAGGGTGGTGTGGGGAGGCGTCTTTTATCTTGCGATAGCCTTCCGCCGACGGTGACCGGAGCCGCGGGCCCTGGGCGGTCGGTCGGCTCGGCGCCGCCTGCTTTCCGGGCCGCGGAGCTTCCGCGCCGGCTCAACGGAGGGTCCACGGCACCTCAACGGCGAGGTCAACGGACGGTCGACGGCCGCCGGCGGGAAGGCCCCGGTGCGAGGGGGTGGCGATGAGGGCCGAGGCCGATCCGGAGCTGGAGGCCATTGCCGGGATAGCCCGGTCCGCGTCGCGGCGCTCGCCGCTGTACCGCTGGCTCCACGCCAGGCACGACGCCTTCGCGGCGCTGATCCGGGAGGACCGGCCGGGCTGGCAGGCCCTGGCCGGCGGATTCGCCGGGCTCGGCCTGCTGTCCCCGGAGGGAAGGCCGCTCACCCCGGAAGCGGTCCGCCACACCTGGTGGCGTGTCCGGAGGGACGTTGCCGCGTCCCGGCGCGCGGCCCCGCCGGCCTGCCGGCGGGACGCCGTCCGGACCGGGCCTCCGTCCGTCGCGGCGCCGGAAAGCCCCGTCACGGACCGTGCGGCGCCGGGTCCGGATGCCGACGACGTGCTGGCGCGCTTCAGGTCGAAGGTCAACGAACGGTCCGGAAGGAGGGCGTGATGGCGAAGGATGAGGGTCGGGCATCCCCCGCTCCGGTGCTCGCGGTCGGGCTGGGGCGCGGGTACGGCGGCAAGTCCACCGGCCTGTCCGAGCTGGTGTGGCGGGCGCGGGACCGGGGCCGCGACGTCCTCGTGGCCGACGGCGACGCGCGCTCCCGGACGCTCGCCGGCATGTTCCCGGAGGCCCTGGTCCCGGAGACCGACGAACTGCCCGACGTCAAGCAGTGGCTGTCCGGCCTGCTCAACCGGATGGTCGCGGAGCGGCGCTCCGCCGTCCTCGATCTCGGCGGCGGCGACCGGGTGCTCCAGGAATACGGCCGCGACCTGCTGCCGGTCGAGTTCTGCGGCGAGTACGGCATCGAGCCGCTGGCGCTCTACTTCCTCGGGCCGGAGGAGGAGGACCTCAAGCACGTCCTGTCGATCTGGGAGGCGGGGTACTTCCGTCCCCGGCGGGTCTTCCTGGTGATGAACGAGGGCGTGATCCGGGAGGGCAGGACGATGGCGGGCGCGTTCGGGCGGACGCTGGACGATCCCGGCCTGGCGGCGATGGTCCGGGCCGGGGCGGTGCCGATCCTGATGAAGCGGTTGGCCTGCATGGATCTGGTCCGCAGGGCCGGCATCGGCTTCTACGCCGCCGCGTCCGGCGCCGAGGGGCGCGACGGCAGGCCGCTCGACCCGACCTACGCGTTCATGGTCCGCAAATGGCTGCGCGACCTCGAGGGCGAGCGGGCGGCCCAGGCGGATTGGCTGCCGTGAACGGCGGGGCGCGGCGCGTCGAGGGCTTCTGCGCCAGGGCCGGCATGGAGGAGGACAGCCCGCTGCGCCTGGCGCTGCTCACCGTCATGGAGGCTGCGGAGACCGCCAGCGAGGCGGCCAGGGGCGGGGCCAGGGGCCTGACGCCGGAGGGCGAGGCCGAGCTGGTCCGGCGCGTCGCCGAGGCGGCGGGCCTGGCCACCCGGCGGGAGGCGGCGCGGATCGTGCGCCGGTCGGGCTTTGCGACGGGGGCGCTGCTGGCCGCGGCGGGCCTGCTGCTGGCCGGCGCCGGTTACGGCGTCGGGCGCTGGGACGGGGCGCGGCAGGGCGCCGCCGCGGTCGAGGGGGCCGCGTTCCTGGCGCAGGTCGCCGCCCTCAACGACGCGCGGGCGATGGCCGAGGAATGCCGCCGGACCCGGCGCCGGGAGAAGCAGGGGATCGCCTGCGATCTGCCGCCGGTCTGGATCGGACGGTGACGGGGGGCGGCGCTCTCCCGGCGATCACCCGGACCGCGATGTCCCGGACGCGTACGCGGAACGGGACGCCCCAGTTGTGTCGGCACCGTGTTCGGACGGCGGGGGCGGGATCCGGACGGCGGGAACCGTCCCCTTCCTGCGCCGTCCCGACCCTGCGGGCGACACGCCGGCGCCGGCGGTCGAAGCGCCGGCGCCGACCTGACGATGCCGCCTCTCTTGCGGTCGAGCCGACGCGCTTGGTAGGATGCGCGATGAACGGGAGGCAGGCGGATGAGCATCGCGGTCGGCAAGATCAGGGCGGCGGCCCAGAACCTCAAGGACAATATCGGGGGGGATCCCGGCAGGGCGCGCGATGTCCTGCGGGCCGAAGGCGTGCTCACCGCGAAGGGCACGCTGACGAAGCGGTACAGCAAGGGCCCGCAGCAGATGGCCGAATACCTCTACGCGGCGGCTAGGGGTGCCGCGGTCGTGCTGTCGAGGCGGCCGACGCTCAAGGGATCGGCGGCACGGATCGCGACGCGGGGCTCGGTCGGGCGCGCCAAAGGCAAATGAGCCGTCTCCAGCCGTCGTTCGTCCTGGGCTATCACGGCTGCGACGGGGAGGTGGGCGAGCGGATCCTGGGCGGAGAGACCATGGTCGCGTCGGTCGAACGGTACGACTGGCTGGGCGGCGGGGTTTATTTCTGGGAATCCGACCCGATCCGTGCCCGCGAGTGGGCCGAGTGGAAGGTCGGCAAAGGCGATTACCGGACGGCGTTCGTCGTCGGCGCCGTCATCGACCTCGGCAACTGCCTGGACGCGACGACGCGTGACGGCGCCGAGGCGATCGAGGTCGCCTATGCGTCGTTGATCGACGCCTCGACCACCGCCGGATCGCCGGTTCCCAAGAACGTGAAGGCCAGGCGGTATCTCGACTGCGCCGTGATCAACCACCTGCACAGGCTCGTGCTGGACAGCGGCGAGTCCCCGTATGACACCGTTCGCGGCCTGTTTCCGCAGGGGGAGCGGATCTATCGCACCTCGGGTTTCTGGCGGCAGACCCACATCCAGATCGCCGTGGCCAACCCCGGGAACATCAAGGGCACGTTCCGGGTCAAGGCCTGAAAGGCTGCTGGCGGAGCAGGGGCCTCGGCCGGTGCCGGCCGGGGTGCCACTGCCGGCAGCTCTCGGACCGACGTCCTGTCGGCACCGTCTTCCGTCCCGCGACAGTCTTCCGGGCTCCTTGGTTTGCCTTCCCTGTCGATGCCGTCGGGGATGACGGGCTGATCCGATCCTGCCGCCCGGGCGCCGGATGCACCGGGATCCGGCTGCCGGATCCCGGTGTCGCCGGGATGACCGCTGCCGGGACGATGCCGGTCTGGAGGGAGCGGCTGGCCCGCTGGGCCGGGTCCACGAGTCCGGCTTCGGCGGTGCCGCGTCGCGAGCGCCGGGGTGCGACGGGCAGGCCGCCCGATCCGACCTGATGCCATCAGGCCCCGGAAACGGCTGCACGCGATCGAGGGCGGGCGGCGGGCCGGGCGGGCGGCCGCGACCGGCGGAGCGGGGCGCGGGATCGCTCCGGTCCGGCCTGCGGGAAGCCGGTCAGTGCAGCCACAGCACGCGGGTCGGCTGGGCCACCAGCCGCAGTTCGAGCTGCTCGATCCGGTCCGCGGCTTCCTCCAGGTGTGCCGCCAGCGTCTCGGGGTCGATCTCGTCCGGCATCGCCCGGACCAGGAACGCCCGGGCGCGCAGGCTTTCCGCCAGGGTCAGGACGCGTTTCATGATGCCGGCCCCCGGGTCGGGGCCGTCCGGTCCGGCCGGGCGCGGCCGCACCCTCCGGCGGCGAGTCCGGCGTCGGGCCCTGGGAGGGGAGCCGGAGTGCCCCCGTGCGTCGCCGGCGATCCGCCGGACGGCTCGGGGCCGGGCTGGAGGGTGTGGCACCGGGCGGGCTCCGGCGGGTCCGTGATCCGCCCGGCGTGGTGGGAGAGACGGTAAGCGTGCATGGCGTCATGCCTCGTGCAGGGAAAGGGCGGGCACGGCCCGGAGGGCGGTGCCCGCAGGGGGAGGGAGGAGCCGACGGCTCAGTCCGCCGCGTCGGGACCGGAGACGGCGTGCCGGAAGGAGCGCAGCCGCTCGCGGACTAGGTCGCGCCAGCCGCGGGTCTCGTCGTCGATCGACAGGCCGAGCGCCGCCAGCATGGCGACGTAGGTGCGCCAGTCGCGCGAGCAGACTTCCGGCTGGCCGAACGGGCTGTGGGCGGCGATCAGGCCGGCCGCGTGCAGCTGGTCGTCGGTCGCCAGCTCCAGTTCGATGTCGTTGGCGAGGGCGGCGGCTTCCTCGATGCTGAGCGGGAAGCGGACGCCGGGCAGGATGCTGCCCGGTTGGTAGCCGGCGCCGAACTCGGCCATCGCCAGGTCGACGAAGCGGCCGAACTGAAGGCCGAACAGGGTGGTGGCCGTGGACGCGAGGCGGCGGGCCTTCCGCTCGACCGCCGGGTCGGTGAGCAGCCAGCCGGTGAGGGCGACGCGGGTGCAGTCGGCCAGGATCCAGCGCTGGGTGCGGGTGAGCGAACAGGGCATGTCCAGTCTCCTGTCTGGTGGCGGATACGGGGAGCCCCGCCGCGGCGTGTCCGCGGCGGGGGATCGTGGAGGGAGGGTTTCAGCGGGAGGAGCCGTGCCCCGGGACCGGCTTCGCGGCGGCCGGGACCACGCCGTCGGGTCCCGGCAGGCCGGGAAGGATGCGGTGCCGCCGGCGCCACCGCGCGGCGGACCGGGGAGGAGGCTCTCCGGCCTGCAGGGCCCGGAGGCGCAGGTCGATCCGGATCAGGCGATCCCAGATCAGGTCGTGGTGTTCCTGATCGAGCCGCCCCGCCAGGTCGACGAGGAAGCCGGTCAGCTCGGCATACGCCGCCTCGTGGGGCGTCACGGCGGGACCTCCCCGGACCGGGCCGTGCCGGCGGGGTTCCGCCCGGGCTTCCATCGGTCGCCGGCCCGCGGCGGTGGTGCCGGGAAGACCGCGGGCCTGACGGGCGGCCGGTGGCCGGGAGCCGGGGCTTCGGGCGCCAGGCCGGTCGTCATTCCGCCGCCTCCCGGACGGGTCCAGGGTCCGGCCCGGGGACGTCGAAGTCCAGTCCGGCCGGCACCCAGTCGGCGACCAGGTCCAGGCACGCCGCCTGGAGCGCCGGGCCGCAGCCGGCCGGCGGGCAGCCGCCGAACAGCTTCGCCATGTGTTCGACGAGGTCGGGCTTGCGGCACTCCCGCCAGCGCTCCGACAGCGCGCCGAGCCCGTTGCCGGTCAGGATCGCGTGGATCTGCGCCTTGGTCAGGCCCTCCAGGAACCTGGCGTCCGGCCGCCAGCGGTCCGCCATGCGCAGCCGGCCGGCCCGGGCGACCGCGGCGTACATCTCCGGGCTGCGCATCGTCCCCGCCTGGACTCCCACGCCGCGCGCCACCAGCAGGGCGAAGGCCTGGAGCACCAGCGGGTACGGGGCGTCCAGGAGGGCGCGCCACCGCTCGGGATGACGCCGCGCATGGGCGTCGTCGCGGGCGGCGGGCACCACCGCCGTGTCGGCCAGCCCGATCCGGCCCAACACCTCCCGGAGGCCGTCGTCGAGGACCGGGTTCTCCCGCGCGAAAACGTGCTCGACCATCCGCAGGCCGACGCGGTCGGCTCCGGCGGGACCCGGGTTCAGCCGGGAGCCGCCGTCGATCAGCTGGTGGACCGCGATCCGCACCGCCGTCTCGGGATCGCCGCTGACGAGGTCTTGGAGGGCGTGGCTCTTGGCGGCGGCGAGCGATTGCAGCACCGCGGCGGCGTAGGGCCTGCCTCCGTCGGGGCCCTCCGGAGCACCGTCGGCCCCGGCGGGATCCCCCGGCGCGGAAGCGTCCCCGGAGCCGGCGTCGCCCGGCCGGCCGTCCGGCGCGCCAGCGCTCGGGGCGGGGCCGTCGGCCCGGCGCGCGTAGCCTTCCCGGACCTGGAGACTGCCGGGCGGGGCGTAGAGCACCAGGACCACGCCGGCCGCCCGCTGTTCTGGGCTGTAGACCCCGGACTTGGCCAGCGTGTCCAGGGCCTCGAGCCGCCGCTCGGCGTCGATCCCGGCCTGACGGGCGTCCCGCTCCTCCGCGGGATCCCCGGGATCGGGGGTTTCCCGGATGAGGGCCATGAGGCGGCGGCGCTCGGCCTCCTCCTCCTCGGTCAGCCCCCGCTCGCCCGCGCACGCCATCTCCTCGAGGTTCAGGTCGCGGGCGTGACGGCTCAAGCCGAGGCCGGGGTCGCACTCGATGACCTCGGCCCATCCCTCGGCCTTCAGCGCCGCGATGCGCCGGTCGACCTCGGCCCGCTGCATCGCGGCGAACAGCGCCGGGCTGCCGATGGTGCCCTGGTCGCGCTCGTCGAACAGGTCCCGCTCGATGACGCCGCCGGCGGCGACGTAGTCGGCGATCGGGAACAGGGCGGCGCCCACGGGCGTCCTGGCGTCGCGCAGGAGGCGCCGGATCTGCCACGCGTCCCGCTGCCACGGCGGGAGCTGCCGCCAGCAGTCGAGCTGGCGGTCCTGGTCCGCCGTCAGGGTCAGCGCCTGGGCGCAGGCGATCGGCAGTTCGTCGCGCTTCAGCAGGTCGAGCAGGTCGGGGTGCAGGCCGGCCAGCGCGAGGCGCTGCCGGACCCAGGAGGCCCGGGCGCCGAAGCGCTGGGCGATCCGGTCCGGGTCGAGGCCCTGCTCGGCCAGTTTCCGGAACCCGGCGACCTGGTCGTAGGGGTGCGGCGGGATCCGCATCTGGTTCTCGACCATCGAGATCTCCACCGCGTCCTCGGGGCGGTCGAGTTCGACCGGCACCGGGAGGGAGGCCGGGATGACCTTCTCGCGGCGGAGCCTGAGCAGGGCCGACAGCCGGCGGCCGCCGGCGTGGATCTCGATCTTCTTCGGGCTGATCCGGCAGCCGCGCAGGTTCTGGATCAGCGGCGGCTGGCCGCGGGCGACGCGCTCGCGCATCGAGGCGGCGAGCTCGTCCAGGCCGTCGTCCTTGCGGACGGAGCGCATGTTGCGCGGGCTGTGGCGGAGCATGCTGAGCGGGAAGTCTGGCATCGGTCGTGATCCTCCGGAAAGCGAAGACCCCCGCCGGGATCGGCGGGGGCCGGGGTCGGGCGCGTCACCGGGTCCGTGGCGCCGCCTTCTTGTCGGGACCTCGCCCCGTCTCTCATTTCCAGGCGTTCGTCCCGGCGGCGTCGCCGGCCGGCGCCGGCTCCTCGTCGGGACTGGGCAGGCCGCCGCGCTCGAGCAGGAACTCGAAGGCCAGGCGCGCCTGCCGGGTGGCGGTGAACAGGGCGCGGCTGTCCGACCTCAGGTGGGCCAGCCAGTGGCTGATGTACTCGGGGTGCCGGAGCCGGCCGGCCACCCCGAAATAGGCGCACAGGATCGCGGCGCCGAACTCGGCGCACAGCTCCTCGCGGGCTAGGGCCCGCAGTTCGGGGGCGGCCAGGTCGGGCCGGCCGAGGCGGGCGGGGTGGCCGCTCCAGTGGACGATCTCGTGCAGCAGGGTGGCGTCGTAGTGCTCCGGCCCCTCGGCGCCGGACCGCTCGACGAAGCGGGAGAGGAACGGCATCCTGACCTGGTCGCTGGCCGGGTGGTACCAGGCCTCGTCGCCGCCGTGGCTGAGGTTGACCCCGGCGGTGACGACGAAGTCCCGGATGCGCCGGCGAGTGGTCTCGCCGTGGTCGGCGGGCAGGCCGGCGTAGAGCCGGTCGGGCAGGCCGGTGATCTGGTCCACGTTGAAGACCCGGAAGGCCTTGGCGTAGGGCACCGTCTCGGTGTCGCGGATGTGGCCGTCGCGGTCGACCCAGGGTGCGACCTTCTTCTCGAAGGTGCCGTAGCGGATGCCGACGCAGTCGCGCCGGCCCTTCGGCCGCGCCAGGGTCTCCTCGGACAGCCGGCCGCCGAGCCTCCGCATCTGGTTGAAGGTCAGCCAGCGGTGGCTGGCGTAGCCGTGGCGCCGCGCCTCGAGCCAGAACAGGAGGGTGTTGGTGCCGGTGTAGGCCTTGCCGGTGAAGCCATTGACCGGCAGGCGGGACGCCCCGGCCTTGTGCCATGGGCAGCGCCAGTCGGCCGGGTCGACCGCTTCGAGCTGGGCGATGATGCGGTCGGTGACCTGCCGCGCGAGGTCGAAGCGGCCCGCCGGGCGGCACCCGTCGGAACCGCGTGAGGGATCGTCACCCGAAGGGCCAAGACCCCGTCCAGGGGGCTTGGGGAGCGCAGCGAGTAGAGCCCGACCCCCGCAGGGGGGCACGCCCGGAGAGCCGGGCTCGCCGGCCCGGGGGCTGTCCGGGGGGCAGGTCGTGTCGGGATCGTCCTGGAGAGTGCTCATGGTGTCTCCTGTTTCGGCATCGCCGCCGGACCGCCGCTGGCCGGCGGGGCGGGTTTTTCCGGGAGGGCCGGGCACCGGTGCGGGCGCCCGGCCGGGTTGGCTTCGGCGATCGCGGCCGGTCCCCCGCCGCCGTGCGGGGCAGGCCGGGGCGGTCAGGCCCCCGCGGCCCGGCGCCGGCGGCCGGCGGCGACCCGGTCCGGGACCGCCGTCTCCTCGTCGAGGATCTCGCCGGTATCGGGGTCGTGGCCGATCCCGTCGGCGGTCGCGGCGTCGTCGCCGGGCGGATCGTTGGCGGCGTGCGCCGGATCGGTCGCGGGCCGCAGGAACAGCCGCATGTTGCCGGCGGGATCGGCGATGTAGAGGTCGTAGCCGTGGGTGTCGCGGCTGACATGGGCGACGCCGCACGCCCGGGTGTGGTAGCTGCCGTCGGAGCGGATGCGGCCGGTCGGGTAGAGCACCTTGAAGGGGGCCGGGCCCTGGGGCTGGCTGTCGCGGTCGAGGTTGGGGACCAGGAACAGCGGACGGGAGCCGAACAGGCTGTCGAGCTGGACGTTGAAGCCGGTGCCGGCGCGGTTGGGCCAGGCGGCGCCGGTCTCGATGACGCGCTTGCCGGTGTTGAAGAACAGGCGGAAGGCGGGAGCGTTGAAGGTGGTCATGGCGTCGATCTCCTGGGTGCCGGGCCGACGGTCCGGCCGCGGGGTGGCGGGATGTCCTGCCGTCGTTTCGCGAGGACACCCGGCTCCTCTTTTCCCGTGTGCCGGCGCGCGGGCGGGAGGCAGGGAGCGGCGGTGGCGACGGGTCTCGGGCCAACGCGACGGGTTCGGGAACGGCGCGGGGAGCGCGGGAGCGCTCCCCGCGCCGCCTCGGCGGCGGCCGGCATCGGGGGACCGGGGAACCGGGGCGTCATCCCGGCTCCCCGGCGGCCCGTGTCAGGCCGGGCGGTGCTTTCGTCCGGACCGTCGGGCGCCGCCCGCCGGCGGGGTCCATTCCGAGGGCAGGTTCCGGAACAGCGGGATGTCGCCGCTGTCGGTGACCTGGACGGTCGCGACGATCCGCCGGTAGGCCTCGCAGGCGGCTTCGAGGCGCCATTCCCAGAAGGCGTGCTGCTTCTCGAGCTTGCGGTAGCGGTCGCGCAGGCGCTCGAGATCGTCCTCGCCGACGTCGCGGCTGCCGACCTCGGCCCGCAGGGCGCGCCCCTCGGCGGCGATGCGGCCCATCTGGTCGGCCGTGGTGTTCAGGTTCGAGTAGGCGTTGAGGCAGGCGCCGTAGACGGTCTGGACCTGGCACCAGGCGAGCGCCCCGTCCCAGTCGGCGAAGCTGGCGTCGGTCAGGAAGGCCCTGACCTGGGCCTCGAAGCGCTCGGCCGCCTCGGCGGGGTCGAGGTCGGTGTACTTCACCAGCGGCGTGATGCGGCGGTGATGCTTCAGGGTCAGCGCCATCGCCTCGCGTTCGCGCCGCAGCCGGTCGCTCAGCGCGGAGCGGCGGATCTCCCCCAGGTCGTGCAGGCTGATGAGGCGGAGGCTCTCGCGGTGGATCTCGCCGGGCGTCATGGGCTGCGGCCGGCCGTCCTGCCAGACGATCCAGAAGGCCGGGGCGGGGAGCGTCCGGGTGGTCGCGTCGGAGCCGGTCGGCCGGTGCATGTAGCCCGGCAGCTCGGGCGCCCGGATGCCCCTCGCGGCGTCATCGTGGGATCCGGCGAGCACGTCGGCCCGGACCTGGCCGGCGGGGGCGTCGGCCGGATAGCGCCTGGCCTCGAGCCAGAGCTTCGACTGGCGGGTGAGTTCCTCGGCGCGCAGCTTGGCCTCCTCGTGCTGCTGGCGGAGTTTGAGGCGGAGCGTGTCGTTCAGCTTGCGCAGGGCTTCGCCGTGGGAGGACAGGGTGAGCTTCAGCGGAGTGTGCGTCTGCGTCATGGGTCGGACTCCGGGTTCGGCTGTTGTTGACCGGTCGCGCGGGTTCCCTCTTTTTCCCGTCCTGCCGTCGGCGGGGGGGATCTGGCGCGCGCCGTCGTCGCGGGGCGCGCCGCCGCGCCTCTGTCGACCCGCCTTGGGCGAACGAGGGGGAGGGCGGTCAAGGGGAGCGCAGCTCCGGCCGGAGGCCGCAAGCCACGCGCAGGGCGGCGGCGCTGCGTGAGCCGCGAGGCGGCCGGAGGGAGGCGGGGAGCGGGAGGTTTTCGGGGTCCGCCTTGCGGATCGCGCGGTGCCGCCGCCCGAGCATGGCGCCGCCCTTGACGGCCCAGGGGGACCCCTCGGTTATGATGCCGGCGTCGAGAGAGCGGTTCGGAGCGAGTGCGCGGGACGGTCATGCGTCCGGACGCGGGGCTTGGCGGATCCGGCGGAGCCGGGCCGCCAGCCCTGCGGCCGGCGCTGGCCGTCCTGCAAGCGAGCGCGGTCGCCAGGAGGCGCCTGCCGGCCGATGGCGAAGCCGAGGCGGGACGGCCCGCCGCCGCGGCTCAAGGCCGTAACACGGCGGTGGAGCGCGGCCGTCCAGGCCGCGCGACCCGGGCCGGGTAGGCCGCCGTCGGGGCCTGACCGGCGTGAGGGATCGTCACCCGGAGGGCCGTGACGCGCTCGCGCGGCACGGGGAGCGCAGCGAGTAGAGCCTGGCCCCGACCGTTGGGAGGGGACACGCCCGGAGGTGTCGGCGCGCGGCGAGGCGAAGCCTTCGGCAAACCCGGTGCGGTTCACAAACCAAGGACGTTGCCATGGCGGCGTGACTCAAGCCAGATGGCCTCCGATACATCCGGCCCGGTTCATTGTGTGAGTTTTCCGCGCGGTTGTTGAGCCCGTTGTGCTGGCGGTGCTCAACGCCCAGCATGATCTCCTTCTTCGCCGCCGCATAAGATTGTAGCTTGTCCGTCACCATGACGCGGGGAGCCCGGCACTGCCGCTTCAGCAGCTTGCGCAGCAGCCGCTTGGCCGCCTTCTTGTCGCGCCGGCTTTGGACCAGAACATCAAGCACGACGCCGTGCTCATCCACAGCGCGCCACAAATAATGCTTCTCGCCGGCAATCTTGAGAACGACTTCATCCAGGTGCCACTTGTCGCCGGGCCGAGGCAGCCGTCGGCGGATGATATTGGCAAACTCTTGGCCGAACTTCAGCCCCCACTGACGGATCGTTTCGTGGCTGACCTCGATGCCCCGGATCGCCAGCATCTCCTCCACCATGCGCAAGCTCAGTGGAAATCGAAAGTACAGCCAGACCGTGTAGCTGATCGGCTCCGGAAAGAAGCGTTGGCCGACGTAAAAGGAGTAAGCTTCCGCCGAGAGCCGCCTTGATGGTTGGTTGAGGGCGGCTGATGTTTGCGTTGCGCGTCATAGCGCGGACGCAAACGAGTGGTAAACGTTATGGCGTATCAGCGTGTCGAAATCCTCACGGGATCTGAGCGGCGTCGGAACTATACGCCGGCGGAAAAGGTGCGGATCGTGGAAGAGGCGTTCCGCCCCGGCGTGATCGTCAAGGACGTGGCCCGGCGGCTCGGGATCCATGAAAGCCTGCTGTATCGTTGGCGCCGTCTGATGAAGGCGACGTCTCCGACAAGTGGGCTTCCGGCCTTTGTGGCGGTGATGGTAGCGCCGGAGCCGGACAGGGTGGAGCCGTCGGTCTTGCCCTCGACGACGACGTCGCCGGCCATACCGACCGCCGGGGCCGTGGCGGTTGTGGAAGTGATGCTGCCCGATGGGGCGCGGGTGCGTCTCGAGGGAGCGGTCGATCCGGCCCTTGCGGCAGCGGTGCTGGGAGCGCTGGCAACGTCGGGGCGGGCGTCATGATCCCGGTGCCGACCGGGGTGCGTGTCTGGCTGGCTACGGGGCATACTGACATGCGCAAGGGGTGGGCCAGCCTGGCCCTGGTGGTTCAGGAACGCCTCGGGCAGGATCCGCACAGCGGTCAGCTGTTTATCTTCCGGGGCCGCAGAGGTGACCTGGTGAAAGTGATCTGGCATGACAGCCAGGGCAGCTGTCTGTTCGTGAAGAGATTGGAGCGGGGCCGGTTCATCTGGCCGAGCACGGTGGACGGGGCGGTGTCGATCTCGGCCGGGCAGATGGGTTATCTGCTGGAAGGCATCGACTGGCGGAACCCGCAGAAGACCTGGAGGCCGGAAGCTGCCGGATGACTGCGGCAAAGTGAATCGGCAGGCTCGTGGATATCGGGAAACCGGCAGTCTCCCGTGCTGCCTTGGGGTAGACTGGCGCCATGAATGCCGGTTCGCCCCTGGACGAGATCATGGCCCTGCGCGCCGCCCTGGCGCACGCCGAGGCGCGTGCCGACGCCGCGGAAGCCGATGCCGCTCAGGCCAGGGCAAAAGCCTCCAGCGACCAAGCCTTCATCGCCTATCTGAAGCTCGAGATCGAGAAGCTGCGCCGCGACCTCTACGGTGTGCGCTCCGAACGCAAGGCCCGGCTGCTCGACCAGCTGGAACTGCAGCTGGAGGAACTGGAGGCAACGGCGGGCGAGGACGAGCTGGCCGCCGAACAGGTCGCCGCGAAGACCACTGCGGTCGAGGCGTTCTCCCGCAGGAAGCCGGCACGCAAGCCCTTCCCCGGCCATCTGCCGCGTGAGCGCGTCGTTGTTCCTGCCCCCACCGCCTGCCCGTGCTGCGGTTCGGACAAACTGTGCAAGCTGGGCGAGACGATCACCGAGACGCTGGAAAGCATTCCGCGCCAGTGGTAAGGTGATCCAGACGGTGCGGGAACGCTTCTCCTGCCGGGCCTGCGAAACGATCACCCAGCCGCCGGCGCCCTTCCACACCATCCCGCGCGCCTGGGCCGGTCCCAGTCTGCTGGCGATGGTGCTGTTCGAGAAGTTCGGCCAGCACCAGCCGCTGAACCGGCAGTGCGAGCGCTTCGCCCGCGAGGGCGTCGAGATCAGCCTGTCCACCCTGGCCGACCAGGTCGGCACCTGCGCCGCCGTGCTGAAGCCCTTGCTGAGGCTGATCGAGACCCATGTCATGGCGGCCGGGCGTCTGCATGGTGACGATACGACGGTGCCGGTTCTGGCCAAGGGCAAGACCGATACCGGCCGGATCTGGGTTTATGTCCGCGATGACCGGCCGTTCGGCGGACCGGCGCCACCGGCGGCGTTGTTCCACTACTCGCGCGACCGCTGCGGCGAGCATGCCGAACGGCACCTGGCTGGCTTTGCCGGCATCCTCCAGGCCGATGCCTTCGCGGGATACAACAGGCTGTACCGGGCGGATCGCCAGCCGGGTCGGATCGTGGACGTATCCTGTTGGGCCCACGCGCGTCGCAAGTTCTTTGTCCTGGCCGACATCGCGGCCAACGCCCGGCGCGGCAAGGACGCGTCGCCGATCTCGCCGCTGGCGCTGGAGGCGGTCAGGCGGATCGACGCGCTGTTCGACCTCGAGCGGGCGATCAACGGCCACAGCCCGGAGGAGCGGCTGGCGGCGCGTCGGGAGCACAGCGCACCGCTGGCGGCTGAACTGGAAGCATGGATGCGCGCCGAACGCGCCCGCCTGTCGCGGCACAATCCGGTCGCCAAGGCCATGGACTACATGCTCAGGCGCTGGGAAACCTTCACCGTGTTCCTGCATGATGGCCGGGTGTGCCTGACGAACAACGCCGCCGAACGGGCACTGCGCGGTATCGCTCTCGGCCGTAAGTCATGGCTGTTCTGTGGTTCCGATCGGGGCGGCGAGCGGGCGGCCGTCATGTACAGCCTGATCGTCACGGCCAAGATGAACGACGTTGATCCCCAAGCCTGGCTCGCCGATGTCCTCGCCCGGATCGCCGACCTCCCTCAAAAGTGCCTCCACGAGCTGCTGCCGTGGAACTGGAAGGCGGACCAGGAGCGAAAAAAGGTCGCCTGACCGCGGCGCTCGCCGGATGCTTACGATGCGGTGGGGCTGGAGCCGATGCGCCTCCCAGATCCGCTGGATCGTGCGCAGGCTCAGACCGACCGCCTCGGCCATCGCCCGCCCGGTCCAGTGGGTCGCCGTTCCGGGCGGTTCCGCGCAGGTCAGGGCGACGATCCGCCGAACCGTCTCCTCCGGGACCGGAGCCTTGCCCGGCTTGCGGCTGGGTTCGCGCAGCAGCACGTCCACGCCCTTCTCGGCGAAGCGACGCTGCCAGCGCCAAACCGAGGGGCGGCTTACCCCGGTCTGCCAGGCGATTTCCAGGACCGGCAGTCGATCCGCCGACAGAAGCACGATACGGGCCCGCTGCGTGTGTTTGAGCGGGCGGCTGCGGTCCCCGATGACGGCGGCCAACCGCGCGCGGTCCTCAGGGCTGACGATGACGCTGACTGTCTGGGCCATGACCCCAGACTCGCACAATGCCGCCCTTGTGTGAATCCCTTGTCGGCGTCAATGCACTAGCTAGCCGCCAACTTGACGATGCCGGCGTGGGCGATCCTCGCAGTCTTGTTGTATCGAGTTCTGGAATCAGCCACAGTTGGGAGTATCGTGATAGCTTGCCATAGCTATTGTCATAGGCAAACACTGGCTTTCCCATAAGCGTCCCAATGATCATCGCATGAAGACGGTCGGTCGTGATCGATTTGTACCGTCCCACGATCCCGACGATTTGGTGGAGCAAGCGATTTCGGAAGTTGATCCATGCGGCGTCGAGCCCAATAGAGGAGGGAATGGCTTTGCCACCAATCCTTTGCAAATTGCGGAGCGTCCGTGCTTCCAGACGCTCCAGGATCGAAATCAGATCGATCCAGTCCAGGCCTCCTCGGTTGGCGACCGATTCGTGATCATTGCGCATGAGAACCAGTTCTTCGCCAGAAGATGGTACACCTTGATCCAAGCTCGCCCACAAGGCATGAGCCATGTCAGGAGCCAATAGGCATTCGGCGTTGTCAAATGTGCGTGAGGCCGCTTCGAAACTCTCATTGTCTCTTAGGAACATGGTGAGATTGCGGTGCTGACCTATCGTCTTCCTGGCGGCTTCAAGTGCAGCCGGTGAAGAAAAATGCATGCTCTGTGGCATCATGATGACTTGCCGCCGCCCCGCGTCAACAAGTACCTGTTCGCGGAATGCCTGAAAATCCGGCCAGACGTCGCCGAAATTTCCGCCGCCATGTAAAACGATGACAGCATCCTCCGGTAGACGGCGCCGATGGGTACGCCAAGTATAAGCGCTTGCCTGGAATTTAAATCGAATACCCGCTTTGCTGCAGGCCACATCAGTCCCATGATGGATGAGAAGATCGCCAATGTTCAGGTGAACAGGATAATCGACGAAGACGATTGGCCTATCCCTAGGGATTCGAGCCACGGTCGCCGCGGTCATATCGGCCAAAGCGGCCATGGTCTCGGGACCCGGGTCGATTCTCATCAAGGTAGGAACTCCATATGGGCGATACGATGTTGAAAGCTCGAAGCGAAATGAAGCCAACCAGAGGATTTGGGACGCTCATGAATAACCTGAGTAGATGTAGGGTTGGCTACCCGCGTTCTTGACATCGTTCAGCAGCAGGCCCACCTCGGCTCCCGTGCTCTTCAATCGATCTACCGCCACTTTTATTTGCGCGCGTGGCGTCTTGCCCGCACGCATGACGAAAATCACGCCATCCGCTTGAGGGGCGATGTTCAAGGCGTCGCAGACCCTCATGATTGGGGGCGTATCGATCAGGATGACATCGTAATGCCGCATCATGAGGTGGATTAGCTTTGCGAAGGATCCGGATGTCAGGCTCGCGGGAGCTTGATTGATGGTCGCCTGATCAAATTCGATGACATGCACCGAGCTGGCGCTATCGACCTTGAGAATGGCCCCAAATTCCTCGAAATGCGTATCCCCCACGAGATTGGCGCGCATTGTCGAGGAAAGGGTCTGACGCCGCAGGTCGCCATCGATCACAAGCACCGTCCGTTTGTCGGCCGCGCAGGCCCGTGCCAGGGCGACCGTGACGGTTGTCTTGCCATCACCGGGTAAGGCGGAGCAGATCGCGAGCAACATGGCTCTTTTGTATCTGAGATTGGATTGGACCGCCGTTACGATGCCTCGTGCGCTCTCGATTTCAGTGCCGGTGGCCCCGGTGTCGAGGAAGTCCCGGTCCTTTCCTCCGCGTCTTTTGAGGCGCATGCGAGGCAAGGCGCCCAGCCCCCGACAGGAGAGATCGCTCGCTGCCCGCGTGAGGTCGGTGTAGCCGAGCATCGTGAGCGCCAATCCCAAGACGATCGCCAAGCCTGAGCCGCCGCCGACCATGCCACCCAAGGCCGCGAAGATCACCGTTCCCGGCCCATTGGGGAATAACGGAGTGGCGGCGTGGCTGACGATCCGCGCGTCGGGACGACCCAATTCGGAAGCGGATTCGCGCCGTTGCAAGCTGTCGAGGAAGCTTTGCAGAACCAGCCTTCGGGTTTCCACCTCGCGCAGCAGGCGTTCCATCTCCAGCTCAGCCAATCCCTGGTTATTGTTCTGCTTGCTAATTTTCTTGAATTCGGCCTCCAGGGCGGCGACACGAGAACTGGCGATTGTGGATTGGGCACGGAGACCATCCATGACCCGCTTGACCTCCGCCTCCACTTCGGCGATCAGGGTCTGGTATTCCTTTTGAACAGCCTGCACGGCGGGGTGCCGGTCACCAAGGTTAGTGCGGATATCGGAAAGCCGGCCGTTGACGTCAGCCACCCGAAGCCTGAGCTCCCGAACCGCGGCGTTGTCGATGGACTCGGCGGCGGCGACGATGCCGGATCGGTCGAGTGCCGCCTTCGCCTCCTGCCATTTGGCCTGCGCGACCGCGAGATCGGCTCTCGCCTTGATCAATTCGGAATTCATCTCCGCGATTTGCTGACCATAAACAGGGCCGTTTCGACTGGTCACCAAGCCGTTGTCGGTACGGAAGGTCTGTACAGCCTGTTCCGCGCTCGCGACTTCCTGGCGCATACGGTCGATCCGCTCCTCCAGCCAGCGGGAGCTTTCGCGACTGAAGGTCACCTTCTGATTAAGCTGGGCGCCAAGATAGGTCTTCATCAAGCTGTTCAGAATGATGGCTGACTTCTTTGGATCAGGGCTTTCGAACGCGAGACCAATGGCGTTGGAGCGCTCCGTCGACCAAACCTCCAGATGGGAACGGACCGCCTCGCCGACGCTCAGGCGAATCTGTTCTGGATCGGCGGGTGCCTCAGCCTTGCCCATGATGGTGAGACGCGCGTCCGCCACCAATTTTCCAAGGAAAGTCGGGTCACGTAGGCTTGCGTTGAAGTCGGGATCATTGACCAACTGCAGTTGGTCCACCACCAGGAGCGCCAGGTCCCGCCCTCGAAGAACCTCAGTTTCGGCGCGGACCCATGCCTCCTCAACTCGGTTCGGCGAAATCTCCGCCAAGGGAACCGCGCTGGCATCGGTTGGCTGAAGGACGATCAGGCCATCGGCCCGCCAAGCCGGCTGCCTGTTCTGTGCCAAGGCCACGCCTCCGATGACACCAACCAGACCGATCGCCAGAACGATCCATTTCCGTTTCCAGACCAAGGCCAGTAGTTCGGTGACATTCAATGTTCCATCAGCGCGCAGCATGTCGAGCCTTCAGCATTTCGGGCGGGAAAACGGGAGTTCCATCTACTTTTCAAGCGGCAACGTGAAGCAACTTATAGGTGTGAAAGGCATTGTCCCAGACCTTGCGCATGCCGGCGTAGACTTGGTCAGGGGTAATTTCCATGCCGCGCGCCCTGCAATCCGCGCTCATGACGGCCAAGCGGTCGACGTCCATCGCTTCGATCATCGCCTCGCTCAATCGATCACTGTCGTCGGGTGGAACCAGCCAGCCTGTCCGGCCTTGGTCGATCAAATCCAAACTGCCGCCCTGGTTCGTCGCGATGACGGGCCTTCCGTGCTGGAATGCCTCCAGCGTGACGCGGCCGAACGGTTCCGACCACAAAGATGGCACCACGAGAATATGGCAGCGGGCGAAAAGCTCCGCTGGGGGCAATTGGCCAAGGAACTCCACCGGCCGGCCGGTGGCGAGATCACCTAGCTTGGCCATGTATTCGGCATCGCCCGATCCGGCGATCAGCACCCGCGCACCCGCCGGCAGCCGAGCCGATGCCGCGATCAAGGTCTCAACTCCCTTGACCAATTCGATGCGGCCGAGGAAGCCGAAGGTCACGGGTGTCGACGGCAGGGGAGGGGGCACCGGTGGAGGAGCCACCGGCGAATGGATGACGGTCACATCCGAGTGCTTGAACAGCCCAGCCTGCTTCAGTTTGCTCGCGAGGTCAGTCCCGACGGCGACCGCCCCATGGGCTTTTGCCGTGTGCCGGACGCGAGGACCTAGAAACACGCCACACGATCCGCAAGCGGACTGACAAACCGCGCCTTTGTGGTACATCGTCGCGCGGGGACAGATCAGGTACGGATCGTGGCATACGACGACACTAGGAGCCCGCCGAGCCGCCACGGAGATCACTCGTGGAGAGAAGCCTTTGAGATTGTGCAGCGAGATCAGGTCTGGCCGAATGCGGTCGAGCAAGGTCGCCACACGCTTCGCCATTACCGGATTGTCGGAGTCGAGCGCCGTGAAAATGGGTTTGAGGAGCTTGGGTGGACCCCCGAAACGCCACGGCCAGCAGACATTCCATAGCGGCAGGAAATGAACGATCAGCCGGTCACGTTGCTCCCTGTGATAACCGCCATCGGGACAAAGCGTGATCAACTCCACCTCGCCTCCCGCGTCGAGGTGGGCGCGCGCGATCGTCGCCACCGACCGTTCAGCCCCACCATTGGCATAAGGCGGGAACTGGCCATGGATCATGGCGAGTTTCATGAGCGCGCCCCCGAACTCTCACCGTCCCAGGCGTGTGTCGCCACCGCCTCCTTCGATGCGAGGATTTGACGACTCAGGATCACGTGTCTATTGACGTAGCCGCGGGCGGATAGATCGAGCGTACGCACCCGTTCCGAGGCCCGCGCTACCAGGCCATTGGCCAACGCTGGTGAGTTGGACAGTTCCCTCACCGCGACGCGCAGCGCATCGGGGTCGCCGGGTGGTACGTAAAAGGCAGATCCAGCGGGGAAGTAGTCCTCCAAGCCACCAGTGTCCGAAGCGATCATCGGGGTCCCCGCGAGCGCCGCCTCGATCATCACCGTGATGCCGGAAGCGTGGTTGTTCCGGCGAAGGGGGACTACGACCACGTCGGCCGTTTGATAGGCGTTGATCACTCCCGCGGCGTCCGCGCGGGAGACGAAGATGTTGTCGTGGCCAGTCGCCAGCGCCGAGACCAGCTTCACCCGGGGCGTCAGGATATCCACTTGGTAATCCGGTATGCTTCCGAAAGCGCTGATCAGCGTTTCCCAATCGCGATCGACATCATTTCCCACGGCGACCACGCGCAGCGGGTATCGGGCCGTTCGAGCGGCCGCCTCCAAGGTGGGGGGAGGGGCGGGCACGTTCCGGGAGATCCCGTAATGGACGACGGACACGGGGACGCCCGGAACCGCTTGACTGGCGATCCGGGCATTGACCGGTGACAAAGTCGTCAGGAGATCGGCGTGTCTCATGATATAGCGATACAGCGCGCGCCGCCAGCCTGGCAGATCGTTCCAGAGATCCCACAACCAAACGCTTTGCGCTATGATTTTGGGTTGGGTCTTCCTGCCGAACGCGCGCATGAACAGGATCGCGAGATGTTCGCGTTCCGTATGCGTCCATATCACATCGGCGTTCATCATCCGCGCACTGTTGCGCCAAGCGTGGATCAGATCGAAGCCGAGAAGCCGAGTACCGATACGGCGGACGAGGGAGGACGCCCCGCTTTCCTCTGGGTGTACCGAGAAGGAAACGGCGCAGCCCTGATCCTCCGCGAGATGGTAAGCATAAGGCGTCCGCTCGGGATGCTTGCCCGACAAATAGTTCTCTTGCCAATGAGCTAACCCCTTTTCCAAGTTGCCTCTCAAGGATTGACTAACCGGAAGATGTACGAATATCTTGATCAAATCCATCTGGACTATTCCCCATTTGCCATATTCGCAATGGACATCTGATGCACTTTCAAAGCTCAAATGGTATCGTGTTGTTCGCATCTGCAAAATCAAAAAACGCATTGTCGGCAGGTTTTGGAAATATGAATCGGATTACCTCAAACGTAACTGGAGGCGGGAAAAAGATGATGCCGCTCCATCTATGCGTCATCATCTGTACAGTGACCAATCCATTCGCCTTGCGCTTTGGTAATTCCGAGCTCGCGATAGCACTGCCACTGGCTCTATTGGTGCTGGGCGGATCCGTCCTTATTGGGAACGCGCGGATAGACGCCGCCCGCCTCACGGCATGGGCGCTTGTCGTCGCCTTGATCGCATTGCTGACGGCGTTCGCGAGTCACAATCCGACCCTGACTTCATTAGGGCTTTTGTCGGTCACCTACTTTCTGCTGACTTTTTCCATTCCCTGCACGCCGGAGGAACGCACTGGCTTGCTGGAGTTCATCCAGAAGACCTTGCTGGTGATCGCCGTCGTCGGTATTTGTCAATTTATCCTGCAGTTCGCGTTTCGGACACCCGCGTTCTTCTCGCTCCATGGCTTCGTTCCCGAAGCCCTTCTGAAGACCGGCGTCAACACGGTTATCCCACTGTCCTACGGGGCATCGATTTTCAAAAGCAACGCTTGGGTTTTCGCGGAGCCATCGGGATTGTCCCAGGCGATGGGGTTGGCGATCGCCGTCGACTTGCTGGTACTCGGCATCCGTCGGCGAACGGCCGTATTCGGTCTATGCCAGCTGCTGACATATTCCGGAACGGGGATGATCATGACCGTTTGCGCCTTGTTGCTGGCGTTCTGGGTCAAGGGAAACTGGCGGGTGCTGGCGGCACTCGCCATTGGTGCCTGCCTGTTGCTGCCCTTCACGGACGCCCTCAACATCGGTGCCATAACTCGGCGGTTGAACGAATTCAACACGACGGAGTCAAGCGCTTTCGCCCGCTTTATCAGCCCCATGTGGATCGTTTCCGAGTACAGCTTGCCGCATCCAGATCGATTCTTGATCGGCTATGGAGCCGGCAGCGTCAGCGACATACTCGCGAAGTTGCATTACGAGGGCTTCGATCCGACTTGGGCCAAGGCCTTCCTGGAATATGGCTTGATTGGATCCGTCGCCATTCTTGGTTACACGCTTTTTCCCATACTGGTGGGAGGTCGCTTTCCAGCGCTTGGCGTGGTGCACACCGTACAATTCCTATTCCTCGGTGGGTTCCTGCTAAGCCCACAGACCGTCCTGATGATCGGCGTGATCCATATCCTTCCAAGGAGGAATGGAGATCCCGCCGCCCAGCGTGAAAAAAAACGTCATCCAAGTCGCGGCCGACCCGCCGGCGGTGTCGCCGGCCGACCGGCCGCGAGCGCGGTCGGCGAGATGACGACGGGATGGCCGGAAGCCTAGCCGATCAAGCTCCAAGGGGTTTCGCCTTGGTGAACCAGGGCAGCACCACTTTGATCATCAGGGCGAAACGGCGCATTAGCATTTCCCGGTCGATCAGCAGAAGCACCGGAAAATAGACCAGAAGGCCGATCGAAGCCTTGGCGACCGCGGCGCCCGTTCCCTCCCAAGGAACCGACACCATGGCCATGCCCATCAGTGACGCGGCGATTGCCGGCGCAACGATGCGCCGGCCCAGCGATGTCAATGTGCAACCAGTCAAGTGGGACACGATCAGCAATCGAACCGGCACCATCAGCGCGGCCCCGGCGGCCAGCGAAATCGGTCCGCTGAGGGGCCCGAGCAACGGCGCGGTGGCCATGAGTGTCGCGATGACGATGACGAATTCCCCGCTGGTCGCGACCACGCGCCATATCGGCTTACCGGTGGCGGACGCCACCGAGTTGACGAACACCGACCACGCGGTGAAGGCCGTCGAGAGGGCGAGGACGCGCAGGTATGGCACACTGTCGATCCACTGGACGCCAACGACCAAGCCAATGATATCGGGAGCCAGCACCGCGAAGGTCACGAACAGCGGCATCGCGAAGAAAGCCGCGAAACCAGCGCTTTCCGCGAAGTTCTCGCCTAGCTTGGCGCCATTGCCGGCATGGCGGGACAGCACGCTCACGGAAACCGCCGACACCGCGGTGAAGGCGACCGATCTTGGGGTCTCGACCATCCTCTGCGCCAAGTTGACGAAGCCCAGCGTCGACGGTCCAAACAACGACCCGAGCGCCAATTGGGTGATCCTGCTACCTCCCATGGCGGAGAATTCCCCGATGGTCCATACGGCGGAAAACTTGAGCAGACCGCGCGCGGTTCGACCGGCGAACCTCCAGCTTGGCCGATGCCCACCGAAACGAAGGATGACGATCGCCGCCACGGCCTCGCCGATGATTTGCTGGGCGACAAGAGCCCAGGCTCCATATCCCAGATACGCTATGATCACGCCAGCCAAACCGCCGAACAGCCGGCCGCTCAAGCTGCGGATCGCGATCTGGCGGAAGCGCATCGTCCGTGCGAGCCGAGCCCTTGGAACGATGACTAGTCCCTTCAGCAACAACACGGTGGCGAAGGCGATGGTCGGTGCGCTGGCGCCATGGAACTCGAACGCTTCCGCCAGCAGGGGACCGCCGATCGCCAGGATCAGCGCGGAGCCTATTCCCGCCAAGATGCTCAACCAGAAGCCCGTGTCCAGGACCTCGCGTGTCAGATGCTTGTGCTGGACCAGCGGTTCGTAAAGACTGAATGGCAACAACGATAGCAACTGCATCAACATGAAGCCGAAGCTCGCTATGCCGAATTCCGCCGGCCCTAGGCTGCGCGCCATGAAAAGCATGACGAGGAACGACAGTCCGACCATGCCTCCGCTTTCGACAAGCGCCCAGAAGATGGATCGGCCTACCTTTTCAGCTCCTCGCATTCAATACTCCTGACATGGAATGAAGCCGCCTCGGCTCCGCATTTCCGCTGTATGGGTGGTTGAATGACTTCAATAGGCGCCAGAACCGCGGATGACCACCAGGGGCGTCTTGATCAAAATCAGCATGTCCTGCGCTATGGACCAATCCGTCACATAGGCCACGTCGAGATTGACCCGTCTGACATATGTGGTGTCCGAGCGCCCTTGGATCTGCCAGGCGCCGGTTATGCCTGGCCTGCAGCGGATGTAAGCACCGAAGTGGTTTCCGTAGAACGCGATTTCCTTTTCGACGATGGGACGCGGACCGACCATGCTCATGTCGCCTTTGAGCACGTTGATCAGTTGAGGCAACTCATCCAAGCTGGTCTTGCGCAAGATGCGCCCGATCGGTGTTACCCTGGGGTCGTCACGCAGCTTGAAAGTCGCTTCCCATTCCAGTCTCGCATCCGGATTGGCCTGCAGGTGATTTACCAGAACATCGTCGGCGTTTGTCGTCATCGTCCGAAACTTCAGGCAGTCGAAGGACTGGCCCTTGGCGCCGATGCGCTTGTGTCGGAACAAGACTGGACCGCCGTCAGCCCGGGTCAAAAAGTAAATGATCAGACAGGTTGGAGCGAAGATGATGAGTAAGGTCAAAGCGCTGGCAATATCGAATAGGCGTTTGACACGCTGTTCATAGAGCGGTTTGCTCTCATAAAGCGGTGGCACCGTGCCCGTGCCGATCGTACTTTGTTCTATGATCGTGTCATGCATGGTCAAGCCTCCTGATGAAGCCCACGCAATTTGGGCTCAAGATATTGTGGGATGGGATCAAGTCACCTGTTGGCACTTGGCGTGCGGACTGAGGCGGGGGGTGTCCAGATCTGGAACTGGTCACCTGACAACGATCGCCAAATGCCCACGGATATCGCGACGAACGCACGACCGACTTCGAAAATTCGTTTCAGGAGCGAAGGTCTGATCACCCGAAGCAAGGCGAGGACGACCAATCCAGTGACGCAAACCCCCACGGCCGTAGCCAGTCCCCTGGATGAGACCAGCCCCAGCAGGGCGAACAATCCGCCAGCGGCGAGCAGGGGTCCGGTTATCCAGCGCAGAAGCTTGTGCGACACGTATCTGTACGCGATCGCGGGGCCTTGACGCGCGATGCGTGGCCACAGCATGCGGTGGACATTGAAAGCTTGGCAGGAGATCCGTACCTTGCGGCTGAATTCCTCCTTGCCGTCGGTCGACGATTTTTCCCAAGCCCGCACATCAGGCGCTCTCACGACCCTATGGCCGGAACAGAGAACATCCAGGGATACATAGAAATCGTCGATGATATTGTCCGGCACCTCGGGATAAAGCGCGCGCCTCATCGCGAAGATGGAGCCATCGGCGCCGACGACCGATCCGGTGTCGCTCTCGAGGGACTTGATGGTTTCCTCCAGGGACCAATAGGCCGCTCCGACTGAGGCGGTTTCGGATTCATTACCATTCGTGTACTTGAGCGTCCCGCAGACCAGTCCAATTTGGGGATCGCGAAAGTACTTGGCGAGCCGGCGTACGATATCCGAGGACAACATCACGTTGGCGTCGGTGAAAATCAGGATTTCCGAGCTTGTCATGCGTACAAGGGTTTTCATGCCATGGGTCTTTCCAGCCCGGGCTGATCCATGCACCACCGTTATCCTGTCCGCGTACCGATCGAGGATGGCCCTGGTCGCATCTGATGAATAGTCATTATATACTAGTATTTCCAGATTTCTGTTGGGAGATGAGATGGACAGAAGATTATTTAGTTTTTCTTCGATGACGGCAGCCTCGTTGTAAGCGCACATCAATACCGCATACGAACTGGGGGAGCTTTGATTCAATCTGTTTGAATGGATTTTAACCGACCTACGAGATAGATTATTTAACCAATACAACGACAGCGGATATGTGCTGAAAGGATGAAGCGCCAAAAGCACTAAGAGAAATGCTAGGAAAAAAAATAATACTTCCATGATATCCTCGTAGACTGATTGAAAAAATTCCACCATTTGCGAGCGCGCAAGAGCCGTTCTTGAACTCTTTGTTCATGCTTATGAATGATTCTCTCGAATTGTTTGCAGCAGCGATACATTGCTGCAGTGCAGTGCAGTGCGATTGTGGTTGAATTTAGTCAACACATCAAATCATGAAAATGGACTAGTCCCAATTGTGAATAAATGCATTGGAAGCTTATTGAAATTTCGAGAATAAGTTTGGTTTGGAAAAGCCCTTTGGAACGGAAACGCCGCGCATTAAGAGTACCTAACATAACCATCGTTCGACGAAGCGGAAGGTGATGAGGGCTGCGGCGAGGTGATTGAAGGCGGCAAAGATATCGATCCGGCGTTCGTAGCGCACGGAGATCCGCCGGAATCGGGCGAACCATGCCAAGGTGCGTTCGACCTTCCAGCGGTGCCGGCCCAGGCGCTCGGTGCTGTCGATGCCGCGTCGCGGGATCCGGGGAATGATCGGTCTTATGTAGCTGACGCCACCAAGAGCAGCTTGCAAGATACCCTCAGCATGAGGAGCATAACCCCATCTTTTCAAGAGGATACAGGTTATGGCCGAACCGCATGTCGTTGCCGCTTTGAAGGACAACCGGGCCGAGTTGTCCGGCAGCATCGCCGATCTGGAGAAGCGGATTGGCCAGCACCGGGCCGACTTGCTGCATGTTGACGCGGTCTTGCGGCTGTTCGCGCCCGAGATCGAGCCGGCAACGATCCCTCCAAGGGCGGTGCGCCGGCCCAACAGCTGGTTCAAGCCGGGCGAACTGGCCCGGCTGCTCTTCGAGGTGCTGCGAACGGCGCCGGCGGCGCTGTCGGTTCGCGAGATCACCGTGCAGGTCATGGAGCGCCGGGGGCTTGATCCTCAGGACGCCCGAACGACGGAGCTGCTGCGCAAGCTGGTCAGCAACGCCCTGAACCGGCAGGCCGCCGATCTGGTCGAGCGGATCCAGGACGGTGTCCTGGTCAGCTGGCGGGTGCGCGAGTGATCAGGCGGACTGGCGGCTGCGTTGCCAGTAGCCGCAGAAATCGACAGACGGACCGGTGCGGGTGACCAGCACGAGGACGGTGCGCAGTTGCAGGCCGTTGCTGTCGCGCCGGTGATCTTCCTTCCAGGATGCCTCCCGCGCGTACCGAACCAGATAGACACCGGAGGTGCGATGGTGATGACCCATCTCACCCCGGCGAAGTCTTGCGAAATAAGATTCCGCCTGGTTGGTGCAGGCCTCGTCATTGGCGTACTCGACCGAGTGGTTGATCCTCCGGGTATCGAACCGGGCATGCAGCGCGTTCCAGGCCGGAGCCTCGTCGGCATGCACGGTCGAGGCGCGGTCGACCCTGGCCCTGATAAAGCTGGTGGCGGCATCCTCGCTGGCGAACACGGCGGGCAAGGTGCCGCCCAGGCTGGTGCCGGACAGCGCGCGTTCCCGGATCACCACGACGACCTGGCGCCGGCCGCTCCGGTTCTCCGCCAGACGCAAATCCTTGCGGTCGGCCTTCCGGTTCTCGGACCGGACGTATCCGCCGACGTAGCAGCCGTCGACCTCGACGTGCCGTCCGGCGCCGCCGAGCCGCAGGTCCTTGACCTCCGAGGCCATCGCTTCGCGGATCTTGTGGGCGAGCACGAAGGCGGTTTTGTACTGGACATCAAGATCACGCGACAGCGCGAGCGCCGCCTTGCCTTTGACCTCGTCGCAGAAGATCACGACCGCCGCCAGGTAGTCGCGGATCTCCAGCTTGTGGAAGGCGAACAGGGTGCCCGACGTCGGGCTGAAGTCACGCCGGCAGGCCGAGCAGCGGAACCGCGGCGCCCCATTGGGCCGTGGACAGGACCAGCAGGTCGGACAGCCGCAGTGCGGGCAGACCGGCGCTCCCTCGGTCTCCGGCCAGCGGATCGTGCAGAACAGCGTCCAGGCCTCATCCTCCTCCATTCGCAGGATCTGCTTCAGGCTGACGGTCCGCGCGGCGGTGGACAGGAGAAAGTGCTGCGACATAGGCGATCTCCGGGTTCGGCGATCCCCTGAGTCTACAGCGATCGTGCCGCTGCGGAAGCGTATTGTTCACTATATGTTCTTATTTGTCAGCGACTTATCCAAACGCGGCAAGGCTGCTTGAACCTATCCCATCATCCGCTCTGATCTGGTGGCGGCAGCTACATAAGACCGGACAATGTTTGGCGGTGCCCTCGTGGATGTTCGATCGCGCCGCATGCCTTCATCTTCACCCTGCCCAGGCGCCACAGGTCGATCTGGCGGCACTGGATAATCTCAAAACACTGCTGTCGGATATCATCGGTCGAGTACCGTCGGCCGTTTCAGTGATAGGAGCAAGGCATCCCTCCCACCAGAGCCGAGGAGATGCCGATGCCACGCACGAACCTGCCGCTCCCAACCAGACAACTCAGCCTGTTTCCTCGGTCCTGCCCAGGACCCGATCGGACCAGCCTGCCCAAGGTGGCGCTCGACACGGCGGCGCGTCTGATGGCGCGGATGCTGCTGGCGGCGGCGGGCAACGCGGTCGGTGGGCAAATGGGAGGACAAACTGATGAGTGACAAGATCCGATCAAGTCCCCAGGCGTGGTGTAGGAGCGCCCGTTCCGGGGCAGGCCCGCAGGGAGGCGTAGCCGACCGGAGGGCCTGCCCCGGAACGGGCGGTCATCGTGGTTCTCGGGTAAAGTCTGGTCACCACAACACATACCTGATCCAAGGTGACCACGATGACCGACGAGATGATGACGCTTCGCTCGATGCTTGAAAAGGGCACAGATGCGGATGTGCTGCGGGAGATGATCGGCTTTGCCGCCCAGCGGCTGATGGAGATGGAGGTTCAGGCGGTGACCGGTGCCGGTCACAGCGAGCGCTCGGCTGACCGCCTCGCACAGCGCAATGGCTACCGGGATCGCGACTGGGAAACCAGGGCCGGCACGGTGGAGCTGCGCATCCCCAAGCTGCGCAAGGGCAGCTATTTTCCAGGATTTCTGGAGCCGCGCCGGATGGCGGAGAAGGCGCTGACGGCGGTGATCCAGGAGGCCTACATCCAGGGCGTTTCGACCCGCGGGGTGGACGATCTGGTCAAGGCCATGGGCATGAGCGGCATCTCGAAGAGCCAGGTCAGCCGGTTGTGCGAAGAGATCGACGACCGGGTCAAGACGTTCCTGAGCCGTCCGATCGAAGGCGACTGGCCATATCTCTGGATCGATGCGACCTACGTCAAGGTCCGCCAGCAGGGACGTATCGTGTCTGTCGCCGTGACCGTCGCGGTGGCGGTCAACACCGACGGCCGGCGCGAGGTGCTGGGCATGGACATCGGTGCCTCGGAGGCCGAGACCTTCTGGCTCGAATTCCTGCGCAAGCTCAAGCGTCGCGGTCTCGCTGGGTAATTGCTCACGGGGTTGACGAAAGGGGTTGCCAGGGGGCTCAGAATGTGAGTCAACGTATTGATGGAGAAGCCGCCATCCTATCGCCTGACCGAAGCCGAGAAGGACGCCCCGATCGCTGATCAGGCGGCGTTGATCCAGCGCTTGGTTGCGCGGGTGACGGAACTGGAATCGCTGGTTGGCAAGCCGAAGAAGACGTCGTCGAATTCGCACCAGCCGCCCTCCTCGGACGGTCCCGGGCGCAAGAACCGGGAGGGGGCCTCGGGACGGCGCCGGAAAGCGCGTCCGTCCCGGCCCGGAACGTCGCGCCCGCTGGCCGAGGAGCCGGATCGCACTGAACGGCGGCTGGCGGACGCCTGCCCCCATTGCGGCGAGGCCGTCGGTGAAGCGGAACAGGGGTGCCGTCACCGTTACGACCATATCGACCTGCCGGTCATCCGGCCGGTGGTCACGCGGGTCGAGCTGTTCGGCGGGCGCTGCCGGTGCTGCGGCAAGCGGTATCGGGCCGCCCCTCCGGCGACCATGCCGCCGGGCACACCGTTCGGGCCGGGCATCCGGTCGCTTCCGGCCTACCTGCACCACAGCCATCACGTCGGTTTCGAGCGGTTGTCGCGGATGCTGAAGGAGGTGTTCGGACTGACGATCTCCGAAGGCGCCATCGCCAACGGCTTCCGGCGGATGGGCGACGCCCTGGAGACGGCGTGCACGGCGATCAAGGCCAAGCTCCTGACTGCGCCGGTCATCGCCTCGGACGAAACGACGACCAGGGTCGACGGCGTGACCTGTTGGCAGTGGGTGTTCCATTCCGACACGGCGGTGCTGCACGAGATCGTCCCCAGCCGGGGGCGGGCGGTGGCAGAGCGGGTGCTGGGCGAGGTCCGGCCCGAGGTCTGGGTCTCCGACCGTTAGAGTGCCTAACATAACCATCGTTCGACGAAGCGGAAGGTGATGAGGGCTGCGGCGAGGTGGTTGAAGGCGGCAAAGATATCGATCCGGCGTTCGTAGCGCACGGAGGTCCGCCGGAATTGGGCGAACCATGCCAAGGTGCGTTCGACCTTCCAGCGGTGCCGGCCCAGGCGCTCGGTGCTGTCGATGCCGCGCCGCGCGATCCGGGGAATGATGGCGCGTCCGCGCAACGCACGCCGGCAGCGCCGGAAATCATAGCCTTTGTACCGCTTTCAGCGTTAGCTAAAGCTCCCGCATGCAGCTTGGCGGGACGGCGGCGGGGCCGGCCGGCGCACTGGCGGATGGGCGGGATGGCATCGACGGTGGCCTCCAGCATCCGGCTGTCGTGGATGTTAGCGGCCGACAGGGTCACGGCCAGCGGGATGCCGTTGGCGTCGATGACGACGTGGCGCTTCGAGCCCGGCTTGCCGCGGTCGGTCGGGTTCGGCCCGGTCTCCCGGCCCCCCTTTTTGCCGGGACGCTGGCGCTGTCCAGCGCCGCCCGGCTCCAATCGATCGCGTTGGCCTTGCCCAGCCGGTCCAGAAGAACGTGGTGCAACCTCTCCCAGACCCCTGAGGCCTGCCAGTCGCGCAGCCGCCGCCAACAGGTCATGCCCGAGCCGCAGCCCATCTCCTGCGGCAGCATCTCCCACGGAATGCCACTTCGCAACACGAACAGGATGCCGGTCAGCGCCGCCCGGTCATCGACCGGCGGCCGACCGCCTTTCGGACGCGGCGAACGGGGCGGCAACAGCGGCGCCACGACCGCCCACAGCTCGTCGCTGACAAGGGGTTTCGCCATGCCTGTCAGATAGGCGGCGTCAGCCTCTCATCAAGGTTTTGTTAGACGCTCTTAATCCGCTGATCGGGAGGGAAGTGTCATCGTTCCGATGAGCGGAAGTTCTCCATTATGGCGGACGGCAAGCCTGTGACGGATGTAATTCGTATCACCTCGTCGGTTACCGTGCGTTTCTCCTATGCTTCTCGATCGGTCTCATCGCGCCCTAGGCAGGCATTCCATTAAACTGCCATTATCTATGTTGGTAAACTAACATTTTCGTTGGAAAGTAGATAAGAAATGTGTGATAGTGCAAAATATAGTAAACAACATTTTAATACTTGTGTGTCTATTATTTGTGCATCTACTGTTAACTTTTTTTTCATGACATCCATGGTATTGGCACCAGACTATGCTGAGATCATGGAGATGAAAATGGGTGTGGCTGAAAATTTGACGTCTTCGGCTAAATCCAGCAAGACGATTTCCGTGCCCGCAGGGAAGATCGTCGTGGGATCGTCACTGAACGAAAGTTTCAATGCTGCACGCGATGCCACCGTGTCGGGCGGCAAGGGTGACGACATCTACACCCTGATGGCACCGGCCAAGCTCATCGAGCTTCCCGGCGAGGGGATCGATACGGTGATCTCCCATCTCACTGACTATCAATTGCCGGACAATATCGAGAACCTCCAACTCGCGGGTACGGCTTGGAGTGTCGGCATCGGGAATTCATTGGGCAATATCCTCACTGGAAATTCCGGGAACAACGTGCTGGACGGCCGTGGTGGCGATGACCTGCTGACCGGGGGAGGGGGTGCGGACACTTTCATCGTCGGGCAAGGGAATGATGTCATCACGGATTTCGCCAAGGGGCAGGATCGTATTGATCTCACGGGCGTCGCTGGGTTACGCTGGTCCGATCTGTATGCCGGAGCCTTGGAGCAGGGTGGCGATCTGCTGATCGCGCTCCCTGGCGGATCCGCGGTCAAGCTGCTCGGCACCCGCTTCGCCGATCTTTCCCCGCTTGTGGTCTCACTGGCCGCCGGGGGCCGCTCAAGCGCCTCCGCCACGACCCAACTCTCGGCGGCGACCTTGTCGTCCCGGGTCGACGGGACAGCCGCCGCGGACAAACTCTCCGCCAAGGGCAATGACAATGTCCTGGCCGGGGGGCAGGGCGATGATACGTATCTGGCCTATTCAAGCGCCAACAAGATAATCGAGGCATCCGGTGCCGGGGTGGATACGGTTCAGACCTGGGGTGATGGCTTCAAACTTCCCGACAACGTCGAGAACCTCTACCTTGAAGGAACCAGGAACAGCTTTGGAACAGGAAATGCCCTGGCCAACATCATCAGGGGCAACAGTGGCGACAACACACTGACCGGTGGTGGCGGTGAGGACTACCTGCTGGGAGGCGGGGGAGCCGACACCTTCGTGATCAGGGCGTCGACCGACACGCTTTTCATCGGCGATTTCAAGGCCTCCGAGGGCGATAAGCTCAAGATCGAGGTGCCTGGCGTCAAATCCGCGGCGGGAATACTGCAAGACGCCGTGGAAGGTGCTTTGGGCACCGAGTTGAGGCTGGCCGGCACGCGGGTCGTGCTTGTTGGCGTCAAGGTCGCCGACATACCCGCTTCCTCCATCCAGGCGCCCGAAGTGGCGGCCGTTGGCCGCCTGACTTTCTCCGACGACTTCAACACGGGTCTCAGCCTTTCCGACCGTGCGTCGGGCACTTGGCAGACGACATACGCTTGGGAGAACGCCAGCCTTCGGCACTACAAGGGCGAGTTGCAACGGTATGTGGATCCGATGATGACGGGTGCCGACGGCAAATCATTGGGCCTCGATCCCTTCACCGTAGCCGATGGTGTGCTGTCCATATCAGCCGATAGGGTCGCTCCGGAGATCGCGGCCGTGATTGGATCGAATTACTCCTCCGGCCTGATCACCACGCAGTCCTCCTTCGCGCAGACCTACGGGATCTTCGAAATGCGGGCCAAACTCCCGGCTGGGGATGGTCTGTGGCCCGCATTCTGGCTTTTGTCGGTCTACAATGTCTGGCCACCCGAGCTGGACGTTTTTGAGGTCGTCACAAAGCGTCCCGACGAAGTAAATATGTCGATCGGTTCCGCCGATAAGACTTGGGGAAACAATGGCGCGAGGACGGACAAATCCACCGTTGCCGGATTGACCGAGAAGCTCAACACGTATCAGGTGGAATGGCGGTCCGACTATGTGATCTGGCGCATCAACGGCATTGAGCTGACCCGGATGCAAACTCCGCCCGACATGCACCAGCCCATGTACATGCTTGCTAATCTTGCCGTGGGAGGTGGCTGGGCCGGTGCGCCATCGGAGGTCGCGACTCACTTGGGCGACATGAAGATCGATTACATCCGGGCATACTCCCTGGTCGATCCCTCACCGGTCGCGAGCGCCGCGTCGACCAAGACCGTGACCGTTTTCACCAACGCCGTGGTCGGTACGGACGCCAACGAGACTTTCAATGTCAAGGTGACGGGCAAGATATCTGGCGGGCAGGGTGACGATATCTATGTCATCGACTACGCGGCGGGTGACAAGGTCAACGTGGTCGAAAAGGCCGGTGGTGGCATCGATACGATCAAGAGCTGGTACAATCATGTGCTGCCAGCCAACGTGGAGCACCTTTTCCTGCTTGGCAACTCCTGGATATCCGGGACTGGCAACGCCCTGCCTAACCGGATCGTCGGGAACAGCGGCAACAACATCCTGGACGGCGGCGGCGGTGATGATTGGCTGACCGGCGGGGCGGGGGCCGACCGATTCTTCATCCGGCTCAGGGAAGGGTCGGACACGATCACCGATCTCCAAAGCGGTGACAAGGTGGTCCTCACCGGTACAGGCATGACCAACTTCTCGCAGGTTCTGGCGAACGCCAAGGCGACATCCACCGGAACCGACATCCTGCTCGACAACTGGCAGACCCTTCATCTCGCCGGGGTTCCGATGGCGTCGTTGAACCCGTCGATGTTCACCTTCGACGGTAGCCTGCCGGTGTCCTCCAAACCGACGAATCATTTTCAGACAAGCGCTCCCGGGGAAAGGCTGATCGGTAGCGCTGGAGCGGACGAGCTGATCTCCAAGCATGCAAATTCCGTCTTGCTCGGAGGGACGGGTGACGACACCTATACCCTTCTTCCAGGAGACAAGGTCTTCGAGGCCGCGCAATCCGGAATCGACACGATCCTTTCCTACCATTCGGTCACCATGATGCCGAACGTCGAGAACCTGCGCCTTCTTGGGGGAAGCTGGGTGAACGCGTACGGAAACGAACTGTCCAACATCATCGAAGGAAACCTGGGCAACAACCGTATCGATGGGGGAGCGGGTGACGATTACCTGACCGGACGTGGCGGAAAGGATGTCTTCGTCATTCATAAGGGGCAGGGACACGACACCATAACCGACTTCCAGATCGGTGGTAAGGAAGCGGATCATCTTTCGCTTGTTGGCTTCTCGCCAGGCGCCAAGATCGTGTTCACCGGAGGATCCGACTGGGCGGTGATCGAACCAAGTGGCGCGCAGGAGATCATCACGCTGCTGGGGATCAAGTCGTTACTAGCCGGTACATTCGACTTTTCTTGAGTCCAGATCGGGTGCTCATGTGATGGTGGTGCGTGGACCGTCGAGCTGGACCTTGTTCCAACTGGGTCCTAGCCTCCGGACCATCTGGTAGGTTGTCGTGCCATCCGAACTGAAAGGATTGCCTCACAAGCATTATTGCAGCTGCACACGCTTTATGCGAAATGTCGACAGACAAAGAAATCCGCAGATCAATCAAGTGGTCTGATCGAAGCAATGGCCTCCCGTAATCGATGGAACTCCATTTGGGGTTTCGGATGTAATGTGATGGATTGCAAGAAGAAGAAATAATGGTTAATCCGTGGTGCTTCAGCAAATTTGAGCTGGTGCTCCACTTCAAGGTTTCAGATCCCAGGTGATGATATTTCGGTCTCGAAACCGACATCGGGTAACCGCGAAAAGGTTGATCACGCATGCATGTTCCCGCTCCGACATTTGCGCTGGCATCATCCGCCTCGCCAATCCTGGGGTTGGGTTGCGGTCGTATCGGGTCGATACTAAGCGATTGCTCCGGCAGGACCGCGGCACGCTTCATCGACGTGGCGTTCGACCGTGGTATTCGTCTGTTCGACACCGCCGACATCTACGGCCAGGGTGAGAGTGAGCGCACTCTCGGTACCGCTCTGTCAGGTAAACGCGGGCAAGTGATGTTGGTAACCAAGGCAGGCCAGCGGTTTTCGGAAAAGGACCGGATTGGTTCATACCTGAAGCCCCCGCTGCGTTGGGCCGCGAAACACATTCCCCAGGTGCGCGCGGCGCTGTCCAAAAGGCGTTCGGGTGCGTTACCGAGATGTTACGAGCCCCGCTATCTCGTCGGCGCTCTCGAGAGCAGCCTGCGCCGGCTCAAGACCGACCATGTGGATGTCTTCCTGCTGCATAGTCCCGGACGCGATGACCTGCGTGACGAACAGTTCGCGATGCTCTCCGAGATCAGGCGGCGCGGACTGGCCCGTCAGGTGGGCGTCTCCTGTGACGATGCGGAAACGGCGACCCTAAGCCTCGATCACCCCGTTACCGATGTCGTCCAGCTTCCACTCTATCGTGGCTGTGCCAACGACATGATCATGGCCTCGGGGCGAGCTCGCGACCTGGGAAAATTAGTCATGGCCCGTGAGATCCTCACCTCGGCGGGTCATCGCCCGTTGGGTGAGGCGCCCGGGCGCGACGCTGTCAGGGCCGCGATCGATTGGACCAGGACGGTGCGTTCGATCGGTGCGGTTTTGGTCGGTACCACCCGGCTCACCCATCTGGAACAGATCGTCGAGGATTGGGGGGTGATCACGCCTTTGGATCGTGGCCATGCTGGTCAGCGGTCATGATACTCGATGAAAGCGCCATCGAACCAGGGTCCAGGCTGACGGCCGATGTCGCGATCGTCGGTGCCGGACCCGCTGGCATCACCCTGGCCCTGGAATTGGCTGGGTTCGGCATCGATGTGATCCTGCTGGAGGCGGGTGGGCGCGATTATGACGCCGCCGCCCAGGATGCGTACGCGGGATCGGTCGCCGAAGACAGCCTTCATCCAACGCCCGAACTCTATCGCCGGCGGATGCTTGGCGGGAGTTCGTCGATTTGGGGTGGCAGGTGCGTGCCGCTGGATCCCATCGACTTCGAGAAGCGGCCGTTCGTGCCCCATAGCGGCTGGCCCTTCGGGTATGAGGATTTGGAGCCCTATTACCATCAGGCGCAGGTTTGGTGCGAGGCCGGCGACTACGACTTCACCGTTCGCGGATCGCTCGGACCGTCGGCGCCTCCAACGATCGCGGGTTATAATGGCGCCGATTTCGATTGGGATCATGTCGACCGCTTCAGCCCACCGACCAATTTCGGCCATCGCTACCGCGAGCGGCTCGAACGCGAGGTGAAGGTTCGCGTCATTCTAGGCGCCGCCTGCCTCGAAATCAATCAAGCGGAGGCTGGCCCCATCCGCCGGCTGGTGATGGCTGGCCGAGGAGACAGGAGATTCACCGTCACGGCGCGGCATTATGTCGTTTCAGCCGGCGGGATCGAAACCGTGCGGCTGCTGATGGTCTCCGATCAGAGCCAGCGCGGAGGGATCGGCAACGAGACCGGCAATCTCGGTCGCTACTACATGTGCCACCTGGAGAACACGATCGGCGAATTCCGCGCCTCTCCCGAGGGTCGAGGCATCTCCTACGACATCGACAAGACACCGGACGACATCTACCTCTTCCGCAAGTTTCAGCTTCGGGAAACATCCCAGCGTGATCAGGAGCTGCTCAACGCGATATTTCGGCTGCACTACCCGGTTATCGCGGATCCGGTCCACGGCAACGCGATCCTGTCGGCGATGTATCTGGTCAAGGATGCCATCATTCCCGAGTACCGACGGAAATTGGCGACGATCGAGCGTTCCGCACGCGATACCTTGACGCGGGATATCGCGTTCTGGGGCCGCCACGCCCTGAACCTGGCGCGGGACCCGATCAGGCTGGCGGCGTTCTCCGCGTTCTGGATAAGGCGGCGCGTGCTGGCCAAGCGCAAGGTGCCCTTCGTGATGGTTCCCAACCGTCAGGGCATCTACCCGCTTGATTTCAATCTGGAACAGGCGCCCAACCCGGAGTCCCGCATTCGCCTTAATGACGAGCGCGATGCCGTGGGTCAGCGCCGGATCACGGTGGATTGGCGTATCACAGAACTGGACGTCCGCAGTTTCATTCAGACGATCCGCCTTTTGGAGCGGGATCTCCAGCGATCCGGCGTTGGTACCGTCAAATACGATCCGGAGAGGCTGGAGGACGGCATTCGACGTTCGACGCCAGTTGGCGGACATCATATCGGCACTGCGAGGATGAGTGCCACCTCGAAAGAGGGAGTTGTCGACCGCGACTGCCGTGTGTGGTCCTGCCCCAATCTCCATCTCGCGGGTAGCGCCGTCTTCCCCACGAGCGGCCATGCCAATCCGACCTTGACCATCGTGGCGCTCAGCCTGCGCCTCGCCGGCCATCTTCGCGAATTGACGGCGAAAGACGGATCCCTTTTCCAAGACGAGCCTTCGATATGCGCATGAACTGTCTCTGGGTGGCGCGGACGTTGCCGTTTCCGCATACGGTCGGCGATCGGATCTACACCGGTTGGCTGGCGCGCTCCTTGGCGGAGTCCGGTGTCGCGGTCACCTTCATGGGGCTGGCGGGAGATCAGGAGGTTCCGTCGGACTGGCGCGATGTCATGCGATGGCGAACCGTTCCGGGGGGGCCTCGACCGGCTCTGACGTCCCTCGCGAGTACCCTACCTTTGGTCGGTGCGCGCCACAGAACGCGGAATTACCTTCGGACATTGCGCGACGTCCTCGGATCGGCGGACTGGGATGTCGTTATCGTCGATCAATATGGCATGGGCTGGGTTGTCGACGAGTTGCGCCGCCATTGTCCCAACCGACCCGCCATCGTCTTCATCACCCACGATCACGAGGCCAGCGTCACCCGACAACTCTATGAGCGATCCACGGGCAATATGGCCCGCAGACTGTTTCTTCAGATGAATCACCTCAAGGCACGGCATATCGAGCGGCGGACCGCCATGCGAGCCGATCTGCTGACGACCATCACCGATGAGGACGCTGAAGTTTTCCGGGCGGAACCTCGTGGCGGCCCGGTAGTCAGCTTGCGGCCGGGTTATTCCGGTCCGCGTCTCGCCGCGCGAACGATCGGTCCGGACATGCCGAACAGGGCGCTGATTTTTGGCTCCTTCCATTGGTCGGCCAAGCAGGAAAACCTGAGCGCATTGCTCGAACTGGCAGATCCCTATTGTGGACGCCACGGGATCGAATTGGTCGTCGCCGGCGCGATGCCGGCCAATTTCGCCAAGCAAATCTCCGCCCGGTACCGGAACACTCGATTGTTCGGCTTCGTGGATGATCCCACCACGCTCTTCCAATCGGCCCGCCTCGCCATCGTGGCCGAGCCGATCGGTGGAGGATTCAAGATGAAAATACCGGAACTCGTATTCCACCGCGTGCCGTTGACATGCCTGTCCGCCTGCAGGATGGGTTTGCCGTCCGATCTACTCCCCCATATGTTCATTCACGACACGCTGCCTGGTTTGATCGACGGCTTGGCGGGAGCGCTCGCCGACACGGATCGGCTGGACCGCATGCAGAATGAGGCCTACGAGACCGCCAGTTCCGCTTTCGATTGGGCCGTTCGGGGGCGGCAGTTGCGTGATGCCATCGCCGACGCGCTTCGCCGGACGAGCCTTTCCGCGGACGGCGCCGCCGGAAGATCCGAGTTCGGCGCGCGCGCCACGGGTCAGGCGAAGGTAAAGTCATCCGCGTGAAAGGTTCTGTCAGCTTTCGGGGCGAGTTGCGCATCTGACAGGTCTCTAGCTACCAGAAGCTGTATCAAGCGACGGAGATGAGGTCCCGTAGCGCGGCCACGCGTTCGACGTGGAGGACCCGCTGACGGGCAAGCGAGACATTCTGGTTGATGTAGCTGGTCGGGCGGAGGAAGTTGCGGACTTCATCAAAGGCGCGACAGAAGCGATGAGCTGCCTTGAAAATCTTGAAGCCGCGCATGGGCCGGTAGCGTCCTTTTATGCCCCGGTGATTCTGTTCGATCACGTTGTTTTTGTACTGGCTGGTGCGGTGGTCGACGTCCGTGCCGAGTTCGCCGGCGATGGCCTTGGGGTAGCTGGTATGGCCGTCGGTGGTGACCTGCTGGGGCTCGACCCGGGTGACCGCCTTGGCCGAGCGGAAGAAGGCCTTGGCCGCGGCCATGTCGCGGGTTTCGCTGAGATAGACGTCGACCAGATTGCCGTCGCGGTCGATCGCCCGGTAGAGATAGCACCATTCGCCGGCGATTTTGAGATACGTCTCGTCGACGTACCAGCAGCGGCCGGCTTTGCCGGCTCGGCGCTGGCGCAGGCCTTCGGCGAGCAGCGGCGCCAGCCTGGCTTCCCAATCCCGCACCGCCTCGTGGGTGAACACGATGCCGCGGATCAGGAACATCTCCGCCAGATCACGTAGACTCAGCTTGTAGCGCAGTCGCCAGAAGACGACCAGGAACACGATGTCGGTCGGTACCTGGACCCGATTGAGCGCCGTGCCGGTCCGCTCGTTGAACCGCCGCCCGCACTCCCGGCACCGGAAACGCCGGAAGCCATGAACCGTTCGCCCCTGCCGTTCGGTAGTCGACGATGAGTGGCAATGCGGGCAGTTCATGGTGGCTCTCTCGTCTCGCAAAACGTGCCCCGGAACCTAGCCGCCAACCCCTTTCCCGGCAAGCCGCCCCGAGATCTGACAGAACCGCATGCGGGAGCTTTAGCTAACGCTGAAAGCGGTACAAAGGCTATGATTTCCGGCGCTGCCGGCGTGCGTTGCGCGGACGCGCCATCATTCCCCGGATCGCGCGGCGCGGCATCGACAGCACCGAGCGCCTGGGCCGGCACCGCTGGAAGGTCGAACGCACCTTGGCATGGTTCGCCCAATTCCGGCGGACCTCCGTGCGCTACGAACGCCGGATCGATATCTTTGCCGCCTTCAACCACCTCGCCGCAGCCCTCATCACCTTCCGCTTTGTCGAACGATGGTTATGTTAGGCACTCTTAGCCTATCGCCCTCCCGCGCGTCAGCCCTCATTCCCCTCAAAGTAGCATCCCGATCAGCACCGGCAGGCACGCCGCCTCTGCGAAAAGTTTCTCAGAAAGAGTTTATTAACAATTTTGGGCACAGTCTATGAATATGACACCGAGGATGCATAGTTATGGAAAAAATATTTGGATCTACGAAATACAATTTATTATTCCAGGAGAATTTCGATGCATTTTCCTGGCATAATGGAACTTCTGGTATATGGAGCACTACGTTTGACGAGCGGTTCGGGGCTAGAAGTCTTCCATCCGGTGAGCTCCAAACTTATGTCGAACCTACGTATCGAGGCTACACGGAAGCTCCCTTGGGCCTTGATCCATTCGATGTCTCCAATGGCGTTCTGACCATCTCCGCGAAGCCGGTGGATCGCGCCACAAGCGCAAGTCTAGGTGGCGCATCCTATACCTCTGGCCTGATCACAACCGAGTATAGCTTCCAGCAAACCTACGGTTACTTCGAAATGCGCGCCGACATGCCGGCGGGCAGTGGTTTTTGGCCAGCTTTCTGGTTGCTGCCAATCGACCACAGCTGGTCTCACGAGATCGATGTCATGGAGGTGCTGACGGCACGGCCAAACAATCTGGAGATCAATCTGCACGCACCAGACAGCGCTCAGCAATATAGCCGTAGCGTCACCACCACGGACTTGACGGCGGGCTTCCATACTTATGGGCTGGAATGGACGGCGAAAACGCTGACTTGGTATTTGGACGGCGTCGCCGTCGGCGCGACCTCGACACCATCGGGCATGGACAAGCCCATGTATCTCCTGGCTAACCTAGCGGTCGGCGGCGCCTGGGGTGGCAATCCTGATTTATCGACGCCATTCCCCGCCGAAATGAAGATTGACTACATCAGGGCGTGGGCGAGCGATGCCGCTGGTCCAATCTTGCCCCAAGCCGCGCCCTTGACGCTACAACCCGCGAAGCCCATCAGCGCGCCTGCGATCCCTGCGCTGACGATATCTGGTGACCAGGCGAACAACATCCTAAATGGCACGGCAAAGGGTGAATTGATCAACGGCAAGGATGGTGACGACCGCATGTCCGGCGGTGGCGGCGACGACACATATGTCGTCGGCCAAGCGGGCGATACCGTGATGGAAAACGCGATCGGGGGAAATGACACGGTTCGATCCTCGCTATACTCCTACCAGTTGCCCGCCAATGTCGAAAACCTGAAGCTCATCGGAAATGCCGTGATTGGCATCGGCAATGATTTGGCCAATCGGTTTGAGGGTAATGGAAAGGACAACCAGCTCGACGGCGGCGGTGGTGACGATTATCTATACGGCGGCGACGGCAACGACACCTTCGTGATCCGGCGTGGCGAGGGCAATGACACGATTTCCAAGTTCGCGGCGGGGGATGTCGTCAAGCTCGAGGGATTCGGAGCCCTGACGAGCCAGTCGCTCCAGCAGGCCATGTGGCAGGATGGAGCCAGCGCGAGGGTCATGCTTGACAATGGCCAGGTTCTCACCTTCCTCTACACGAATGTCCAATCTCTAACTGAGAAGTCGTTCGAGTTCATACGTTATCTCCCTCAAAGTGAAACGCCCATGAATTGGGTGGTGGGAACCAAGGGACACGAGACGCTGACTGGAACAGCCGGGCACGACGCATTTTATGCCTATAGTGGAAATAACGTCTTCGTCGGCGGTAAGGGTGACGATAGCTACAGCGTCGCGGATCAAGGTGATTATGTCGTTGAGAAGGCTGGCGAAGGGATCGATACCATCAAAGCCTGGGGAGATTACACCTTGTCGAAGAATGTGGAGAACCTTTACCTTCAGAACACCACGTTCAAGGGTATTGGAAACGAGCTTGACAATATCATCTCAGGTAATTCAGCGGCGAATGTACTGGAAGGAGGTCGCGGTGACGACATGCTCCATGGTGTCGGGGGTGATGATCTCTTCATTTACCGCAAGGGTGATGGTCATGACACCATAATGGACTTCGATCCATCGTCAAAGAGCCATGTGGAGTTGCATGGGTTCGGTTTCACGAAGGGCGATCAAGTGATAGCCCACCTTCGGCCACATGGCGGCGATACCAATCTAGTCCTAGGTGATGAGGGCGTGATCACATTCGTCGGTGTCCAGACAGGCGCGTTTCACGCGGATGACTTTACCTTCGCCTGACCCGTGGCGCGCGCGCCGACCTCGGATCTTCCGGCGGCGCCGTCCTTGGTGAATTGGACCCGCCCGTGAGGACCACGGGGACCGGCTGCTTAGAGCGTCTAACAAAACCTTGATGAGAGGCTGACGCCGCCTATCTGACGGGCATGGCGAAACCCCTTGTCAGCGATGAGCTGTGGGCGGTCGTGGCGCCGCTGTTGCCGTCCCGTCCGCCCCGTCCGAAAGGCGGTCGGCCGCCGGTCGATGACCGGGCGGCGCTGACCGGCATCCTGTTCGTGTTGCGAAGTGGCATTCCGTGGGAGATGCTGCCGCAGGAGATGGGCTGCGGCTCGGGCGGTTCTGTCAGATCTCGGGGCGGCTTGCCGGGAAAGGGGTTGGCGGCTAGGTTCCGGGGCACGTTTTGCGAGACGAGAGAGCCACCATGAACTGCCCGCATTGCCACTCATCGTCGACTACCGAACGGCAGGGGCGAACGGTTCATGGCTTCCGGCGTTTCCGGTGCCGGGAGTGCGGGCGGCGGTTCAACGAGCGGACCGGCACGGCGCTCAATCGGGTCCAGGTACCGACCGACATCGTGTTCCTGGTCGTCTTCTGGCGACTGCGCTACAAGCTGAGTCTACGTGATCTGGCGGAGATGTTCCTGATTGTAAAGGGCGGATGAAGCTTGGTCCATCCGCATTCCCGGTGCAGGGCGAGTGCGCCAGAGGGTGATGTAAAGGGCGGATGAAGCTTCCCCGGATCGGGCGGGTGAATAATCCCCAGACGGTTTATCAGGTTATAGGTCGGTGTCTGGCTGGGCAGAGGTCATTTTCGGTGGTCGTCCCCGGCGGCGTGGTTGAGGTTGAGGGGCAGTGATGGATCGGGTTCGAGTGTTGTCCGGGATCAGGTCGGCGTGGCGGCGGAGCCGGTAGCTGGCTCCCTCGATCTGAACGACAACGGCATGGTGTAGCAGGCGGTCCAGCAGCGCGGTGGCGACGACGGTGCCGCCGAAGACATCGCCCCATTCGGCAAAGCCGCGGTTCGAGGTCAGGATCATCGCGCCGCGTTCGTAGCGGGCATTTACCAGTTGGAAGAACAGGTTGCCGCCCCCCGGGATGACGGGCAGATAGCCGATCTCATCGACGATCAGCAGCTGGGGCCGGCACAGAAAGCGCAGGCGTTCGCGCAGGGTGCCCTCCCGCTCCGCCTTGGCGAGCGAACTGACGATGTCGGCCAGGGTGGCGAAGTAGACCGAACGACCGGACTTGACCGCCTCGACACCGAGGGCCAGCGCCAGATGGGTTTTGCCGCAGCCGGGTTGACCGAGGAAATGGACCGCCTCGTGGCGATCGACGAAGTCGAGCTGGGCCAGCGCCATGATGCGGTCGCGGTCAAGCGAGGGCTGGAAGGAGAAGTCGAACCCGCCCAGGGTCTTGATGTTGATCAGCCGGCCCATCTTCAGCGCGGACCTGACGCGTCGCCCCTCCCGCAGGGTCAGTTCCTCGCCGAGCAGGGTGTCGATGGCCTCCAGGGCCGAGATCTCGCCGCGTTCGATCCGGCGCAGGATATGCTCCAGCACTTCGAGCGCGCGCGGCATGTTGAGACCGACCAGGTGAGCGCGGATGCGGTCGAGCGTGGCGGGGCTGGCCGCCGGATCGAGGGTGGTTGCGGTCATGGGGCACCCTGCTGGCTGGCGAGACGGCGGCCGATCGCGTCGTAGATGGCCAGCGAACGGGGTGTCACCGTGCTGCCCCGAGGAGGCTCGGGCCTGGTCTCCTCCCGGGCCGTCCTGCTGTTGGCCGGCGGCGGCTGGGTACGGTGGCCGGGAGCGATCCGGCGCTGGCCGCGGCCTTCCTGTGCCGGATGGGAGGCGATGAGCATGCCGTCCTCCAGGATGTTGACCGCGCCGGCGGTAATCTGCACCTCGACGGTCCGCCGGCGGGTGCTGTCGGGCACGGAGTAGAGATTGCCGGCAACGGAGACCATGCCGTCGCGGGTGATGCGGCGCTCGAGTGCCAGCACGGTGTTGAAGGGACCGGCCGGGAGGGCCTTGAGGTGATCGCGCTCCTCGGCGAAATGCTCGACGACGACACGCTGGGTGGTGGCGTGCAGGCGAACGTTGGCGACCTGGTCCAGCCACTGGACGAACTGGGCATTCAAGTCGTCCAGATTGCGGAAGGTGCGGGCGAGGAAGAAGTCCTCCCGGACATAGCGGAAGGGCCGCTCCACCTTGCCCTTGGTCTGCGCCCGGTAGGGCCTGCAGGCCTTCGGCAGGAAACCGTAGCAGGCGGCCAGATCGAGGAGCTTGGCATTGTAGGCGATCCCCTTGGCCGGCTGGTCGGGGTCCTCGACGTCACCGAGCACGGCGGTCTTCATGCGGTCATACAGGATCTGCTCGGGCACGCCGCCGAACGCCTCGAAGGCGGCGATGTGGCACCGGAGCACGGTCGGCAGATCCTGGCGGGCGACGAAGCGGGCCCACATCATGCGGCTGTGGCCGAGCACGATCGAGAACAGCCAGACGATCCGCTCGACGTCGGGCTGGTCGGTGAACACGGTCTTGAAGAAGGCGAAATCGACCTGGGCCTGCTTGCCGGGCGGTGTCTCGAACCGGCGCTCGAACTGTGTCTCGGGCCTGGGCCGGACGGTGCGCAGGAAATCCTTCAGCACGGTATAGCCGCCCTGGTAGCCGAGCGCGCGGATATCCCGGAGCAGACGTCGGCCGCTGAGTTCCGGGAAGGCCTGGAGGCGCTCCCGCAGGTAGGGTTCAAAGGGGCCGACAAGGGTCTGCCGCGGGGGCCGCGGCGTGTAGGCGGGCGGCTCCAGCCCATTGGCGATGTACTTGCGGATGGTCTTGCGATCCAGGCCGGTCCGGCGCGCGATTGCCGACACGCTCAACCCCTGGCGGGCGAGATCGAGAATCATGACGAGTTCCCCAAGTGTGACCACCCACGCCCTCCCTCAATCGACTGAGGGGATTATGGGCCAAGGGCGGCTACACGGTTCCGAGGCGCCTGCTCCGGAGCCGTGCCGTTGCGTCAGCCTGGGGAAAGTTCATCCGCCCGATCTGAGGAGTATTCACCCGGCACTTACAGGTGAGGATAACCATATGAGGGGAAACGCTTTTCCCCCGAGAGTGCCGTCTTCTCCGTGTCCAGTTCGTTGCTGTCCCTGCTGCCCGCCGGTCTCGCGGTTGAGCGGGTCGTCGTCCGCCCTGATCGTGTTGTCGTCGCCGTTCGTGCTCGCGCCGCCACGGCGTCCTGTCCCTTGTGCCGGCGCCACTCGCGTCGCGTCCACAGCCGCTACATCCGGCATCTTGGGGATCTCCCCTGGCAGGGGAGGATCGGCCATCTCGAGCTTCAGGTCCGTCGCTTTCGCTGCTCCGCCCCAAGATGCCCGCGCCGGATCTTCGCCGAGCGCCTGCCGGAGGTGGCCCTGCCGAGGGTTCGGCGGACCGTCCGCCTCGCCGAGGCGCAACGCCGCATCGCCCTACATGCCGGAGGCGAGTCGGGCGCCCGCCTAGCGGACCGCCTCGCCATGCCGGTCAGCGGCGACACCCTGCTGCGCCTGATCCGGGCGGCTCCCCTCCCGGTGGCACCGACCCCGCGCGTCGTCGGCATCGATGATTGGGCTTGGCGGCGTGGCCGGCGCTACGGCACCCTCATCGTCGATCTGGAGCGCAGCCGCCCCATCGACCTGCTGCCCGATCGCGACGGAGAAACAGTTGCCGCCTGGCTGAAGGCACACCCCGGCGTGGAGATCGTTGCCCGAGACCGGGCCGGTGCCTATGCCGACGGCGCCCGGACCGGAGCTCCGGACGCGGTCCAGGTGGCTGACCGTTGGCATCTTCTGCGCAATCTCGGCGACGCCCTGGCCGGCGTTCTCGACCGGCATCACCGGGCCATCCGCACTGCGACCAAGGCAGCCACGGCGGTGACGACGGTTCCGGTTCCCAACGCTCCGCCGGAGCCCCGGCCTCTGCCCCGCAGCCAGCAGCGCACGCTGGACAAGCGGGCGGCGCGGCAGGCCCGTTTCGAGGAAGTCGCAGCACTGCACGCCCGCGGCTGGTCGCAGAGTGCTATCTCCCGCAGCACTGGCCTGGACCGCGCCACGATCCGGACATGGTTGCGGGCGGGCCGGCCTCCGTCGTGGAGCAAACCGGCTTATGGGAGCACAATCGACCGCCATGCCGAGTACCTGCGGCAACGCTGGGCCGAGGGCTGCACCAACACCGCCCGGCTGTGGCGGGAAATCCGCGACCGGGGCTATTCGGGCCGACCCAAGACCGTGCAGGAATGGGTTCGGCGCCGGCTGCGGGGCACCGGTGCCGGGCCTGCCGACCTGGAGTCGTCTACGACCGCCTGGAAGGCGCCCTCCGGCCGGCGCGCGGCGTGGCTGGTGGTGGCCGATGCCAACGAGATCGACGAGACCGCAGGGAAGTTCGTCGAGGCCCTGCTCGCCGGATCGCCGGACTTGGCCGTGGTGATCGCGCTGGCGCGGGAGTTTCGCGCGATGGTCCGAGAGAGGCGGGCCGACGGATTGGATCCGTGGCTCGCGGCAGCGCAGGGAACGGCGCTGACCGGGTTTGCCGGCGGCTTGAAACGGGACTTGGCGGCGGTCCGGGCCGGGTTGTCGCTGTCGTGGAGCAGCGGCCCGGTGGAAGGTCAGGTCAGTCGACTCAAGACGATCAAGCGTACCATGTGCGGGCGGGCCGGCTTCGACCTGCTGCGCTATCGGGTTCTGGAGGCCGCATGACATCGGAGAAAATATGACGTGGAAATGCACTTGCCGCTTGTGCACCGGGAATGCGGATGGACCAGTATTCACCCGGCACTTACACTGATCCGCGGCATCGTGTTCACCCACGAGGCGGTGCGGGATTGGGAAGCCAGGCTGGCGCCGCTGCTCGCCGAAGGCCTGCGCCAGCGCCGAGCCGGCAAAGCCGGCCGCTGCTGGTACGTCGACGAGACGTATCTCAAAATCGCCGGCGAATGGTGCTATCTCTACCGGGCGATCGACCGCGACGGCAATCTGGTCGACGTCTATCTCAGCGAAACCCGCGACATGGCCGCGGCCAAGGCCTTCTTCCGCTCGGCCAAGGCGGTCACCCGGGTCGAGCCCCAGCAGGTCACCACCGACGGCCATACCAGCTACCCCAAGGCCATCGCCGGCGAACTCGGCACGGACGTCGACCACCGCACCAGCCAGTACAAAAACAACGTGATCGAACAGAATCACCGGGGCATAAAAGGACGCTACCGGCCCATGCGCGGCTTCAAGATTTTCAAGGCAGCTCATCGCTTCTGTCGCGCCTTTGATGAAGTCCGCAACTTCCTCCGCCCGACCAGCTACATCAACCAGAATGTCTCGCTTGCCCGTCAGCGGGTCCTCCACGTCGAACGCGTGGCCGCGCTACGGGACCTCATCTCCGTCGCTTGATACAGCTTCTGGTAGCTAGAGACCTGTCAGATGCGCAACTCGCCCCGAAAGCTGACAGAACCGGCTGGCCCAGTCGATGATCGCGACCAGGTACAGAAAGCCGCGGCCGATCGGGATGTAGGTGATGTCGGCCGCCCACACCTGATTGGGACGGTCGATCGTCAGCCCACGCAGCAGGTAAAGAAACACCTTGTGGCCCGTCGCCGGTTTCGACGTCCTCGGCTTCGGCCCGAGGGCAGCGATGCCCATCAGCCGCATCAGGCGCTGCACGCGCTTGCGGTTGACCACCGTGCCCTCGGCTCGCAGCATCGCCGTCAGCCGCCGCGAGCCGAGAAATGGCCAAGCCGTGAACAGCTCGTCGATGCGCCGCATCAGCGCCGGATCATTGTCGTTGGCCGGACACGGCGCGCGGTAAACGCTCGAGCGCACAACGCCGAGCAGCGTGCATTGCCGTCGTACCGACAGTCGGACGTGATCGCGATCGAGCAGGGCTCGGCGGTCCGGGGCGCTCATCGTCCGGACCTCCGTCCTAAAAAATCCCGCTCGACGGTAAGCTGGCCGATTTTGGCGTGCAGCTTCTCGATCTCACGCTCGTGGGCTGCGTCGGCGTCGCGGCCGGCATTTGGATCGAAGGCCCGCGTCGCGTTGTCCTGAAGCTGCTTCTTCCAGGCGTAAATCTGGTTCGGGTGAACCTCGTAGCGCTGGGCCAGGTCGGCCACCGTCGCTTCCTCGCGTAGCGCCTCCAAGGCGATCTTCGCCTTCAGCGCCGCATCGATCTTCCGTCTCGTTCGCTTCGTCATCGTCCGCTCCGTCTATCATGACGGAACGGCCTCCGCACCAATCAACAGCTTGGTCCTGTTTTCGGGGTCCAGTTCAGTCAAGGTGGTTCCCCACGCGGCCGCGCTGTCCTAATTGAGGACGGCGGCGCGGACGGTGACCGATGGCATCCGCAGCCATTGGGCGAGTGGGATATTGGACAATGTGGTGGACCGATCAACTAGATACTGATGAGAACGTGATGGCGGGCTTATCGCGATCGGAAATTCCAGAGCTGGAGGGAGCATGCGCCAGCCGCGTCTGTAATCCCAGCAGCAAGGCCCAGAGGAACCAGAGGTCCAAGGTCACGTATTTGAAACCGGAAATACAGCAACTCGCCAATGAGACGAGGAAAGCTATTTCCGCCGCGACGGCATGTACCCTTTCCTGTTCGTATTCGCTTGAGGATTGGGAGCGAGCCAGCAGGCTTCCCAACAAGGCCATCACGATCGCCATGAGCATGAGCAGCGCCCCGGCGATGCCAAGGTTGGCCAAGACGATCGTGACCATGCTGTAGGAGGTGCTGAATCCCCAACCCCAGCCAAACCAAGGCCGCTCGGCGAACTGCTCGAAGCCTTCGATCACGGTGCTCCATCGATGGGTGAATGATCCGCTGGCGGTCTTGTTGACCGTCATCGCCGCGACCCCCTGCTGGAATTCCGGGAGCATGGCCAGCATGATGACAAAGGCGGCGAGAGTTAGCAGACCCACCACAAGGACAGGTATGGGTTTCCGGGTGAACAGCAGGACGCCGAACACCGCCAATCCGAAATATCCGGTTGTCGAGGTCGAGGCGAGGATCGTCAGGCCGCTGAGTAACGCCGCCGCGATCTGCAGGCGTGATGCCGAAGCACCGCGCAATGTGACCACGGTCGCGCTGAACGCGAAGATACCGAGCAGCGAGAATGCCATGAAGGAGGGTTCGACCGCGACCGACGCAATGCGGATGACATTCAGCGACCGCTGGTCGAACATATCGGCATAATCACTGATGCTGTTATTGAATACGTCCGCTGGATAAGGAATCCCCGAATAAAAACATACAGCTTGGACCATACCCCAAAATGAGACAAAAACACCGGACCACAGCAACGCTTTAATTGACATCAAAAAATACTTATCGGAATGAATCAGGATCGAGACAAGCACGGCCGTTCCTATGCCGAACAACAGAAAGGCCGACTGGGTGATCTGGAAAAGAGACAGGCCACCCAGCAAGCCACCGGCACCCAGGTCGACGATGACATATGCGGCCAAAGCGACTAGGGCCAGTATTCCGGTCAGGTGGTTGCCGGACAGTCTGATCGGCATTAGGAATTGGCCGCGGACCGCCTGGATCCCGCAGAACACGATCAGCAGGAAGACCGCCGGAGACAAACCATAGCTGACCGCGGAGATGTTGATCACCGATGTCGCCGAGAAGGGTACGAAGAAGAGCGCGAGCGGCAGGATAGCGTTCGGCCGTGTCAACGCCAGGAACGACGCGACGAGAATGACGACCCAGCCCGTGATCGTGACGGACAATCCACACCCCCTTCATCCGCTTTCGTCCATGCGACCTGATTTGACGCTGTGCTCCATGAAGCCGCGGCGTCGAACGTTCCGAGCCATGGCTTTCGCGAATACGTCACGGTAGCGCGCCGCCAAGTACGGCCAAGCGAATCGCTCCGAGAAGCGGCTTGCCACGCTCGCCTGCCGTGCCAGCCGGTCTCCCTCCCTCAGACTCATAATGGCGTCGACCGCGTCGGCCGGCGTGGCGGCGGCCACTAGATGATCGGTGACTTCGGGACGGGTGTCCACGCCGACGCGGGCCACGAGTGGGACGCCATTGGCGGCGGCCGCCAACAAGGAGCCGCGTCTTTCATGGACGCCGGATGGTACTGGAAAATACGCGACATGCGAGGTCCGCAGCAATCGACCGACCTCTTCCGCCGGCTGATTAAGCTTCCACTCGATGTGTTCCGCACCGGGCATGGACATGATCGTGTCGGCGTAACCAGCGATATGCGGAACTATGGCCCCTACGACGACGATCCTCCAATCCAGGCCCGCCTGCCGGACGAGCCGCGCGAAGGTGAGCATTTCCTCGATGCCCTTGCCCGGCCGCAACATTCCAAAATGGATGATGGTGAACTGGTCACCAGGACACCAGATGCCGCCACCTATGTTGCTGCCGATCGGGATGGTCGTGACTTGGTGCGCTTTCCAAGGATGCAGGCGGCGGAACGCCTCGGCTTCATGGTCAGCGGTCAGGACGATCCGCGACGCCAGCGAGAAAGCGGACATCGAGAGACGCCGCAATCGCTGCTGACCAATATAATCATGCAATGTGACCACGGTGGGAAGGCGTTTCGGCAAGCCGATCAACAGATGGGGAAATAGGCCGGCGCGGAACCCATGGGTGGGGTACTGCATGTGAATGACATCCGGCTCTTGGCTCTTGATGGCCCGCAGCACCTCCGCGACGTCCGTCAGGCGCCACTGCGGCCGATGTATGACGCCAACCTCAACTCCCTCGTGCTCAAGCGCCACCTTGAGCATGCCCATGCAATCCCCAACGCCGCAGACATCCGGTGGAAAGGACCCCGCGACCATGCATATGCGCATTTCAATCCTCACCTTCAGCGATTCCAATGTCGCGGCCCATGTGCCGCTGGCGGACGCGGCCGCCACGTCCCCGTAGAACCGACTCGAACACGGACGCATACGATTTGCCGATCGTGTCCCATGAGGTCATGCCGGCGATGAGGGAGGATTTTTCGTGCGCGTCGAGGAGACGCGCCGGATCCGAGAGCAACTCGGCGAGCTTGGCCGCCGCGTCGGCGGCCGTCTCCACCGCGATGACCGAGTTGGCCATCGCCTCGGGGGTTTCGCTGGACACGGTGGTGAGGATCGGCGCACCGCAACCCGCCGCGGCGAGGAGGCTGGTCCGCCGGAAGGTGGCGCCGTCCGGAAACGGCAGCAGCACCGCCGTGGACTGGGCCAACCGCTCCGCCACTTCTCCCGTCCCGATGTTTAGGGTGAATTGGATGTTGGATGCCCCGGAACGCTGGATCAGCGTATCGAGATAGTCTCGATGGCGGGCGACCGACGACCCAACAACCTGGAAGATCCAATCGTGGCCCAGTCGCTGGCTGATGGCGGCGCACTCCAAGAACATCTCGAGCCCCTTGCCAGGGCGTATCTGACCGAAGTGGGAAATGATCGGCGGCGTGGAAGGCCGCCAGGGCAAGGGCGGGATTGTGGCGCCGATCGGAATCACGTGGCAGCGGCGAGCCAGCCACGGATACCACTGGCAGATCATCTTTCGTTCATACTCGGTCGTCATCACGACGGCGTCGGCCCGAGCGGTCAGAGCGCTGATCGACAGCCGTCGCAAAGGATGAGCCGCGGAAAACTCGTGAATGGTGACCACAAGTGGCCACCGTCCAATCAACGCGAGCAGATGGGGCGCCAAGCCATAGCGGAAAGCATCGGTTGGATACTGCATCGAGACGACGTCGGTAGCGTCATTCCCTAATATCCGGTACAAACCCGGCGCGCCACTGGCCCGCCAATCATTCCAATTTGGCCATGTCACCGAGTGACCATCAGCATTCAGTTGGCTGGTGAGCCTCGTTGCGAAGTCTTCCGTACCGCTGAAAAGAGGTTCCACGGTGCCGCAGAGCATGCTGATCTTGATGAACATACGATTTATTCCGCTGCCTTTCCCTCGGGTCCATCCAATTTCCGGTAAGCACGAATGTAATCTATTTCCATCCGAGCCGGAAACTCCGTGGTTTTGTCCGGCTGACCAGGCCACGTACCCCCGACCGCGAGGTTGACGATCATGTACATGGGGACATCCAACCGAGCGTTCACACGCTTCAACTCCGCGCCGTCCAGAAAGAACACGACCTCGTCCGGAGTCCATTCGACCCCATAGCGATGGAAGCCGTGATCGGTCCGAATACCCGGCCGAAAGCCCTCATGATACCCAATTTGCCGCTGGGGGGCTTTGACGGTCAGATATATCCGATCGGGTTCGTGCCCCAAAACCTCGAAAACATCGATCTCCAAATGTTCGGAGTGCGTGTCTCCCACCAGCCAGAAGGCGGGCCATAGCCCCCGTCCGAGGGGCAAGCGAGCCCGTATCTCGAAATAGCCATAACGCTGTCTGAAACTCGGTTCCGTGGTCAACATCCCAGAGATGTATTTGGAACCAAGCGAGGGCATCAGTATTTCCGGCGTCGGTCGTGCCTCGATCGCCAACTTTCCATCCGCGATGGAGAAAGCGCCTACACCTGCCTTGGCGACATCAGGCATTGTCTCATCAATGTACAATTGGGCTTCCTGATTGCCCGCCAAGGTGCGCAATCCACCCCAGGTCACGTAGGACGTCGCGAACATGGGTCCCGGCAAAGCCAAGCTCGGATCATCGAATTCAGCCGCGAACGTCCGCCGATAACCGTCACTCTCCGCCGGATAAACGTCAGCACGAACTTGCACGCTGGCTCCGACGGCAAATCCCGCCACGGCGGCGGTCATTATCAAGCTGCGTGCTGTCCCGGCCGAATCCCGTCGTCCAGCTTGGTTTCCGCCGCGACCGCGCCCGGATATGCCGCGACGGTCGCCGCGATCCCGTCCTTCAGGTTCCAAGTGGGTGTCCATCCAAGCAATTCCTTCACTCTGCCGATGTCAGGCGTGAGGGACTTCCGGTCGAAAGCGCGGAACCGGATAGGATCCTCTTGGATCTCGCGTGTATCGCCAACCGCGTGCTGGATGACTTCGACCACCGACCGGACCGCCGTTGGATTTCCCGTTCCGATGTTCATGCGGAGAAACCCGGGAAGATCCCGCTCCAACGAAGCCGCGATCGCCTCCACCACGTCCGCGACGTAGACGAAATCGCGTGTCGCTCCCAGGTAGCCGAACTTCAGCACCGGTTCGTCGGTATTGGCAAGTCTATCCAAGACATCGGGAATCAGATGCGGATTGGTCTCGTCGGGCCCATAGACATTGGCGAACCTGAGCACGGTGCCCTGTTGGAAATTGCCCAACCGCTGTCCATAGGCGACGATCTGCTCGCTCATCAGCTTGGTCAAACCGTAGACATTGCCAGGCTCCGGGGACATATCCTCGGACAGGACGATGTCCTCACAGGGATATACATCCATGGTCGAGGAGAAAACGAACTTTTCGACGGGGTGACGCGCCAGCGCCTCGACCAATTTCAGTGTGACCGCGACGTTGACCTCCTGTGTGCGCTCCGGATTCCTCATGCAGTAGGGAATGAAGTGGATCGCGGCAAGGTGGACCACCCCATCGGGTCGAAAATCAGCGATCACCTCATCCAATTCGGCTGGCGTGATCATGGTGAGGTCGGCCGCCAAGAACTGGGCACCTGCCGGAACATGGCTGGCACGCCCGACCGAAAGATCGTCGATGATCAGCAGGTCATGTCCCGCCGCCAGCATTCGGGCGGACAGGTGTTTTCCAATGAAACCAGCGCCGCCGGAAATCAGTAGGCGCATTCTCAAGCTCCTTCGCAAGGCTGATGAATTCCAGTTCGAGTTGATCGACGAGGTCAGACCAATCAAGTCTTCTCGACGCGGCGAGTGCCGCCTGTGAATAGTCGTCCCAGGCATCGAGGATTTCTTGGACAGCGTCAGCCATGGCATCGTCCGTCGGCGCGGCCACGATGCCGCAGGAGTGGCTGGAGACGACCGTGGTCGTGCCATTGCCGGGATGGTTCGCGGTGACGATTGGCAAGCCACTGGCCATCGCCTCGGCGACCACTCGAGGAAATCCCTCGCGCAGGCTCGCGATGACCATCACCTCCGCCCTGGATAGAAGATCCATCTTCTCGGCTTCGGTGACCGAACCCAAGATGCGCACCTTGTCGGCCATCGGGTAGGCAGCAGCGAGTTGGCGCAGGACTGGCAGTTCCGGACCATCACCCGCGATGATCAACTCCCTGCGGTATCCGCGCTCCCAAAGGACGCGATGAACTTCGAACAGGCGCGAGACCTGCTTGTGCGATGTCAAGCGACCAAGATACAGCAAACCGGCGCGCCCGCCCCGGGGCAGCGACCGATAGATCGATCGGTTGATGCCACTGGGCAAATAGACGGTCCGCTGTTCCGAGACACCCTCGATATGATCCCGGACCGCCTCGCTGACTGCTGTGTTGCACCCCACCAGCCGGGGCAAAAAGCGTTGCGCCATGACGAAGACGCGACCCTCGCGGATTTCACACCAATCGAGGATCGAGCGGTGTCGAAGTTTCCCTGGTAAGGTGAGCGCGTGCAACAACGGCCATTGATTAAGCATCAATACGTCGAAATCGCCCTGCGCCAACACCTTTCTTGTCCACAGTGCATAGTCGACCATGGTGCGGAGTGATCGCGGCAACCCACCGGTACGGCGCACATAGTTGTCGTTGGTCGGCCAACGGAGGATTTGAACGCGAGGATGAGGAGAGGAGGAAATCGCCACCTTGTGGTCGTGTCGAATACATAACACGGTCACTTCATGGCCGCGATCCGCCAAATGTTCTGCCATTTCTTGAAAGCGGACTTCTTGTCCGCCCATGTGCGGTGGAAACAACTCCGTCAATAACCCGATTTTCACTCAACATTCCTCAGGTTAAGGGACAACCCATCCATGGTCTTTCCTGCTTGAGCAATGGTTTGGTTTGGAATATCCAGTTTACCGCGTCCGAGCGGCCCGATCAGAGGTACGGAACCACAGGCGCATTTCAGCGGGAGATACAAACACTCAGCCATGCTCAGCTTTGCTTTCAATTATGAAATAATCGACCAAGAAACAAAGGCCATGTTACTAATTGGTATTCACCCCCGCTTTCACCTATCGACTGATAAGCGTACTCGCATCCGATTCCAAAAGCATGAGAGGTTTTTCTTTCCGCCCTCAGCTTTTTCTTCTTTGGTCGGCGCTGAGCAGGATGCCGATGTCTCTTATCATAATCAAGGAAAAAATTATCTCATTTCGTACGTACTAAAATCGTCCTTCGGGTTAATAAATATAGATAGTACCTCATAATTTTGGATATTATGTTCGACAATCCTGGCTGTTCAGACTCGGGAGAAGCAGCCTGTTTGCATTCTTTCTGGCATAAAGCATAGTTCATATATTTTATTGGTGATAGCCGATGGACCTCGTTGAACCGGTGGGCAGAGCGAGGAACAACCATTCGGCTTGACAAGGACATGATTCACTTCGCTGCACACGCGAACGGATTATTTTTATGAGCGAACCGTCTTCTAAAGAACCCTTGCATCAAACATCGTGGTTCTGCTTTAACTTGCCGTACGGTAAGCTATAAAGGTTAGAAACTTTCCGGAGCCATGCATGACGGTCCGTCGCATTCTGAAAAATTGGTCAACAATAATTTCAGGTAATTTAGTTGCGTCGGCACTTTCCTTCGCCGCAATCATTGTCGCGACTAGAACATTATCCATACAAGAATTCGGATTGTTGACCTTGATTGAGTCCTATTACTTCTTAGTTGGAGGGATAGTGGCGCTCAACACGGATCAGGCCGTCTTCCGATATGGAACCGAAACGTTACGGCATCTTGGACTACCAGCTTACGCAGGCCTTCTGAAATATCTTTATCGTGCCGATCTCGCCGTCGGATGCTGTGCGGCCACATTGGCGTTGATCGGCATCTTGTTGTTCAAAGATTATTTTCTGGGCAATGACGTGGATACGACCTGGGCCGCGATCTACTGCGTCGTCCTGGCGACGACCTGCTTGGGTGTTCCCGTGGCGACCCTGCGAATGTCGCAGAAGTTCGGCTATGTGATCATGCGCGATGTCCTGTCGGCCGGTTGCCGTTTGTGCGTCGCCACCGTGCTTTTACTGATGGATGGAACCCTATCCCAGTTCCTGATCGGCTGGATGGTCGCGGAATTGTTAGGCAACTTCTTGCTGCATGTCATGGCGTGGCGCGAATTCAAGACGCAGGCGATCATAATGGCGGGGCGAGGCGCCGACGCGGAAGCATTTGACTGTCCCGGTCTTTGGAGCACCATCTTCCACACCAACCTGAGCTTGGCGCTGCGGGTTATGATAGAACGGCTGGATATTCTCATCATAGGCGCGATCGGAGGTCCAGCGGCGGCTGGAATCGTTCGAATCGCCAAGAATTTCTCTGCGATCCTAGTGCGTCAATGCGATGCCGCCCAGCATGCCATCTTCCCGGATCTCGCCAAACTCTGGACGGATGGCAACATTGCCGCCTTCAAAAAACTGATCCGCGATGTCCTCTTCGTCATGCTTGCCGTGGCTTTCACCATCTTGGTGGTCATCTCGATCATGGCTGACCCGCTGATCGCCAATCTTTTTGGGGAACAGTATCTTGAAGCCAAGAACCCGATGATTATCATGACCTTGGCGGGACTCTTGACGAGCTTGGGCAACATCTATTTTCCCGCCTTCCTCTCCATGGGCCAGTCGCTTCAACTTCTGAAGATCAGCATCGGTGTGACGATCGTATTCTTCGTGGCTCTCGTGCCAGCCTTCCTGTGGCTCGGACCGCTCGGCGCCTCGACCAGCCATCTGCTCCGCGCGGTGCTCTGGCTCACCGCGCTCCACATCTTGACTTCGACCTATCTGCGGTACGTCGCCGCTCCAGCCGAATGAGAAACTCTCGGTGATCAACCCAATGCCGAACGATGACGGGGAGGACCGCATGAAGGTGCTGCTCGTCGCCTTCTCCGCGAGATTCGCTCTGGAGCATTATATCGATGGCTTCGCCTCGGCCTTGGCCGACCGGGTGGCCCTGAAGGTCATGGTGCCGGACCACTACGCCGGCGGCCTCGACAGCGAGTTACTGGTGCGCGTGCCCTGCGGCACAAGCAAGGGACAGCAGATGGCGGCGGCGTTCTCGCCGGTGACGTATTGGAGGATCGCCCGGTCGGTCCTCCAAGAGGCGCCAGATGTCATACACATCATCAGCGGCGAGGGATATCCCTGGGTTCTCCCCGTCATGATGGTCGCGCGATGGCGATCGAGCGCAGTGCTTGTCACGGTCCACGATGCGGAGGCCCATCCCGGAAGCTTCATTGAGCGGTTGAATTGCGCCCTGCGGCGCCCGGTGCTCAACCAAGCCACGGCGCTGCACGTCCATACCCAGGAGAGCGCGGCGCTGGTTCAGCGATCGTTTCCCGGCGCCCGGATCGGTGTCATTCCACATGGAAGCTTCGCCGAGCGCTTCACCATTCACGATGACCCAACCATCGCGCCAGAACGGCTCGTTCTCTTCTTCGGGCGGATCGCGGCCTACAAGGGCATAGACATCCTATGCGAGGCGATGCGTCGGCTACCCGGCGATATTCGGCTGGCGATTTGCGGTCCCGGAACTTTGCCCGAAGCGGAAGCGGCGCTCGTGAGGGAGCTGGGAGACCGGGTCATACTCGAAAATCGTTTCCTCGACGAGAGCGAGGTCGCGTGCTGGATGCGCAGGGCCGCCGTGGTCGCACTGCCCTACACACATGTCACGGCGTCGAGCCTGCCAGCGATCACCGCCGCGTTCGGCCGGCGCATCGTCGCTTCCCGGCTCGGCAGTTTCCGCGATGAGATTGAGGAGAATGGCGGCATACTCGTTCCCCCTGGTAATCCAGACGCCTTGGCGATCGCCTTGACCGAGGCGATGGTCATGGGTGACACGCCGATAACTCGAGCATCGACCTTCACCGAACTGGCGCCCAAGTTCATCGAACTCTATTCTCGCGCGTTCGACCGTCATGACGGCACCTCCGAGGTGAAGTTTTCCGGCGCGGGCATCGATGTTTGATCCATCTTTCACCCGCGCGGGAGTTGAGGCGAGGCTCGCACGCCACCACACCGCACCAGCGTTTGAAGTCCGCCGGTCATCTCGGATATTCGTCCGGGAAGTGAATGAAAGCGTTTTCGCCGTGGAAGGCGCGTCGAAGAAAATGAGGGAAATATGGCGCAACCGGTGGAGTTGAGCATTCTCGATCTAGGTGCCGTGTTGTGGCGCCGGAAGTTCACTCTTGTCGGCTTGGCCATCCTCGGAGGATTGGCGGGCATCGAGGCGTCATCGCTGTTCCCCCCACAATATTCATCGAACGGCAGCCTCGTCGTCGGCTCCCCCGCGCAGGTGCTGCCCAACGGCGATCCAATGCTGCCGCTCGCACCAGCCACTCCGACGATCGTCGCCACCGAAGGCGGCGTCCTCTCCTCTCCCGGCCTGTTGCGGATCGTTGCCAATGGGTTGGCCGTTCCGCCTGGGGCGCTGCCCGACGAAAAGGAACCCTCGGCTTCCCCAGGAGTGGAATCCCTGGCGGAACGGCTGGCTCCCCAGCTGAAGGTGATCACGGACAAGGAAAGCAATCTGATTCAGGTCTCCTTCACCAGCGGTGACCCGGTGTTCAGTGCCGAAGTGGTGAACCGCCTGCTCAACTCGTATGTCGATGGCAGGTTCACCGCACAGCGCCATGCGATGGATCGCGTCACCGAAAACCTATCAGGACGGCTCGATGCGGTCAGGGCCGACATCGCGAATGGCGAGCGCCGGGTCGCCGACCTGCTCCGCCAGGGTTTGAGCCCGATTCCCGAGCAGGACGTGCTGATCCAGGAAATCCAAGCCGCCACCGAAAGCATCACGCTAAGCCAAGCCGAAATCGTCCGGCTGGAAGCCGAGAGGCAAGGAGCCACGCGCTTGGGCGCCAACGCCGGCAACGAGCCGATCGAAGTGGCGGCATTGCTGGATTCACCGGAGATCGCCCGCCTCTCTTCCAGTATCGCCGATCTTCGCGCCCACCGGGCCCAGCTCTCCGACACCTTAGGTCCGAGACATCCGGACATCCGGGGAATCGACCAGAACATCGCCCAGGTAACGCGCGAGATCATCACGGAAGCCCGCCGTGTGGAAAGCCGTCTGGACAAGGAGATCGCTTTCAACACCGCGCGGCTGAACGCCACCGAGCGGCGATTGACCGATCTGCGGGCGCGCACCGCGGCCGAGGCGGGAAGCAGGTTTGACATCAAGCGCGCGCAAGGCGATCTCGATACTCTGAAGGAGCTCGAGATGGGGATCCAGAAGCAGATGGAGTCCGTCCGCGCCCAAACCTTGCTGACCAACGCGCAAATCATCACCGCCGCGATACCCGTCAATAAGCCGAGTAGTCCGAACGTCAAGCTCTTCGGGATGTTTGGTGCGATTGTTCCGGCGGGATTGGTGGCATTCCTCCTGATCATCCTCGATGTCGCGCGTCGGCTCCGTCCTGGTTTTAAGGAAATCGTCGGAGCGATCGACGCCCCTCTCATCGGCGTCATGCCATTCGTTTCCCGGCCGCTCCGCCCCCGCCGCAAGGCTCATGCCATCCAGACACTTGACGGGTTGGCCTTGCGACTGGAAATCCTGGCATCCACGCAAGGCCGATCCGCCCGCATATTGTTGACGTCGGCTCATCCGGGAGAGGGGAAAAGCACGCTGACCTTTGGTCTCGGCCGAGCGCTGGCGGCCTCGGGCAAGCGCGTTCTGCTGGTCGACTGCGACCTGCATAAACCCCGGATCGCCAACATGATGCGGGACATGCGGCCGGAGCCGTTCTCGCTCGAATATGGCCCCACTTCCGACCGTGTCGACATGACAAGGGCGGGAGATACATCACTTCACCTGCTCTGCCCTTCGTTCCTGGTTGGCGCCGAACCATCGATGCGGCTTCGCTCCCCGGAGTTCACGCGCCTCCTGTTTGGCATCTCCTCCTACTTCGACGTGATCCTATTCGATACTCCCCCCGTCTTGTGCGTACCCGACGCCATACTCGTCCTGCGAAACGCTGACGCGGCGGTACTTGTCGTCGACCCGTCCCGCTCGACCCGGACCGACGTCGAGGAAGCCTGCGACCGGCTGCAATCGTCGGGAAAACGGCTAGCGGGGGTATTGATATCGAAGCTGAAGGCTCGCGAGAACCGCTCTTATATCTATTCTGGGTATCAATCGAACAACACCACGAGACGAGCCTTAGGCCTGACACGCGCCTGAACGAACGGTAATTCGCGGTTCGCCTGCTCTGGAGGTTTGCTTACTGGATTCGGCGGCTCATCGTTTTCGCGGGAAGAGAAATTGCCGAAGGCCGAACCCCGCCGGCGGGGTAAACCGCGCCTTCGCGACGACGCGCCGCGCGAGCGGATCGTGCTCTGTCCCGGCGACCACTGCCCCGACTGCGGCGTAACCGGCCGATCTAGCCGCATTTATGCGCCAAGCCGGAAAGCTTTCTGACGTTTTCTGCCCTTCTTCAATTTTTGGCTGTGCAGGCAAGAGTTGGCCGTAGCGCCGATTGGGCGGCGCTATGATGGTGAGAGGTCTTGAGGTTGGCGGGTTGGGCGGGAGTGGGGCAATCGGCCCCGGCGTTCAGGTGACGAGCCGAGGAACCCGCTCCAGAAGCAGGCTCAGGATAGTTTGCTCCGGGCAGGCGGTGGGCAGGTGGACGAGGATTTGCCGCCTGGTCTCGACGATCCGGGCCGCCAGTTTGATCAAACGCAGACGCAACGTGTCGAACTGGGCGACCCGCCAGCGCGACCGGCGCGGCATCAGGGCGCGTATCGACCACAGCAGCCAGTAAGCTCCAGCATGCAGGAACAGCCGGAACTGGTTGGCGGTGGCCTTGTGGCAGGAGGTGCGGTCGGCGCATAGATGCGTCTTCCAGCTCTTTATGTGATTTTCCGCCTGGCCGCGGGCGCAATAGAGTTTCTCATAGAGCCACCGCCCTCGGCCGTGGCGCAGACTGGTGACGATGAAGCGGGTGTCCGGCCCCTGCGGCCCGACCTCGACGCGCGCAATGATCCGCTCGGTCCGACTCCAGCTTCCGGCGGCGTCATAGAATTCCTTGAAGCGCCGAACCTTGGTCGCGGGACCGGCGGCGAACCGGGTGGCGGTGCTGGCCTCCAGGTCAAGGATATGGCGCCGCAGCGTGCTGGTCGGGGCGAGACCGAGCACATAGTCCAGGCAGTTGGTCCGGCACCAGTTCAGGACCTCGGGGCAGCAGTAATGGCTGTCGGCGCGCAGCAGGATCTCGACCTGCGGCCAGTTGGCCCGGATCTGCCGCACGATCCGACGCAGGTGCGCCCGGATCTCGGTGCCTTTAGGCCGCTTGGCCGGGCGCAGGATGGCGGTGATGAAGCGCCCGTGCTCGTCGAACACGACGATCGGCTGGAAGCCGTACTCGTCGTAATGGCCATTGAACAAGCGCAATTGCTGCTCGCCGTGAACGGCATCGAAGGTGTCGTCAATATCCAGCACGATCCGCTTCGGCACCTGCCGGAACCCGGTGCAGTAGAAATCGACCAGAGCGCGGCCCATGCGCATCAGGGCGCGGGCATCGGGCAGGTTCTCCAGGCGCGAGATGGTGGACTGCGAGCACAGGCCGGCACCATCCGGCAGGCGGTCGAGCGCCAGCTTGAACGCCGGATCCCGGCGCAGGCTGTCGGCGTCGTTGCCGTCCTCGTAGCCGGCCGCGATCATGAGCAGGCGGAAGCGGATGATCTCCGCCAGTCCATGAACGACCCGCCCGGGCGTCCGGGGGTCTTCCAGGCACGCCGCAAGCCGGTCGGCGATCCCGAGCCGCTTCTCGATTTCCCGCAGGCCCAGCACGCCGGCATCGGAGGACAGCTGCCCACCATCGAAGCGGGCGACCACGGGTTTGCCGGCGACAGGTGACAGGCCGGGCAGCGATGGGGTAAGTTCAACTCGGGCGGGCATGGCGGGTGAGATCCGGTGGGGTTGGTGTCAGCAGCCGAATCCTAAACCAGATCAATCCTTTACGCTATGCCCGCCGGCCTTGGTGCATAATTGCGGCTAGGCCGCCTTACAAGGACGTCGTTAACGACGTAAGCTATCTGGATACCGAAGTCCTTGTAAGGCGGCCTAGATCGGCCGGTTACGATCAAGCAGGGTCTGGCCGGCCAGCTCGACGGCTGGGTCAGCGCCGCCGAAGAAGGCGGCTTCAAAGGCTTTGCCCGGAGCCTCCGTCAGGATGTCGAAGCCGTCCACGCCGCCTTGACGCTCCCCTGGAGCACCGGAGGGCCAGATCAACCGGCTGAAAGTCGTCAAGCGCACCATGTACGGCCGCGCCGGTTTCGATCTCCTACGCAGCCGCGTCATGGCAGCTGCTTAGGTGAAAACATGTCCTGAAATTCCTCCATAAGCTGTGCACACAAAAGAACGAAGAACCCAGTTCCTGCTGTCGCTTGACAAACGCGATGGTCCTGCTGTTGGCCCGGATCAAGGGCATCGGCCTGGAAACGGCCCAGATGCTGGTCCACGAGGTACTGTCGCGCAATCTACGCGATCGACGCGCGGTGGCTCGCTATGCTGGTCTGACCGGCACGCCGGATGAGAGCGGCTCGAAGCGCCGGGAGAAGGGGATCAGCAAGGCAGGCAACCCACGGGTGCGCTGTGGCCTGATCCAGCTGGCCTGGCGCTTCCTGATGTTCCAGCCCGACGCCGCTCTGGTCCAATGGTACCGCGAGCGGAGCGCTGGCGGCAAGGGTGCCATCAAGAAGACGATGATCGTGGCGCTGGCGCGCAAGCTGTTGATCGCACTGTGGAATTATGCCGCCGCTGGGGTGATGCCGGAGGGTGTCGTCCTCAAGGAGGCGTGAGCCGACCAATCCGTCCCCGGAAGCGCGCCGGAGACTTCGAAGCATGGCCGACCGGTCAGTCCGGTGGACCTTGCCTTCCGAGGTGGGTGGTGCACCGAAGCCCCCCTATGGGCCGCAAGCCGACAAAAAGACTGGTCCCACCCTCCCGGGAGCCTCGCATCCGATGCGCATGACGCATCATGGTCTCCGGTTGCGTGCCGGACCGAATACAAGGTTGTTGGATCGAGCAGCGGTCCACGGACGCGAGAACTCCGCCTTGGAACGGCTGACCCGCCAAACTGGCCAGTCATCAGAGCCCAATCATCCAAGCGTGACACAGGTGTCGGCGGACCTCCATGGTCGGGACGGAGGGATGGCCCCGTTGATCAAACATAGGGATAGGAAATATGGAAAACCTGATTTGAAAAACGCTTGACATCAAATGCCCCATACAAGGGGGGCCGGGAGACCGGGCCGAACCCGACCGACCGCGGCAAGCCGGGCTCGAAGCGCCACGTCGTCATCGACGCCAACGGCATCCCGCTGGCCGTGACCCTGTCGGCCGCTAACATCCACGACAGCCGGATGCTGGAGGCCACCGTCGATGCCATCCCGCCCATCCGCCAGTGCGCCGGCCGGCCCCGCCGCCGTCCCGCCAAGCTGCATGCGGGAGCTTTAGCTAACGCTGAAAGCGGTACAAAGGCTATGATTTCCGGCGCTGCCGGCGTGCGTTGCGCGGACGCGCCATCATTCCCCGGATCGCGCGGCGCGGCATCGACAGCACCGAGCGCCTGGGCCGGCACCGCTGGAAGGTCGAACGCACCTTGGCATGGTTCGCCCAATTCCGGCGGATCTCCGTGCGCTACGAACGCCGGATCGATATCTTTGCCGCCTTCAATCACCTCGCCGCAGCCCTCATCACCTTCCGCTTCGTCGAACGATGGTTATGTTAGGTACTCTTAAGTCACCAAGCCAGCCACTTTTTCCCTCAGGGCCCCTCTCACGAACAGAACATCGCAAAGATTGCTTGGTAACTTGTCAATCGACACGAGACGCACCCGATCGTCATGGCGGGTGAGGCTATACTCATTATTGATGCGGAATGCGTCAAAACCGTGGGTTGCGAACAGATCCATCACTTCTGCTTGTTCCGCTTGGGATTTGCCGTCGCCGAACTCCACGATGAGAGCTGTAGCCGATGGGAGACTCGCGAAATATTCACTCGAAGTCCTTAGAACATCGTACTCATTACCCTCGACGTCCATCTTCGTAAGAGCGACCTTGGAGACATCGAAGGTGGATGCGATGGCATCAAGGGTGATCGCCTCGACTGCTGTCGTCTGTACCGGTCCTCGAGCTTCACCGGTGGATGTGGTGGCGACGCTGGTCCTGAGGCTATCCTCGTGATCGCCCTCCACCAATTGAATCGTCCCATCCTGACGGGCGACAGCCTTGTTCCAGGCAGTCACGTGGGTGAATCGATTGAGCTCAAGGTTGTCTCGGAGCCTCTTGTAGGTCTGGGGAGACGCCTCCACGCATAAACCCTTCCCCGACGGTCCGACGCAAGACGCGGCAAGTAGCGTGTGATGCCCGAGATGGGCGCCGATATCGACGAAATGATCCTCGGGAGCGAGCAAGAGCGTGATCAATTCGGCAATCTGCGGCTCCCAACATCCGTAGTAGTGAATGCGGCGGGCGACCCGGCATACCTTGTCGACGTTCAGAAGAAATCCATGGCTCGTTCGGACCTGTGAATCGAGACGAAATCCCAACTTCGAGGAAACCAGGAAATTGGCCTTCGCGTACATGGCCTTACCCTGGGACGATGGAAGAAGGCCGAAGATGGCTCGATCGATTTCGGCAACCATCCTGCTTGTGGATTTGCCCACTAACAACCTCCATTGAGTTACGACCATCACAAGCGCTGTACCTCATGTGTCAAGCCAAAGAAGGTTGACCATGTAGTCTATTCACATTACTCAATTTATCAATGTTAGATGCTAACCGCAATTATGCACCAAGGCCGGCGGGCATAGCGTAAAGGATTGATCTGGTTTAGGATTCGGCTGCTGACACCAACCCCACCGGATCTCACCCGCCATGCCCGCCCGAGTTGAACTTACCCCATCGCTGCCCGGCCTGTCACCTGTCGCCGGCAAACCCGTGGTCGCCCGCTTCGATGGTGGGCAGCTGTCCTCCGATGCCGGCGTGCTGGGCCTGCGGGAAATCGAGAAGCGGCTCGGGATCGCCGACCGGCTTGCGGCGTGCCTGGAAGACCCCCGGACGCCCGGGCGGGTCGTTCATGGACTGGCGGAGATCATCCGCTTCCGCCTGCTCATGATCGCGGCCGGCTACGAGGACGGCAACGACGCCGACAGCCTGCGCCGGGATCCGGCGTTCAAGCTGGCGCTCGACCGCCTGCCGGATGGTGCCGGCCTGTGCTCGCAGTCCACCATCTCGCGCCTGGAGAACCTGCCCGATGCCCGCGCCCTGATGCGCATGGGCCGCGCTCTGGTCGATTTCTACTGCACCGGGTTCCGGCAGGTGCCGAAGCGGATCGTGCTGGATATTGACGACACCTTCGATGCCGTTCACGGCGAGCAGCAATTGCGCTTGTTCAATGGCCATTACGACGAGTACGGCTTCCAGCCGATCGTCGTGTTCGACGAGCACGGGCGCTTCATCACCGCCATCCTGCGCCCGGCCAAGCGGCCTAAAGGCACCGAGATCCGGGCGCACCTGCGTCGGATCGTGCGGCAGATCCGGGCCAACTGGCCGCAGGTCGAGATCCTGCTGCGCGCCGACAGCCATTACTGCTGCCCCGAGGTCCTGAACTGGTGCCGGACCAACTGCCTGGACTATGTGCTCGGTCTCGCCCCGACCAGCACGCTGCGGCGCCATATCCTTGACCTGGAGGCCAGCACCGCCACCCGGTTCGCCGCCGGTCCCGCGACCAAGGTTCGGCGCTTCAAGGAATTCTATGACGCCGCCGGAAGCTGGAGTCGGACCGAGCGGATCATTGCGCGCGTCGAGGTCGGGCCGCAGGGGCCGGACACCCGCTTCATCGTCACCAGTCTGCGCCACGGCCGAGGGCGGTGGCTCTATGAGAAACTCTATTGCGCCCGCGGCCAGGCGGAAAATCACATAAAGAGCTGGAAGACGCATCTATGCGCCGACCGCACCTCCTGCCACAAGGCCACCGCCAACCAGTTCCGGCTGTTCCTGCATGCTGGAGCTTACTGGCTGCTGTGGTCGATACGCGCCCTGATGCCGCGCCGGTCGCGCTGGCGGGTCGCCCAGTTCGACACGTTGCGTCTGCGTTTGATCAAACTGGCGGCCCGGATCGTCGAGACCAGGCGGCAAATCCTCGTCCACCTGCCCACCGCCTGCCCGGAGCAAACTATCCTGAGCCTGCTTCTGGAGCGGGTTCCTCGGCTCGTCACCTGAACGCCGGGGCCGATTGCCCCACTCCCGCCCAACCCGCCAACCTCAAGACCTCTCACCATCATAGCGCCGCCCAATCGGCGCTACGGCCAACTCTTGCCTGCACAGCCAAAAATTGAAGAAGGGCAGAAAACGTCAGAAAGCTTTCCGGCTTGGCGCATAAATGCGGCTAATAGCCAGGTAAGAGCTGGCTCAGGAAATCTGAACATCGGGATAAGTGGAGTTTTTGCCTGAAAGCGGCCAGTATGCGTGCCGGACAGGAGAAGCAATGACAAGACGACAACGTCGGAACCACACACCGGCCTTCAAGGCGAAGGTGGCCTTGGCCGCCGTCAAGGGCGAGAAGACGCTGTCCGAGTTGGCGCAGCAGTTCGACATTCATCCCAACTAGATCACGCAGTGGAAGGCGCAGCTTCTCGACGGGGCAGCCGGGGTATTTGGATCGGACAGTCGCGGCGACAGTCAGGGGCCGGCGGTGGATCTGACGGTTCTGTCAGATCTCGGGGCGGCTTGCCGGGAAAGGGGTTGGCGGCTAGGTTCCGGGGCACGTTTTGCGAGACGAGAGAGCCACCATGAACGGGACTATCGGGAATTTCGTGCTTGGCGGGGCGGGTTCAGTATCAGGCGGTCATCGCCTTTGCGAACCGGTCGCCGAAGATGACAGCCATCTGGGCTTTGGCGGCCGTCCATTCCCGGGGCGGCATCTTCCAGTCTTTCTCCGCGCGGTTCAAGACGAGAAACAGGAGCTTCAGCGCGGCCTCGTCATTGGGGAAATGCCCCCTGGCCCGGACCGCCCGGCGCAGCTTTGAGTTCAATGCTTCAATGGCATTGGTCGTGTAAAGGATACGCCGGACCTCGCGCGGGAAGGCAAAGAAGGGGATGACCTCCGGCCACGCCCGCCGCCAAGCCTTGCCGATGGCCGCGTATTTTTCGCCCCAAGGCCCGGTCTCAAAGGCGGTCAGAGCCATCTCGGCGGCCTTGTCGTCGACAGCGTCGTAGACCGTCTTCAGGGCGGCGGCGATAGCCTTGCGGTCCTTCCAGGACGCAAACTCCATGCTGTGGCGCAGCAGATGAACGACGCAAGTCTGAACAATCGTCTCCGGATAGGCAGCCGCGATCGCCTCGGGAAAGCCTTTCAGCCCATCGACAACGGCCAGCAGGATGTCCTCCACACCCCGGTTCTTCAACTCGTTCAGGACGCGCAGCCAGAACTTGGCGCCGTCGGCCCGCACGCCGATGGCGACATGGATGGCCTTGTTGCGGACCAGACCTTCGTCGCGGATCTTGACCCGGATGGCATCCAGGAACACCAGGGGGTAGATCGCCTCCAGCGGCCGGTTCTGCCAGGCCGTCACCTCCTCGATCACCGCGTCCGTCACCGTGGAGATCAGGTCGGCCGACACCTCGATGCCATAGAGCTCCCGCAGGTGTCCCGTGATCTCCCGGGTTGACATGCCGCGTGCGTACATTGAGATGATCTTCTCGTCGAAGCCGGGGAAGCGCCGCTGGTACTTGCCGATCAGCGCCGGATCGAACGTCCCCGACCGATCGCGGGGAATGGACAGACCCATCGAGCCGCCATCGGTCAGCACCGTCTTGTGGCCGTAGCCGTTGCGACGGTTGCCGCTCTCATCTCCAGCCAGATGATGATCCAGCTCCGCCTTCAGCGCCCGCTCCGTCAGCGCCTTTTTCAGCTGGTCGAGCAGGCCGTTCTGGTCGAATGCCGTCTTCGCATCGGCTCCAGCCAGCAGCTGGTCAAGGATCGCGTCGGGAATAACAGGATCTTTGCGTCGGGCCATTCAGGGTCTCCTTCTGTTTCAGGATAACCCCGCCAAGCACGAAATTCCCGATAGTCCCGGTCGGTCTTGGGGTGGATCGGCCGGGGCTTCAGCCAGGAAAAGCCCATCCGGCGCAGCACGGCGTGCATGCCGCCCTGGCTGTAGTCGGCGCCGAAGTGCCGCAGCGACAACGCGCGGATATGGGACAGCCGGAACTCGACCACACCGTCGCGCTCGACCTGCGGACCGTCCGCGATCAGGGCGGCCAGTTCCGGGAGCAGTTCCTCGGCCAGCAGGCAGGGCCGCCCAGGCCGGGCACGGTCGCGCAGGCCCGAAACACCCGCTTCGTTGAAGCGGTGAACCCAGTCGCGCAGGGTCTGCCGATCCATTCCCCCGATGCGAGCGGCCTGTTCGCGGCTGACACCATCGAGCACCGCCGCCAGAGCCAGAAGCCGGCTGGATACCCGACCATCCCGCTCCAGACGGGCAAGGCGTCGCAACTCGCTGGCCTCGATGTCTCGTCGGATCGCAACAGCCACCATCATGTCCCTCCGCAGATCAATGCGGTGAAACCGAATCACAAACTGTCCGATCCCACAAGCCCCGGTAGAAGCCTCTCGCCAGAACGGTGCGGCCTCCTCAAGAGTCATCATTTACTGAATTCGGTATAAGAGTGCCTAACATAACCATCGTTCGACAAAGCGGAAGGTGATGAGGGCTGCGGCGAGGTGGTTGAAGGCGGCAAAGATATCGATCCGGCGTTCGTAGCGCACGGAGGTCCGCCGGAATTGGGCGAACCATGCCAAGGTGCGTTCGACCTTCCAGCGGTGCCGGCCCAGGCGCTCGGTGCTGTCGATGCCGCGCCGCGCGATCCGGGGAATGATGGCGCGTCCGCGCAACGCACGCCGGCAGCGCCGGAAATCATAGCCTTTGTACCGCTTTCAGCGTTAGCTAAAGCTCCCGCATGCAGCTTGGCGGGACGGCGGCGGGGCCGGCCGGCGCACTGGCGGATGGGCGGGATGGCATCGACGGTGGCCTCCAGCATCCGGCTGTCGTGGATGTTGGCGGCCGACAGGGTCACGGCCAGCGGGATGCCGTTGGCGTCGATGACGACGTGGCGCTTCGAGCCCGGCTTGCCGCGGTCGGTCGGGTTCGGCCCGGTCTCCCGGCCCCCCTTTTTGCCGGGACGCCGGCGCTGTCCAGCGCCGCCCGGCTCCAGTCGATCGCGTTGGCCTTGCCCAGCCGGTCCAGAAGAACGTGGTGCAACCTCTCCCAGACCCCTGAGGCCTGCCAGTCGCGCAGCCGCCGCCAACAGGTCATGCCCGAGCCGCAGCCCATCTCCTGCGGCAGCATCTCCCACGGAATGCCACTTCGCAACACGAACAGGATGCCGGTCAGCGCCGCCCGGTCATCGACCGGCGGCCGACCGCCTTTCGGACGGGGCGGACGGGACGGCAACAGCGGCGCCACGACCGCCCACAGCTCATCGCTGACAAGGGGTTTCGCCATGCCCGTCAGATAGGCGGCGTCAGCCTCTCATCAAGGTTTTGTTAGACGCTCTAAGCGGCAACGCTTCCTGATCGTCCATCTCGACCAGGGGCGCTCCTTCAACCACCAGCCAGACGATCAAGGGAGTTGCAAGGTCGGAGATGCGCAGCCTCTCGTAGAACGACGAGGAGGTGGAATAGCCACGATTTGCTATAACTGGTGCGGTGGGTACGTACACGACCAAACCTCTATGCATAACCTCTTGTATCATTAGTGGTAACGTTATACGAAGTTTGTCCGCACAACAATCCGTTTCAGTTGTGCAACTTTCCAAATGCACGACCTTTTTTTCGGAGAGATCGTGGTTAACTAACGTCAATTGGCTACAATCTGGTGATTACCACAGTCTGCGGATTCAGATGATCGCTCATGAGCGGCAAAGGCACCTTTGAGAGTCTGTTTGTAGACCTCAGGCGCTGATTTCCTGGGGCACAAGGCGGATGAGGCGGTGCGACAGGATTGGGATGAAGGCGATCTCAGCTATCGGGGCGAGCGGCTGTCCAAGACCGGCAAGGCATACGGCATTACCCTCCGACCCAGCGTCGGCGGTCATGGCGGAACCTTCATTCCGGAGGGTATTCGGTGGGTCCCGAGCGCTCGTTGGGCTGGATTAGCCGCTATCGCCGGTTGAGCATCATCTTCGAGCGGACCGAGGGGCATCTCGTCGCTTTCATCGAGATCGCCTTCATTCCAATCCTCTCCCGCCGCCTCATCCGTCTTGTGCCCCAGGAAATCGGCGCCTGACGCCTGCAAACAGACTCCGACATCGCGAGCTTCCTTTCTCATGCCGCCGTGCGCCGTACGGTCGCATCGGCTCGCCGCTGGATCTCCGGGATCAGCTTGGTGCCCAACCCCGGACCGGTCATCGGGTAGACCTGCCCGTTCTCGATCCGGGGCAGTTCCGTGACGAGTTCCTTGTACCAACCTGTGTAGTAGGCCCGCACCGTCTCCTGGATCAGGGCATTAGGCGCGTTCAGCGACAGGTGGACCGAAGCCGTCAGGACCACCGGTCCGGTGCAGTCGTGGGGAGCGATGGGCAGATGGTGGGCCTCGGCCATGGCGGCGATCTTCCGGGCCTCGGACAGGCCCCCGACCCAGCTGAGGTCGAGCATGATCACGCCGGCGGCGTTGCGTGCCATCAGGTCGCGGAAGGCGAAGCGGGTGGCCAGCGTCTCGCTGGCGCAGATCGGCACCCGGGTGACCGCCGCGAGTTGGGCAAGCGCGTCCATGTTGTTCATGCGGATCGGATCCTCGTACCAGAATGGCTTGAACTCGTCGAGCGCCCCCACGATGCGCTTGGCCGTCGGCAGGTTCCACAACGAGTGGAATTCGACCATCACATCCATGCGGTCGCCGGCCGCCGCTCGGATCTTCCCGAACGGCTCCAGCGCCCGCGCCAGATCGGCGTTGGAGATGTACAGTCCGTTGGACGCCTCGGCCGCCGGATCGAACGGCCAGATCTTCATGCCGGTGATGCCCTGGTCCAGCAGGCTGAGCGCCAGTTCGTCAGCCCGCTCCAGGAAGGCCTGAAGGTCCTCGTACGGTCCTTCGGAACCGGCCGACGGCAGTCCCCAGTTCCGGGTCAACTGGCCCTTGTTGCCTCGCACGTAACGGTATCCGGCGCAGGTGTTGTAGATCCGGATCGATGGCCGCGTCAGTCCGCCCAGCAATTGGTGGATCGGCTGGTCCACGGCTTGGCCGAAGATGTCCCACAGGGCGATGTCGACTGCCGACGCGCCGCGCATCTCGGCCCCGGTACCGGAAAACCCCAGATAGTTGCCGAGTAGCGTGCGGGAATGACGGTCGATCTGCAAAGCGTCGGCGCCGAGCAGGCGGGGTGCCGCGGTTTCGTGGATATAGGCCGCCACCGCGTCGGCGCCGAAGAAGGTCTCGCCCAGCCCGATCAGCCCCTCGTCGGTATGGATATGCAACCAGAGCAGGTTGGGAAACTCCGCGAGCTGGATGGTCTCGATCTCGGTGATCTTCATCGGCAAGCCTCCTTGGGGCTGTTTTTCGAAATGCGGGAACGATGATGCGCAATCCGCCTTGCCAGTCCGGATGATTGCTTTATGATAACGTTACCAAACAGGGATGTCATTAAAGCGGCGCGGGCATGTCGCGCCGGGTATCGGCAGGGAGGAACGATGATTTCGGAAACGGATATCCGCTCCTATGCGGACAACGGCTTCCTCGTGGTTCAGAATGTGCTGTCCGCGCAGGAGGTCGCGGCCTTGCGCGCGGTGACGGACGAGTTCATCGCCCGCTCGCGCGAGGTCAGCAGTCATGACGCCGTCTATGACCTGGAACCGGGCCACAGCGCCGCCGAGCCGCGGGTGCGCCGGATCAAGACGCCGCACCTGCAGCATGCGGTCTATGACGGCATCGCCCGCCATCCCCGCATCCTTGGAATCCTGCGGAAGCTGGTCAGCCCGGCGATCCGCTTCGACACGTCCAAGCTCAACGTAAAGGCGGCGAACTACGGAGCCGCGGTCGAATGGCACCAGGACTGGGCCTTCTATCCCCACACCAACGACGATCTGGCCGCGGTCGGCGTCATGATGGACGACTGCGAGGTGGAGAACGGCCCGCTTCTGTGCATTCCCGGAAGCCACCGCGGGCCGGTGCTCGACCATCATTCGGACGGCGAGTTCTGCGGCGCCATCGATCCGTCGGCGACGGAGATCGATTTCGGCGCGGCGGTTCCGCTGACCGGCCCGGCGGGAAGCATCAGCATCCACCATGTCCGGACGATCCACGGATCGGCCACGAACGTCTCGTCCAAGCCGCGCCGCCTGCTGCTCTTCCAGTACCGCGCCGCCGATGCTTGGCCGCTGGTCGGCTCCCAGCAGCCGTCCTGGGAGGAGTGGCAGGCGTTGATGCTGTGCGGCGACGACCCCCTGCTGACCCCGCGGTCGACCGCCGTGCCGGTCCGCCTGCCGCTGCCGCCATCGCGTCATCAGGGCTCCATCTACGAAAATCAGCGGACCTTGAAGAACGCCTATTTCGCCAAGTCCAAGGTGGCCGTCTGACCGGCGGCGGTTCATCGTCAACCGTCCCGGTGATCGGGTGGCAGGCGGTAGGGCCTCGACGCTGAGGATTCGAAGCTGCCGGGCCCCGCGGCCCGGCAGTCTTATCGCATCAGGCTCGGAAGCAGCGTCGCGATGCCGGGAAACAGCATGACGAGCATCAGCGCCGCGACCTGGAGCAGGATGAAGGGCAGCAGGCTGCTGAAGATCGTGTGCAGTTCGATCTCCGGCGGTGCGACGCTCTTCAGGTAGAAGGCCGCCGGGCCGAAGGGCGGGGTCAGGTACGACACCTGCATGTTCATGCAGAACAGAACGCCGAACCACACCGGATCATAGCCCAGCGCCTTGATCACCGGCACGAAGATCGGCATGGTCAGCAGGCAGATGCCGATCCAGTCCATGACGAAACCCAGCACCAGCAGAATCCCCATCATCACCAGCAGGATGCCGAACGGCGGGAGCGGAAGGTCTCCGATCGTCTGGCGCAGGTAGGTCGTGCCGCCCATGATGTTGTAGATGCCGATGAAGGCGTTCGCGCCCAGAGTGAGCCAGATGATCACGCCGACCGTGATCATCGTCCGCATGGCTGATTCCCGAAGCATCCTGAAACTCAGCTCGCCCCGAGCCGCCGCGGCGATGATGGCGCCCAGCGCTCCCACGCCCGCGGACTCGGTGACCGAGGCGATGCCGCCATAGATGCTGCCCAGCACCCAGATCACGACCAGGATCGGCAGGATCAGGCCTTTCAGCAGTTTCATCTTCTGCCGGAACGGAATATCCAGCTCCGCGCGCGGCGGGCGCGGGGCCAGCGCCGGGTTCAGGATGCAGCGGATCATGACATAGGCGATGTAGAACGCCGCGAGCAGCAGTCCCGGCAGCGCCGAGGCGAGGAACAGTTCGCTGATCGACACGCCGGCCGTCAGTCCATAGACGATCAGGACGACCGACGGGGGTATCATGGTGCCGAGCGACCCCCCGGCGCAGATGATCCCGATGGCGAGCTTCCTGTCGTAGCCCAGGCGCATCATCTGGGGCAGGGCGATCAGGCCCAGCAGGACGATCTCCCCGCCGATGATTCCGGTCATCGCCGCCATGACCACCGCGACCAGGGTCGTCTGCACCGCGACCCCGCCCGGCAGGTTCCCGGCGAACAGGCGCATCGCGTCGTACAGGTCCCTTGCTACTCCCGACCGCTCCAGGATGCAGGCCATCAGGACGAACAGGGGGATCGCCACGAAGACATATTCGTTGACGAAGCCATAGACGCGGCTCGCGACGAGCGGCAGCCCGGCGGGACCCAGCCAGGCCAGCGTGCAGCCGATCGCGAGGCTCATCGTGATCCACGCCAGGGGCACGCCGGCGATCATCAGGCCGATCATGATGGCGACGATGAGAAGGGAAATGGTTCCGATATCCACTAGATCGGCCCACCTTCTCCAGGGGTGCCCTTGCCGGCCGGCGCCACCGCGCCGCGACCGGTGAGTTCCCGGGCCACGAGGATCAGCAATTGAAGCAGCACGAGGACCGCCGCCACGGTGATCAGGGGCTTGATGATGGCCGGCGTCGGGGCATCCCAGGCACCGCCGGTGCGCTCGCCGATGGTGACGGCGCGCAGGCCGGACTTCCACGACGCCGCGATCAGGCCGGCCATGGCGAAGATGCCGACCAGATGGCCGAAGAGCTTCATCACCCGTTTGACGCGCGGCGGGACGACGTCCTGGAGGCTGGTCACCGCGATGTGCGCCTCGGCCTTGGTGACGGTGCCGCCGGACAGCAGATATCCGACGGCGCACAGGAGGATGGTGAGGTCGAAGGACCAGGATGTCGGGGAATTGAGGATGTACCGCATCAGCACCTCGTAGGCGATGACCGGCACCGAAAGCATATAGAACCACGCCACGACCCCACCGAGGAGGTCGTTCAGCCGTTCGATCCAGCGCATGGAGATCTCCCTGGAAGGGGAGCCCGGCCGTCGGGCCGGGCGGTCGGTACGGTCACTCCTGGAGCAGGCCGATCCCCTTCATGAATTTCACCTGCGCCGCGTAGGCCTTCTCTGCCAACGGATCGCCCTGCGCGTAGTCGCGCCACGCCTCGACCGCGATCGCGCGGAACTTGTCCCGCTCGGCCTGCGGCCAGTCCACCACGTCGATTCCCGCAGCGAGGTCGCGGGCGACGAGCTGGCGGTCGTTGATGTCGTTGCGCATGCGCAGGTCGTCGATCATCGCTCGGTACCAGACGTCGAGGATTGTCTTGTGCGAGTCGCTGAGCGCGTCATAGGCGGCCTTGTTGACCGTGAAATGGATCAGCGGCATGGAGTGGATACCGGGATAGACCGGGTGCTGGGCGATCTTGTTGAAGCCCAAGCTGTCGTTCATCGTGTAGGTCGAGAAGTCGGCCGCATCGACCACGCCCTTGTCGATGCCGGAGAAGGTCTCCGCCGCCGGCAGCACGACGACCGACGCGCCCGCGCGCTTGAAGACTTCCGATGCCAGCCCTTCCGGTGCCCGGACCTTCTTTCCTTTGAAATCTTCGACACTCCGGATCGGCACCTTGGCCACGAAGGCTTCGCGGGCGATCGGGCTGCATCCGATCACCTGGACAGTGCCGTCGGTAAACTTGTCGTAGGCTTCCTGAAGCAGTTCGCGGCCGCCGCCGTGGTAGCAGAACATGCTGATCTGCTCGGGGCGGTCATACCCGGCGATCAGGTCGCCGAGGATGGAGAACGCCTTGTTGCGTCCGGTGAAGTAGGTGGTGGCGGTGATGTCGCCCTGCAGGATGCCCTGTCCGATGGCGTCCATGGTCTCGTTGTAGGGGACGACCGATCCGACGGGCGTCAGCTCGATCGTCAGCTTGCCGTCGGTCATCTCCGCCAGCCGGGGCAGCCAGTACTTCTCGATATCCGTATAGAAGGATTCGCCGGCGGTCATCGATGTTTGGACACGCCAGGTCTCGGCCTGGGCCGAGATCGTCGTGGCCGCCAGGGCCATGACGGACGCCAGACACGCGACGGCAAACATGGAACACCTTGTTTTCGGCATTTTCCCCTCCCGTTATTTGTTGTTTGACGGCTTTGGTCGGCGCAGTTCCTCCCGCTGCTTTCCCTGCCGAACCGGATCGGGCCTGCCTGCCGGCCCGGATCAGGGATGACCGCGCCGTCTCGCTCGTTTCATCCTCAAAGATAACAATGGTAACGTCAACAATGAATATGGTGGAATGGTGTCAGCGGGAACTGCGCGGAGCCGGCCCGCAGGAGCTTCGAAGAACCACCTGCGAGGGGAGGATCACCTGCTGAGGAGCTGCGGCCTGGGTGGTCAGCCGGCGCAGCATCAGGTCGGCGGCCAATTGGCCGATTTCGTTGAAGTCGCGAACGATGCACGTGATCTCGGGGGTACAGACAAGGGCCATGTCGTCGGTATCGATGCCGATGACCGACAAATCGGCTGGCATCGCCCGGCCCAGGGAGCGCGATGCCAGGATCACGCCGCGCAGCAGGCGGTTGCCATCGGCTATGATGGCGGTCGGCGGGGTCGGCCCCTCGAGCAGCGTCAGGGCCGGTACGCTGCCGGCGGCGGTCGCTGCCGAAACCTGCACGACCGTCGCGCAGGATTCCGCGATCCCGGCCTCGGCCGCGGCGGTCCTGAAGGCGGTGGACCGCTCGATCACCGGCCGGATGCGCAACTCGGGTACCAGGAGGGCAATGCGTCGATGGCCGAGCTGGACCAGATAGCGCACGACTTCGCGCATCGCCGTGGCATGGTCGCAGATCACCGAATCGACCTCGGCGTTCAGCGGCAAGGTCCGGTCGAGCACCACCAAGGGCGTCTTGAAGCGGCGCAGGGCGGTCAGCAGTTCCGGGTCCGCCTCGTCGGACACGTACAGGACGACGCCGTCTACCTGCCTGGTCTGGAGCGCCGCCAGCGCCTTCGCCTCGCGCACCGGGTTGAGCGCGCTGCTGGCCAGAAGCATGCCGAAGCCGGCTTCCGCCAGCCGCCGTTCGGCAGCCTGGGCGACGGCGGCGTTCGGATAGTTGGTCAGGTCGGGCACCAGGAAACCGATCGTGCCGGTCAGGTTGGTCCGCATCGCCCGCGCCGCGAGGTTGGGCAGGTATCCCAGGCTGCGCATCGCTTCCTCCACGCGCAGGCGGGTGTCGGGGTGGACCAGCCCGGATCCGTTCGCCACCCGGGACACAGTGATGTTGGAGACGCCGGCCGCCTTGGCCACGTCCTTCAAAGTCGGGCGGTTCTGCATCCGGAAAACTGTCGCTTCTCGATGATGGGCAACCGGCGGGAAACGTTCCTGAAGCCGATCCTGCGGATAGCCGGTATTCAACAGCAAGGGTGAAGATGATGCAAATCGAAGCGGTGGATTTCTTCTATGTCAAGATGCCCGACGTGACGACGGAGGGCGACGGCAGCCAGGATGCGCTGCTCGTCAGGGTCGCGGCCGGCGGCCATGTCGGATGGGGCGAATGCGAAGCGGCGCCGCTGGTCTCCATCGCCAGCCTCGTCTGCCCGCGCAGCCACGGCGCCTGCCAGCCGGTCATCGCCTCGGTCCTGGGCCAGACGTTCGACACGGCCGCCGATATCGCCCGCATCGCCCGGCTGGTGAAGCGCAACAGCCTGGACCTGCTGCAGACCGACCACACGCTGTCGGGGATCGAGATCGCCCTGTGGGACCTGCTCGGCAAGCGTCGCCAGGAGCCGGTCTGGCGCCTCCTGGGGTTCGATCGCGCCTATGCCAAGAAGCCCTATGCTTCCGTCCTGTTCGGCGACACGCCGGAGGAAACCCTGGAGAAGGCCCGCGGCATCCGGGCCCGGAACTTTCAGGCCGCCAAGTTCGGCTGGGGCCCCTACGGTACCGGATCGGTCGACGCGGACCGCGACCAGGTCCACGCCGCGCGGGAGGGGCTGGGTCCCGACGGCATCCTGCTGATCGATGCCGGGACGGTTTGGGAGGACGACGTCCCAACCGCAGCCGCCAGGCTTCCCGCGCTCGCCGAAGCGAGGGCCGCATGGCTCGAGGAACCCTTCGTCTCCGGCGCGATCGAGGCCTATGCGGCGCTTGCCCGGCAGTCGACGGTCCGTCTCGCCGGCGGCGAGGGCTGCCATGACGTTCACATGGCCCGCCACATGATCGATGGCGCCGGTCTCGGCTTCGTCCAGATCGACACAGGGCGTATCGGCGGCATCGGCCCGGCCTTCGAGGTCGCGCGTTACGCCGCGGCCAAGGGCGTGACCTTCGTGAACCACACCTTCACGTCCAACCTGGCGCTCAGCGCGTCGCTCCAGCCGTTTGCGGGACTGGCCGGCCACGAGATCTGTGAGTACCCGATCGAAACCAAGCCGGTCGCGCGCGACCTGACGGTGGAACGGCTGGTTCCCGATGCGGACGGGATGATCAGGCTGCCCGACCGGCCCGGTTTGGGCATGGCGATCGACTTCGAGACCGTGCGCCGCTATCTGGTCGACGCGCGCATCGAGGTGGACGGCGCGACGCTCTACGAGACGCCGCCGGTGCCGGCCGATTGATCCGCCGGGCGCTTGCCGTTCGGCCAGGCTTATGATTACGTTACCATCAAGAAAATCATACCGGACGGCGCAGCCTCCACGAGGCTGCGATCGGGATCGGGGCGGGAGGGAGACCGGATGAAGATCATCGACGTGACCACGACCGTCGTGAACGCGGAGATGCGCAACTGGGTGTTCGTGAAGATCGCCACCGACCAGGGCCTGTACGGCTGGGGCGAGGCGACCCTGGAATGGAAAACCCGGGCGGTGGTCGGCGCCATCGATGACCTGAAGCCCATTCTGCTGGGCTGCGATCCCCGCGATATCCGGCAGAATGTGCGGGCGCTGGTCAAGCACGGCTTCTGGAAGGTGGGCGCCATCGGCATGACCGCGATCAGCGGCCTGGAACATGCCATGTGGGACATCTTCGGCAAGTCGGTCGGGCTGCCGGTCTGGCGCCTGCTGGGCGGCAAGGTGCGCGACCGGGTACGCATATACACCCATCTCGGCCTGGGCGACATGCGCGCCGTCTATGGCGCGCTGGAAGCGGACCGGCTCGCGGATTCGGCCGCCAGCCTCGTCGCGCTGGGCTATACGGCGTTCAAGGTCGTGCTCTCCCCCTATACCCACCATACCGTGACGGGCGAGGGACTTCGGCTGGTTGAAACGACCATGGCGGCCTTGCGCAGGACGGTCGGCGACGATGTCGAGATCATGCTCGATTTCCATGGCCGACCGGCGTCGGCAAAGGCTGCGCTGCAGTATGTGCGGGCGGTCGAGCCTTTCCGGCCGATGTTCGTCGAGGAGCCGATCCAGCCGGGCGACGTTCAGTCCCTGGCCGAGATCAAGCGGGCCGCCGTCTGTCCGATCGCGACCGGAGAGCGCCTGATCGGCCATGACGAGTTCGAGCCGGTCATTGCCGCCCGGGCGGTCGATATCGTCCAGCCGGACCTGAATCATTGCGGCGGCCTGCTCGAAGCGCAGGCCATAGCGGCTGCCGCGTCGGTCGCGAATATCGGCGTGGCGCCGCATAATCCCAATGGCCCGATCGCCGCCGCGGCGGCCCTGCATTTCGCAGTCGCCACGCCCAACCACGTGATCCAGGAAGTCATGGACAAGTCCGTTCCCTGGTACGACGAGGTGCTGGTGCAGACCCCCGTACGGCGCGAGGGCGCCTGGTGGCTTCTGCCGGACGCCCCGGGCATGGGCATCGAGGTCGATGAGGCGGCGGCGGCCCGCCATCCCTTCGAGCAGGAAGTCTTCGCATCCCTGGAGGCCGTGATGGACGACGGCACCATCGTCGACTGGTGATCCGCCGCCGCATCGTCCGCCGTACCTTTCCGCCGATCGCCAGTCCGTCGCCAGAGGAGTCGCCATGTCCACCATCCCAGGGACCGGTTCCGATACGCTCGCCGGCATCCATCCAATCCTGTACGCCTTCTTCAACGCCGACGGCACGCTCGACCGGGGAGCGATGCGCCGTCAGGTCGACGCCCTGATCGCGATGGGCGCGCACGGCATCGCCGTGCTGGGACTGGCGACGGAGGTCCGCAGCCTGACGCCCGCCGAGCGCCGCATGCTGATGGACTGGACCGCCGAGGATGTCGGCGGCCGGGTTCCCCTGGCGGTGACCATCTTCGAGCCCACGGCCGAGGCTCAGATCGCGGCGGCGCGTCACGCCCGCTCGGTCGGGGCGGACTGGCTGATCCTCCAGCCGCCGCCGGGTGGCGGCACACCCGAGGACGACCTGGTCAATTTCTTCAGCACGGTTGGATCAGCCGTCGATCTGCCGTTCGCCATCCAGAACGCGCCCGAATATCTGGGGGTCGGGCTGACCGCGCCGGGGTTGCGGACCTTGGCGTCGAGGTGCCCGCGGTTCCGCCTGCTGAAGGGCGAAGCGTCGGCCGTCGCCATCGCCGCCCTGATCCGGGAGACCGGGGGTCGGCTCACCGTTTTCAACGGCCGGGGCGGGTTGGAGATCGTCGACAATCTCGCGGCCGGCTGCGCCGGCATCATCCCGGCCCCGGACGTCGCCGATCGCCTGATCGGGATCCACGCCGCCTTCGCGGCCGGCGACGAGCACGGAGCGAGGGAGCGTTATGCCGAGATCCTTCCGGTGATCGTCTTCGTCATGCAATCGATCGATAGCCTGCTGATCTACGGCAAGCTGCTTGCTGCCCGGCGGCTCGGCCTGCGCCCCCCGGTCCAGCGGAACCCGGTCCAGCGGAACCCGGCGTTGAAGCCGACCGCCTTCGGCCTAACCTGCCTGGATCGCTGGACCAGTCAGCTCGGGCGGTTCGAGTAATGCCGCATTCAGTGTCTGTTTGTAGATGTCAGGCGCTGATTTCCTGGGGGGTGCAGGGCGCACCAAGCGGCGGGAAAGGATCGAAATGAAGGTGATCTCGATAAAAGCGATGAGGTGTCCCTCGGTCCGCTCCAGCAATTCTCATTTTTGGTTCTGAGAGGATTTTCGCCCGGTGAAATGGAGCGTCGAAAGGGTTGAAGGGCGAGGTCTGCCGGGCCGGGCCGATAAGAGGGGCTTGGCCCTGGGGTCGGCGATGGCCTCGAGCAGGGCCTGCCAGCTTGGAAAGACGAGGTAGGCTGTGATGGTGCGCAGGTGTTTGAAGAAGCAGTATTTGGCGCCGCGGGCGGCCACCGCGGCGCTCCAGGCGCGGACACACAGGGATGCCACGGTGTGGAACGCAAACGCGAGCAGGTTGAGGCTGACCAGCAGGTTGGACAGGGTATGCTGAACCGCGCCGGGATTCCCGGAGGCCGAGTTGGTTGAGTCATGCCGCCATCCCGAATGGCAACATGCTGCGACTCCTGGTCGGAGAGGTGGATCAGGCCGCGGCTCTTGGGTGGCCGAAGGTCTTGAAGCGCATGCTGCGTCGCCGCAAGCGCGTAATCAACCACCCACGTGTCGTTCGAGCGTCTCGCCCGGTCTACCGGCCCTGGCCTGCGGATCAGTGAAGGCGGTGAAGGATCTCTGCACGGTTGCAGGGTCCAAGCCCTGCGCAATGACGACGATCCGCGTGGCCGGAATGCCGTCGGGCCAGGCGCCGAGGTGAACCGGCTTGTGGATGAGATGTTGCACTCCCTGGACGACGACGGGAGTGTCCACTCCCCGGATCCATAGCAGTCCCTTGAGGCGAAGCACTTCCGTTCCGTGGCGGTTGAGCAGCATCGACAGCCAGAGCCCGAAGCGGGCCCAGTCGAGCGGCTTCTCCGCCGTCAGCAGGAACGCCCGGACGCCGCCGTGGCGGTTCACGTCAGGATGGCCGTGCCGGTGATGGTCTTCACCGAGCTCCGAGGCCAGCCAGCGTGCGACTTCGCCCCGGCGGGCTTCGGCGTCGTGGATGTCGTCAAGGAACAGCGACACGTCCGGCGTCCGGGATTCGTCGAGCCGGACCCTGTCCGCCGTCGGGTTCAGCGCGGCCAGGCGGCGTTCGACCAGATCGACTGTCCAGGCGTCCGCCAGATCGATCTTGGACAGGATGAGCCGGTCAGCAGCGGCGGCCTGGCGGACGGATTCCGGGTGTGCGTCCAGGTTCCGCTCGCCGTTGACGGCATCCACCACCGTCACGATGTTGCCGATCCGGAAGTGATGGCGCAACGCCGGGTCGGCCACCAGGGTCGCGACGATCGGCGCCGGGTCGGCCAGCCCGGTCGTCTCCAGGATCAGCCGGCCGAAGGCGGGCACCCGCCCGGCGGCACGCCGCCGGTCCAGGTCCAGGAGAGCTTCCTTCAGGTCGCCTCGGATCGTGCAGCAGATGCAGCCGCTCTTCAGGAGGACCACGTCCTCGTCGATCTCCTCGACCAGGAAATGGTCGATCCCGACCTCGCCGAACTCGTTGATCAGGACCGCCGAATCCCTCAGTTCCGGCCGGGCGAGCAGGCGCTTCAACAGCGAGGTCTTGCCGGAGCCGAGAAAGCCGGTGAGGATGTTGACCGTCACCGGCGGCGGCGCGCTGGCGGCCAAGGCGTCAGCCACGGCGGCCGGCATATTGCCGTGCCTCCATCGCCTCGATCACCGCCGGGTCAAGCGGGTCGCAGGTCCGTCCGGTGAGCCGCTCGGCCTCGGCCCAGACGGCGCCGAACTGTTCGACCACGGCGGACTTCCCGGTCCGGCCAGTCAGGGTGTAACGGTTCGCCCATTCCGTCAGCTTGAGCCCGTAGAGGGCAAGCACCTCGTTGGCGACGGCGGCGCGCCGCCTCCGCTCGGCCGATGGGGAAAGCGCCGCACCTTCCCCCAGGCCGTCGGTCCAGTGATCGGCAGCCCCGAACGTTCCGCACAACCCGCACATGGCTTCATCGCCTCCCGTATCCGCTTGCCGTCATGAGTGGGGCCGCGCCGTGCCGGACTTGGGGAACCGGCGGGCGAAGTCCTCGGCGATCGTCTCCATGGTCACGAACTTCACCCCGTCGTGGCCCTTCAGGTGGTCGAACAGCCGCTGGTGCATCTGAAGGACATGCGGCTTGCCCGAGACGTCGGGGTGGATCGTCAGCGGGAACACGGCATAGTCGTAGTTCTCGTACACCCAGTCGAACTGGTCGCGCCACGTCTGCTCGATGTCGCGCGGGTTGACGAAGCCGTGGCTGTTCGGCGCCGCCTTGATGAACATCATCGGCGGCAGGTCATCAAGGTACCAGGACGCCGGGATCTCGATCAGGTCAGTTTCCTCGCCGGAGACGTAGGGCTTCATCCAGGCCGACGGATGCTGCGAATAGTCGATCTTCGTCCACTGGTCGCCGACCGTCACGTAGTAAGGATGATGGTCGTTGTGCATCAGGGAATGGTCGTACTTGATCCCCTTCTTCAGCAGCAGCTCGTTCGTCTTGGAGCCGAACTCCCACCACGGCGCCACGTAGCCGCGCGGCGGCTTGCCCGACAGCTCGGCGATCAGGTCCACGCACTTGTCGAAGATCGCCTCCTCCTGAACGGGGGTCATGGCGATCGGGTTCTCGTGGCTGTAGCCGTGCATGCCGACCTCGTGCCCCGCGTCGGCGACGGCCTTCATCTGCTCGCGGAAGGTCTCGATCGAGTGGCCGGGCATGAACCAGGTGGTCTGGATGCCCCATTTCTCGAACATGCGCAGCAGCCGCATGCTGCCGACGCGCCCCGCGAAGACGCCGCGGGAGATGTCGCACGGGCTGTCCTCGCCGCCGTAGGAGCCGAGCCAGCCCGCGACGGCGTCCACGTCGATCCCGTAGGAAACCAGGATTTCTTTGGCCATCTGTCTGTTCTTCCCTGCAATTTGATGTCTGTTTCGAAAATACCGACGGCGGCTTCAGTCCCCGCGAAGCCGCATCTGCCGCCGGATCTCCTGCGGGTCCTTCCCCGCTCCCAACAGCAGCGCCAACAGAATCCGCGCCTTGATGCCGCTGAGGTCGCCGCAGAAGATCGCGCCGGCCGCCGCGAGGTCGGAGCCGCCGCCGGCGCCGTAGATCGGCTCGACCCGCCCCTGCGGAGAGCGTGAGGTGACGGCGACGGGGATGCCCCGGCCGATCGCCTCGACCGCGGCTTCCGTCACCTCCGGCGTCGCGTTGCCGCGTCCGAAGGCTTCCAGGACCAGGCCGCGGGCGCCGTTCGCGACCGCCGCCCGGACGAACGCCGCGTCGGAACCCATGACCAGCTTGATCAGGTCCACGCGGGCCTCGATCCCGTCGGCGGCGATCGGATCGTGCCGGATGGTGCGGCGGTGCAATCGGACGCGGCCGGCATCGACCTCGCCCAGCTTGCCGTGCTCCGCCGACGCGAAGGTGCCGAGCCGCGACGCGTGGGTCTTGGTCGCGTCCCGGGCCGCGTGGATCTCCTGCCCGAAGACGATCAGCGCGCCCAGCCCGCGGGCCTCGTCGCACGCGGCGACACGGATGGCATCGGCGAGATTGCGCGGGCCGTCCGAATCCGGCTCGTCGGCATGGAGTTGCGCGCCGGTGAAGACGGCCGGCTTGTCCGACCTAACGGCCAGGTCGGCGAGCCAGGCGCTTTCCTCCATCGTGTCGGTACCGTGCGTGACGACCACGCCGGCGACCTCCGGCTCCGCCAGGATCGCGTCGATCCGCCGCCCCAGCCGGAAAGCCATGGGCAGGTCTATGCGGTAGCTGCCGACATTGGCGAACTCCTCCGTCTTCACCTCGACATCGGGGGCGAGCGGTCCGAGCGAGGCGATCAGCTCACCGCCCGCGACGTTGCTGACGACGGACGCGTGCTCCGCGCTGTAGCGCGAGGCGATCGTTCCGCCGGTGCTGAGAACGACGACATGTGTCACCGGGTCTCTCTTCCCTTTCCTCAATACCGTCCGACGAGCAGGCCGCCGTCCACGACGATGACCTGTCCCGTGATGTAACGGGCGGCGGGCGATGCGAGGAACAACGCGACATCGGCAATTTCTTCAGGCTCGCCGACGCGGCCCATCGGGATGTAGTCGGCCGCGGCCTCCAGCCCGGCTGGACCGAGCGAGTGGACCTCCGACAGAGCCTGGGCGGTGCGGATGTATCCGGGTGCGATGCCGTTGACCCGGACGCCGTCGCGTGCCAGTTCGACCGCGAGGCCGCGGACCAGCCCGACCACGCCCGACTTCGCGGCGGAATAGTGGACGTGCTCGTTCCAGCCGTAGGCGACACCCATGATCGAGGACATTGCAATCACGCTGCCGCTGCGCCGCTCGCGCATGCCGGGAGCCGCCGCGCGCACGATCCTCATGACCCCGCCCAGGTCGATGTCGAGGGTGTGGTTCCACTTCTCGTCGGTCAGGTCCGCCAGCGGGACCTTGTGCGCGATGCCGGCATTGGCGACCACCACGTCGATGCCGCCATGGGCGGCAGTGACCGAGGCGACGATCGCTTCCGCCCCGGCGGTATCGCGCACGTCCAGCCGGTGGAACTCCGCCCGCCCGCCGGAGGCGACGATCCCGGCCGCAGCCTCCGCCCCCACGGCGTCGAGCACGTCGGTCAGGACGACATGATAGCCGGCGGCTCCGAAGGCTGTCGCCGTGGCACGGCCTATCCCGATGCCGGCTCCCGTTATCAGTACAGTCGGCATGATGTCACCTCAGATTTCACGGCCATGCGCAGGCACCGCATAGGGCGACAACCCTCGTTTCAGGAACCCGCCGTCGCCCGGTTCGCCGACGATCCGGCCCTCCTCCGCGACCAGCATGCCGCGGAGATACGTGGCGACCGGCCAGCCGGTGACCGCCATGCCCTCGTAAGGCGTGTAGTCGGCGCCATGGTGCATCAGTTCCTGCCGGATCGTTTCCTTGCGGTTGGGGTCCCACAGGACGAGGTCGGCGTCGAAGCCGGGCGCGATCGATCCCTTGCGCGGGTAGAGCCCGTACATCTTGGCGTGGTTGGTCGAGGTGAGCGCCACGAACTCGTTCAGGCTGATCCGTCCCTCGACCACGCCCTTCGAGTACAGGATCGGAAGCCGCGTCTCGACGCCGGGGATGCCGTTCGGCACCCACCGGAACGAGGTCCGCGCCTTGGGATTCAGCTTGCCCTGCTCGCCCTCGTAGTAGAACGGGCAATGGTCGGAGGAGAAGGTCTGGAACACGCCCGTGCGGATACCCTCCCAGATTGCCTCCCAGCTCGCGTGGTCGCGCGGCGGCGGGGAACAGACGTATTTGCCGCCGGTCTCGTCCATGTTGAGACCCTTCAGGTCGTCCGCCGTCAGCGCGATGTACTGGGGGCAGGTCTCGCCATAGACCTTAAGGCCCTTGCGCTGCGCCCAGCGGATCTGCTCCATCGGTTCGCGGCCGGAAACATGGACGATCATGACCGGCACGTCGGTCAGCTCGGCATGGCTGATGGCGCGATGCGTCGCCTCGCGCTCGACCGACTCGGGGCGCGAGACCGCGTGGTAGTAGGGCGCCTTCCTGCCGGCCTGCTCCAGCCGCTCGGTCATGAAGCGGATCGCGTCGTAGCCTTCGCAATGGACCATGACCAGCGCGCCGCAGCCCCGCGCGCAGTCGAACACCTCCAGCAACTGGCGGTCGTTCAGCACCAGGTCATCATAAGTCATGAAGACCTTGAACGAGGTGTAGCCGTCGTCCACCAGCGCCGGCAGCTCCTGGCCCAGGACGCTGGCGGTCGGGTCGCTGATGATCAGGTGAAAACCGTAATCGCAATAGCTCCTGCCGTCGGCCTCCTTGTGGTAGTCGGCGACGCTGGCGCGTAGCGACGCGCCGCGCGGCTGGAGCGCGAAGGGGATCACGGTGGTGTTGCCGCCGGCGATGGCGGAGCGCGTGCCGGTCTCGAACCCGTCCGCCATGGCGGGGCCGCCGAACGCCGGCTGGGCCAGGTGGACGTGGCTGTCGATGCCGCCCGGCATCACCAGCAGGCCGGAGGCATCGACCCGGGCCGCACCATCCTCCAGCCGGTCGGCGACGGCCGCGATCCGGCCGGACCGGATGCCAACGTCGGCCCTGACCGTGTCCGCAGCGGTCACGACGGTGCCACCGCGGATGACCAGATCGAAATCACTCATCACGAATCTCCCTTCAGTCCCGTTCCCGCGTCAGACCATCACGTCGCCGCCGTTGGGCGACAGCGTCTGGCCGGCATAGAAGGCGCCCGCCGGGGAGGCGAGCAGCAGTACGGTGGGGGCGATCTCCTCGACCTGCCCGAAGCGGCCGATCGGAAGCTGCGCCTTCTTCATGGCGCGCCATTCCTCGGTCAGCCCCATCAGCAGCTCCGTCTCGACCGGGCCGGGAGCGATCGCGTTGACCATAACGCCGTGGGGCGCCCCCTCGTAGGACAGCGCTCGGGTGAAGCCGACGATGCCCGCCTTCGCGGCGCAGTAATGCGCCAGGCCGGGAGCGCCCTTGTAGGCGAGCTGCGAGGCGAAATTGATGACGCGGCCGTAGGACCGTTCAACCATCCCCCCGAAGAAGGCATGGGTGACCAGGAAGGTGCCGCGCAGGTGGACGCCGATCATGCGGTCCCAGTCGGCGACGGTGATCCCGGTGAAGGGCTTGTCGCCGCCGATGCCGGCGCAGTTGACCAGGATGTCCACCTGCCCCAGCCGCTCCTTCGCCCAGGCAGCCATGGCCGCGACATCCGCCTCGTCCGCGACGTCGCAGTGCATTGCGTGGACGGTGAAGCCCTCGCCGTCGAGCCGGGCGGCCAGCGCCCCGGCGTTGGCCTCGTCGCGGTAGTGGCACAGCGCCACCTCGGCACCGTGGCGGGCGAACAGCTCGACCACGGCGGCGCCGATGCCGCGGCTGCCGCCCGTGACCAGCGCCTTCCGGCCGGCGAGACTGAAAATGGCCGTCATGTCCCTTTTCCTCCTGTTCAGGCGGTCGCCCGGCCGTGGAGCCAGTCCGCATAGGCGCGCACGCCCTGTTCGAATGTCATGTCCGGCCGGAAGCCGAGATCGCGCTCGACGGCGGAGATGTCGAAGCGGCGCTGCACATCGTCCACGGGATCGGCGCCCTCCCCCAGCTCGATGTCGGCATCCGGCAGGATGCCGCGGACGATCTCGCCGATCTCGGCCAGGGTCAGGTAGCTGCCGCCGGTGACGTTGTAGGTCCGGCGCGGGAGGTCCGGCTTGTCGAGCGCCATGACCAGCGCCCGGGCCGCGTCCTCCACATGGATGAACTGGCGGTGGAAGCCGCGCCCGAACGGGATGCGGGTCGGACGGCCTGCGAGCGCGTCCGTGATCATGGTCCGTACGACGCAGTCGGTCGTCCGGCGCGGCCCGTAGACCCAGGACAGCCGAAGGCTGACGCCGTCGACTCCGTACTGCTTCGCGTAAGTGGAGACGAGCTGCTCGCCCGCGACCTTGCTGGCGCCGTAGACGCTGCCGGGGATCATCGGCACGTCCTCCGGCACCGGGCCCTCCGGCGTGTCGCCGTAGGCGCTGGTGGAGGAGCAGAACACGAAGCGGGCGCCGTGGATGCGCGCGATCTCCAGCACGTTGGCGGTGCCGACGATGTTGACCTGGACCATGGAATGCGGGTTGTCGCGCGCCACCATGGGGCCGGAATGGGCTCCGCAATGGACGATGCCGGTGATGCGGTTCTCGACCGCGAGGGCGTGCAGGCGGTGCACGTCGCCGACGTCGCAGACCGTGACCGGCAGCCCGTCGGAAGTTGCGGACACGCGGTCGACCGGCAGGACGCGGCTGCCCCGGCCTTCGAGAAGGATACGGACGGCGTTGCCGATCAGGCCGGCGGCGCCGGTGACCAGGATCGTGGACTCGTCGCTCATGTCGTACTTGTTCCTTATGCCTGAGCCCCTCATGCCTGAGCCATCGCGTGGCGACTCAACGCGCGGGTGCGCTGCGCCTCGCTCTGTTCGATCGGAAGTTCGGCCGCCAGCAGGGCTTTGGTGTAGTCCTCGGCCGGGCGGGCGAAGATCGTCTCCGTCTCGCCGTGCTCGACGATCTTGCCGTTGCGCATCACGGCGACGTAGTGGGCCAGCGACCGGACGGAGTTGAGGTCGTGGGTGATGAAGAGCGCCGACAGGCCCATGTCCCGCTGGAGGTCGCGCACGAGGTCGATGATCTGGGCGCGGACCCGGATGTCCAGCGCCGTCGTCGGCTCGTCGAACACGACGAAGTCGGGACCGGTGGCAAGCGCGCGCGCGATGCCGATCCGCTTCTGCTCGCCGGCCGTCAACTGGTGCGGATACGCCGCCGCCAGCGACGCGGGCAGGCGCACCATGTCGAGCAGCTCGCGCACCCGCCTGGCGCGGGCGGCCCGGTCCATGCCGGGGCTGAGGCCGAGCGGCTCCGCGATCAGGTCCTCCACCGGCCAGCGCGGGTTGAGGGCCACGTAGGGTTCCTGGAACACCATCTGGATGCGCCGGCGGAGCGGCCGGAACCCGCGCTCCGACAGGGTCGTGGTGTCGGTTCCGTCGAACAGGATGCGCCCGCCGTCGGAGTCGAGCAGGCGGACCAGGCACTGTCCGGCCGTCGTCTTGCCGGAGCCGCTCTCGCCGACCAGGGCCAGCGTCTCCCCCGCCGCGACCGAGAAGGAGATTCCGTCCACCGCCCGGACGAGCTTGCCGTTGCCGACGGGGAAGGACTTCTCCAGCTTCTCGACCTCGAGCAGCGGCTTTGGCGGTGCGGAGGCGGCGGTGCCGAACGCCCCCATCGGAGTGGGCCGGACCCGCGCCGCGTCGAGCAGCACGGCGCTGTACTGCGCCTCCGGCTTCTCCAGGAAGCGGCCGGCCGGCTTCAGCTCGACGATCCGGCCGTCGCGCATGATGGCGATGCGGTCGCAGTAGTTGGCGACCACACCGAGGTCGTGGGTGATGATCACGGCGCCGAGGCCGAGGTCGCGGCACCGCTTGACCAGCAGGTCGAGCACCTGGACCTGGATCGTGGCGTCGAGACCGAGCGTCGCGTCGTCGGCCAGCACGATCTGCGGTTCCGCAATCATCGCCATGGCGATGACGACGCGCTGCGCCATGCCGCCCGAAAGCTCGTGCGGATAGGCGTGGGCGCGGCGTTCCGGATCGACGATGCCGACCCTGGCGAACAGGTCGACCGCCGCCTTCCAGGCGCCCCGGCGGCTGCCGCCCTTGTGCGCGCGAAGGACGCGGGCGACCTGGGCGCCGACCTTCTCGACCGGGTCGAGCAGCGCCTTGGCGTTGGTGCCGATCAGGGCGATCCGGCCGCCGCGAAGCTCGCGCTTCTCCCGCGGCGTCATGGACGGCACGGACCGGCCGGACAGGCGCACGTCACCGCCCGTGATCCGGCCGCCCTCGGGCAGCAGGTCGATCAGGGCCCGCGCGAGGACGGACTTGCCGGCCCCGGTCTCGCCGACGATGCCGAGCACCTCGTCGCGCCGCAGGGTGAAGCTGACATCGCTCAGGACCGTCCGGTCGCCGAACGCGACCCTCAGCTTTTCGACGTCCAGGAGGACGCTGGAATCGGGGGCGTGAGAATCGGGGGCGGTCATTGGCGGGTCCTCGTCGTCGGGTCCGACAGGTCCTTCACCGCGTCGCCCAGCAGGGCGAAGCACAGGACCGAAAGCACGATCGCGAGGCCGGGGAACAGCGACACCCACCAGACGCCCAGGATCATCTGCTGAGCACCGCTCGAGACCATCAGACCCCATTCCGGCGTCGGCATCCTCACCCCGGCGCCGATGAAGGACAGGCCGGCGGTCAGCAGGATCGCCATGCCGATGCTGATCGACACCTGGACGATGGCCGGGGTCAGCGCGTTCGGCAGGATATGCTGGAACATGATCGAGAAGTCGGTGGCGCCGCTGCACCGCGCAGCGCTGATGAAAGGCCGCTCGCGGAGCGACAGCACCTCGGCCCGGATCAGCCGGGCGAACATCGGGGTGAACAGCACGGCCAGGACGATCGCGACGTTCCAGATCTCCTGCCCCATCACCGAGACCAGCGCCATCCCCAGCACGAACACCGGAAAGGACTGGATGAAGTCGAACAGGCGCATCATCAGCGAGCTGACGATTCCCCGGTAGTAGCCGATCAGCAGGCCCATCGGCACGCCCAGGGCTAAGGCCAGCGCCACCGCCGAGATGCTGATCAGCAGGTTGATCCGCGTCGCGTGGATGATCCGCGAATAGATGTCCATGCCGGACACGTCGGTACCGAACCAGTGTTCCAGCGACGGCGGCTGGAGCGAACTGAGCGGGTCGGCCTCGACCGGCGAGTGGGTCGACAGCACCGGCGCGAACACGATGGCGGCGACCTGCAGGGTCAGCAGGACCAGTCCGGCCAGGGCCGCCGGGTGGCGCCTGAGATAGGGGAGAAGGCTGCGGAGGGAAGCCATGGCGGATGTTCTCCTCACACCTTGATCCGCGGGTCGGCCAGCTCGTAGAGGATGTCCACGACGAGATAGACGATCAGGATGAAGCCGGCCGCGACCAGCACGAAGCCCTGGAGCGCCGGATAGTCGCTGTTGATCACGGCCTGGACCGCGTACTGCCCCAGCCCGCCCCAGGCGAAGATGGTCTCGACCAGCACGGCGGCGCCGAGAAGGAAGCCGAACAGGAAACCGACCAGGGTGATCACCGGCGGCAGGCTGTTGCGCAGCGCGCTGCGGACGATGGCGCGCTGGGACAGGCCGCTCGCCCGCTGGTGCCGGATGAAGTCGCTTCGCCAGATGTCGTTGAAGCTGGTCTTGGTCATCTTCATCAGCGCGCCGGCATTGACGATGGTCAGCGTCAGGACCGGCAGCAGCAGCCGCCCGGCGGAGGACTGGAAAGCGGTCCAGTCGCCCGCGATCAGGCTGTCGATCGTGTAGAAGCCGGTGACGCCCGGCGGCGCGGAGACCATCGCGTCGATCCTCCCGAACGGAGCCGGCACGGCGCCGGCGAGGTAGAACAGGAAGAAGATCAGCAGCAGCCCGACCCAGAAATCCGGAATGGCCCCCGCCGCGAGGCCGTAGACCTGCGAGAACCGGTCGACGATTCCGCCGCGGTGGACGACCGACAGGACGGCGAGCGTCACGCCGACGATGACGGTAAGGATCATCGCATATGTGATGAGTTCCAGAGTTGCCGGAGCCCGCTCCATCAGGTCGACCGTCACCGGATTGGAGGTGAACAGGGAAACGCCGAGGTCACCGTGCAGAACATTGCCCATGTAGGCGATGAATTGCTCCCAGATGCTGCGGTCCAGGCCGAGCCTTTCGCGCAGCGCCGCAATGCTGTCCGGCGTGGCCGTGTTGCCCAGCATCAGCAGGGCCGGATCACCCGGCAGCATCCGCACCAGCAGGAAGGTCACGAGCATCACGCCGAACATCTGCGGCACGATCAGCGGCAGACGGGTGGCGACGATGCGCAAGGGACGCGGCAGGCCACGCCAGAAGCCTTGAAGGTTCATTGGTTCGCCAACTGGGATGCGGGGAGGCGAAGGCTGGGTCCAAGCCTCCGCCGGGCCGGTATCAGTGTGCCGTGCTCAGTTCTTGGTCCAGTCGAACCAGGCGTTGCCGTTGGGCGTGTACCAGGAATAGCCGCCCAGGTTGGACCGCGTCGCGACCTGATAGCCGGGATTGACCAGGAAGACCCAGGGCGCGTTCTCCACCGTGATCTGCTGGACCCGCTTCATGCCTTCGAGGCGCTTGGGCTCGTCGGTGCTGATCAGGGCCTGGTCGATCAGCTTGTCGACCTCGTCGCTTTTGAAGTGCGAATAGTTGATCAGCGAGGCGCTGTTGAGCCACAGGTTCGCGACGTAGGCGGCGTCGGGCACGATCGCCATGTCGCGGAAGAAGTACATGGGGATCGTGCCCTTGCTGTAGCGCTCGACCAGGGTCGAAGCCGGCAGCTTGGACAGGGTGATGTCCACGCCCGCCCTGGCGAAGGCCGACTTCAGGATGACGGCCATCTCCTCTTCGAGCTGGTCGCCGGTGCGATAACCCAGCTCGGTCTTGAAGCCGTCGGGGAAGCCCGCCTCGGCGAGCAGGCTCTTGGCCTTCTCGACATCGGTGGTATAGGTGAAATACTGGTCGGTGAAGCCGGGATAGATCTCGGAAATCGGGCTCCTGGTCGGCCGCGCCGTGTTGAAGTAGACCGCCTTCAGGATGTCGTCGCGCGGGACCAGGTAGTTGAGCGCCTGCCGCACCCGGACGTCGTTGAACGGCGGCGTGTCGTTGTTCATCTCGACACGGTGGATGTAGTTGCCGAACACCTTGTTGACCTTGACGTTCGGCATCTTCTCCAGCAGCACCAGCTCGCGCGGCAGCAGGTATTCGGCGACGTCGACGGAGCCGGCCTGGAGCGCCGCGACCCGGTTGGCCGAAGTCGGCATCTCGCGGAAGATCACCCTCTTCAGCTTCGGCGCGCCGCGGTAGTAGTCGGGGTTGGCTTCGTAGACGATCTCCTGGCCGGGCGAATACTTGGTCACCCGATAGGGACCGAAGGACGCGCTGTTGGTGGCGAGCCAGCGCTGCGCCCACGGATCGTCGGCCGTGACGTGCTTCCTGATCTCGACCGCATCCAGCATGCCCAGGTCGCTGTTGATCCACAAACGCTCGATCAGCGGCGAGGAATTGGGAATGCTGACCTTGACGGTATAGTCGTCGACCTTCGAGAAAGCGCTCTCGAACGACGTGATCTTAAGGATCTGGGTCATGTACCAGTGGAAGTTCGCCTTGAGGTTCCAGCCCCGTTCGAACGACCACATCACGGCGTCGGCGTTCAGCTCGTTCCCGGCGGCGCTCTTCACGCCCTTGCGCAGGTGGAAGGTGATGGACTTCATGTCCGGCCCGACCTCCCAGCTCTCCGCCAGGGCGCCGACGATCTTGCCGAAATCCTCGTAGGTGACGCCGTCCTCGCCCTTCTTGGGCGCATAGGCCAGCAGGCGCTCGTAGACATTGCGGCGCAGTTCGTGGACCGCCTCGGTCGGCGGATACTCCTGGTCCAGCGATTCCGGCGTCCGGGGACCGGCGACGACCAGCGTGGACTTGGCGTTCTGCGCCTGGGCGGGGGTGGCGGCGGGCGCCGACGCGAGCGCCAGCGACGCCGAGAACAGCAGGCCGGACAGAACCTTGGCGGACGGGTGCCACTCAAACATGGTGCCGAGATTTTTCATGAAGCTCCCCCTATAGTCGTTCGGTGGTGGTGCGGGGCGCGGCAGCCGCGGCCCGGTGAACGATCGCTCAAGACGGACCCGAGGCGGTTTCCGGGGAAACCACCACATCGAAAGGCTCGACGGCGGGGAAACGGCGATCGTCCGGAGTGCCGTCCTCGTGGATCAGCAGGACGAAGGTTGCGGGGTCCCCGAACGACGCCATGCCGATGTGCCAGACGCCCACATGATAGTTGATGCCGGTCGGATGGCTGACGCGGAACGCGGTCAGCGTCGACGGGTCCGGCTTGCCGGTGCCGTCGTCGTGGGCGACAACGACGATGTAGTCGCGGGCGTCCAGCGGAATGAACGCTTGGGCCGAGAACGGATGACACTCCATCTCGGATACCCGCAGTTCCGTCGGGACGGCGTCGCAGCGGACGAGCGCCACGTTCGTCCGTGCCTGCGGGCGCAGATTGCTGAATGTGGCCGCGAGATCGATCCGGCCCGTTTCCGCCGGCCCCTCCGGCAGATCACCGAACGGACCGAGTGCCTCGGCGGTAACCGTCCGAACCTGGCCAGTCCGGGTCGTGAAATCTTGGAACATATCGGAATCGGCCTTTTGCCTTACCGGTAAGACCACATAGCATCATCATATGCCGGTATGCGGCGCAATAAAAATCTGCACTATGCACAATGATTCTGCAGTATGCCCAAGTAAATAGCGCTTTCGGTCCATTTTCTAGGCGGTATCGTGGCAAACGAGCGGGACGATATGAGATCGGACCGGTCAGACCAATCAACGCGGCCGGTCCAGAAGCCTTGTGCCGGTTCCGCGCTTTGCGATATGGCTTTCTCCCTTTACGGGAATCAGGAATAGCAGGCTCGGTGAAAGGCAAGCTCGGTGAAGGAATGACTCCACTCAACGGGGCGCGAGCGCCGGTTCCGCAGACCATCGTGTGGCGCATCCAGGACATGATCCAGTCCGGCGAGATCAAGCCGGGGGAAAAGCTGCCCTCGCAGCGGGACCTCGCCGTCCGCTTCAGCATCAGCAGGGCGTCGCTCCGCGAAGCCATGAGCGTCCTGGAAACGCTGGGCTCGATCCGGATCGAGCCGGGACGCGGCGCCGTCGTCTGCGCCGAAGGCTCGCAACCCGGCTGGCGCTTCGGCAACCGCATCCCGAAGGAGGACGTGTTCCAGGTCCGTCTTCACGTCGAAGCCTATACGGCGGGTCTCGCCGCGCCGCGGATCACCCAATCGGAAGTCGATGAGCTGCGCAGGACGATCGGGGAGATGCGCACCTGCTTCGAGGAGGGTCAGTTGGAGGGCGTTGCCCGGACCGACCTGCACTTCCACACGGCGATCGTGACGGCGGCTGGAAACCGGGTCTTCACCGACATGTACCAGAGCTTTTCGGCGATGATCCTGGAAAGCCACCGGGCGCCGCTGACGGCTCGCGACCGATTGTACGAACCGGTGGCGGAGCATGAGAGCATCGTGGCCGCGCTGGAGCGGCACGACGCCGAGGGTGCGGTCTACCACATGCGCTACCACTTGATCCGGGCCGCCGGCCGCAGCGGCATCGACGAGGACCTGTGCAGGTCGTGGTAATACCCCGCTCCTCTCATATCGTAGGACCGCCCGCTCACGGATGAGCTGGCTCCCGGAACTGAGACAGGTGATTTCGTGAGAGGCCTGCTGTTCCGAAAAACAGAGGGTGTTGAGGTGAGGACGAGATCAATCTGAGCAATGGGACGATGTGAGATTTAAGGCCGATCGATTTCCGACATGATGATGCTGTGGTGCACGGGGGCCGAAGAGCACGGATTCCTCCCCTGGCTCGGTGATCTTCAAGCGGCGGGGACGGGGTCTGAGGTCGAGCATTCGGTTGAGGATGCTGACAGCGATGCGGGCTTCGGCTTCCTGCGCTGGCCGGTTGTGCGAGCGCAAAGCGTTGCGTTGGTGCACGGATGCGGCGGTTGCCCGTGCGTATGATGCTGGATAGAAGCAGGTCCTTTTCTGATCGCCCTGCCTGAGCATGCCGCACAAGTACAATGCCGACCGCCGCCACCGGATTCCGAGAACCCGCTACAAGGTGACGAACTGGCAAGCCTACGAGGCTGGCCTGCGCCAGCGCGGCTCGCTGACGATCTGGTTCACCGAGGACGCGATCGCCGCTTGGCAGGCACCGCGGCGGACCACGCCGGGCGGCCAGGCGCGTTACTCGGACCTTGCGATCGAGACAGCGCTGATCCTAAGAGTGGTGTTCCGCCAGCCGTTGCAGCAGACCGAGGGGCTGGTC